>JBBEBN010000367.1:465-11557 GCA_040882305.1 Cyclobacteriaceae bacterium
GTGCCGTCGATGCGGCTGCTGAAGACGATTGCGGTGTTCACGCCCGAGCCCTGGCAGGGCTACGGCTACGGCGCCGACTGGTCGGAGGCCTCGCTCGACAACGCGCGCGCGGCCGGTCCGCTCGTCCGCGGTCCCAACGATCCGGATGAGCCGCTGCGCTGGGGCGACTCGCACCACCCCGCGCTGAGTGAGACCGACGGCAAGTACGACGGCCGCTGGCTCTACATCAACGATCGCGCCCACGGGCGCATCGGCATGATCGATCTCGCCGACTTCCGCGCGAAGCAGGTCGTGCAGGTGCCGAACCTGCAGACGTCGCACGGCGGCATCTTCGCGACGCCCGACACGAAGTACGTGCACATCTCGTCGATGGTGCCGGCGCTGAAGGGCTGGAACGCGAAGACCGGCGGCTCGATTACGGCCGAGCAGCACCTCAACGAGTTCCCCGATCGCTATCGCGGCTACTCGACGTTCGTCCGCATCGACCAGAACAACGGCCACATGCTGATGGATCAGAGCTTCCAGATCGAGCTGCCGCCGTACACGCAGGACCTCGCCGACGCCGGCAAGGGGGCCAGCTACGGATGGGCGTTCATCCGGGGGGATGGTATGCCCAACCTGAAGAAACCTTTTTTTCAGGCCGGGGAGGGAGTGGTCTTTCTCGGTGGCTATCTCCTGCGATCGGAGGATGGAGGAAAGCGCTGGCTGGGTCCGGAATATCCGCCGCATATTGCGCCGGAAAAAAATTTCAATGCCCTGGGCCAGCCGTTGCCTGCCTACAACCGCGGCGCCCTGTGGGAAGGAAAGCACGGGCGTATCTTCTGGGTGGTAGCCGCCACCGACCTGGTGTCGCCCTTTAAGACGTCAACCCACCTGATCATCTCAGCCGATAAAGGCAGGAGCTGGGAATATTCGTGTTCCGTAGCAAAGGATGAGGAAGCTTCCTTCAATGAAACCTCCATTTACGAGACACCCGATGGCGATCTCGTCGCTTTTTTGCGCACGGCCAACCTCGGCGACCAGGCGTGTATCGCCCGCTCGACGGATGGGGGAAAGACATTTCATCCCTGGGAGAAGATGGGCTTTCAGGGCCATCCGCTTCACGCTCTCCGGTTGCCCGACAACAGGGTGTTGCTCACTTATGGCTACAGGCACAAACCCTATGGCATCCGCGCCCGCATCCTCAACGCCGAATGTACGGACTTCGCCACAGCGCCGGAGATCATTTTACGCGATGACGGAGGTACCACCGACCTGGGTTATTCCTGGGCGGTGATGCTGGATGACAAGCGCGTTCTTGTTACCTATTATTTCAACATTCCAGGAGGGGTTCAGCACATAGCGGGAACGTTGTTGGAGTACCGTTGAGCGTTATTTTCGGTGTGCGCCTCACCTCATGGATTTCGCTATGAAAATGGGTTCACAGAAATCTTTGCAGGAGGCCAGCCCTGAAAGGGCACAATACATCAGCCCAGGTTGCAGAAGCGCAGCTTCAAGGCCTGGGCAAGGAAGCATCATTCAAACAAAGGCCCTGTAAGGGCGGAAGATGATGCGGCATGAGTGGTTCAAACTAACCAAAACAAAATGCGGGGTTGTGGTGCTGTTCATGGTGCATCTCAACTCTCATCTTTTTGGGTATCGTTCTATCGTTAACGCAGGGCTTCACCCTGCGCTGATATCTCCCGGCCCTTCAGGCCTCGGACGGTCTACGTTAATTATAACGGAGTTCATTGAGAGTCCCTTGAACAAACTTCTTAAACCACTCAAACAACCCCCCTTTGAATAACAGAGAATTATCCAGACATTGGTTGTACTACTTACTACTTACCGCTTATACTTACCGCTATGTGGACACAAGTAATCGATCCCTTTAACAACATCGTCCTGTCGGCGCTGGTGGCCTTGCTTCCTATTGCTTTCATCTTCTGGGCACTGATCATCAGGAAGATGAAGGGTTACCAGGCGAGTTTGCTCGCGACGCTGGTGGCCATCGTCATTGCCGTGCTCATATATGGAATGCCCGTTAAACTGGCACTCCTGTCAACAGCACACGGGATTATGTACGGACTGTTCCCCATCTGCTGGATCGTGATCACGGCGGTGTTTTTATTCAACCTCACCGTGAAGAGCGGACAGTTTGAGATCATCAAGCACTTCATGGCCTCCATCACCTCTGACAGGAGATTGCAGGCCCTGCTCATCGCTTTTTCTTTCGGCGCATTCCTGGAGGGCACAGCGGGGTTTGGCGCTCCTGTGGCCATCACCGCGGCCATGCTTGTGGGATTGGGTTTCAACCCACTGTATGCCGCGGGCATCTGTCTCATTGCGAATACGGCCCCCGTTGCATTTGGCGCCATCGGTATTCCCATTACGGTGGCTGGCCAGGTTTCGGGACTTCCGGACATGGCCATTTCACAGATGGTCGGAAGAACGCTGCCTATCCTGTCCGTTGTACTTCCGTTTTACCTGATCGTGCTGATGTCGGGTGTGAAAAAAACAGGGGAGGTGCTGCCTGCTATCCTCGTCGCAGGGATCTCTTTCGCTGTGCTGCAATGGTTTACATCCAACTTTCTCGGTCCGGCGCTGCCGGATGTGATCGCCGGAATTGGTTCCATTGTCTGCCTCATTGTGCTGTTGAAATTCTGGAAACCAAAAACCATCTGGCACTTCAAGGACGAAGTGCCGCCGAGTCTTAGTACGGACGTTCATTATTCACCGGGGCAGATCATCCGCGCATGGTCGCCTTTTATTTTGTTGACAGTGCTCGTGATCGCCTGGGGAATTCCGTCCGTAAAGGATGCGCTGAATTCCGTCGGACTGGTCCAATTTGAAATTCCGACACTTCACAATGTCATTCAGGACAGGAACGGAAACCTGTTGGCACATATTTATAAATTCAATTACCTGTCGGCGTCAGGGACAGCCATCCTGATCTCCTGCATCATTGCCATACCGCTGGTGGGACTTTCATTCCGGGAGGGATTCAATGTCTTCGTCACGACACTTCATCAGCTGAAATTTCCTGTCGTGACCATCGGTGCGGTGTTGGGTTTTGCTTACATCGTGAACGCATCCGGTATTACTATCACCCTTGCAGAGGCACTGGCCAACACGGGATTTTTGTTTCCGTTCTTTGCGCCCGTGCTCGGGTGGCTGGGGGTTTTTATCACCGGCTCTGACACATCAGCCAATGCGTTGTTTGCCAGGCTTCAGTATGAGACCGCTACCTCGATCGGTGTGGATCCCGTGGTGACGGTGGCCGGCAATGCTTCCGGAGGTGTTGTCGGAAAAATGATCTCTCCACAGTCCATTGCCGTTGCCGCTGCGGCGGGACATCTTGTCGGCAAGGAATCCGAGTTGTTCCGGTTTACCGTGAAGCACAGTTTTTACATGCTGATCTTTATTTGCTTTATCGTTTTGGCACAGGCTTACTGGTTCAGTTGGCTGATCCCCACTTACGAGAAGATCGATGTTCAGAAAGTGGTTACTGCTCCTGATGCGTCGACTGGGTTTATTTACCTGATCGGGTTTGGGGTGTTGTTGCTGGTATTCGGATTGGTGGTGCGTGTTAGAAGGGTGGGAAATGCAGGTAGAAATGCAAGTTGAAATGCAAGTTGAAATGCAAGTTGGAATGCTTACAGTAGAGAGGTGGAAAGGTGGAAAGGTTTAAAAGGTACAGAGGTGGAAAGGTAGAAAGGGGCGTGAGAAAAGGTAACCCCTACCGCAACACGCCTTGGACCAACCATGGCGTAAACCGGCAGTTCAACTTCCTGTGACGCTTTTCACGGCGTTTGCCCCGTATTAACAGTGAATTTTCTCTATCTTCTTTACCTAAAAAGAAAGCTATGAAACCCTTCAAACCAATCACTGGCTTTTTAACTCTGGTTGTCTTTTTTCTTGCTTTAAATCTTACATCGCGTGCCCAGGTTGTCGTCGACAAAAAAAATCTCAACGACGACAAAGAACTGAAGTACATTCAGTTGATGTACTTCGTTGACAAAGGAGGTTTCAAACCAGTCTTTTACGTCGATTATGGTTTGATCGAACCGGAATACACTGATATCCTGGAACCCGAACGCGATTACAGACAGAAGATCAACATCAACGGCGAAGAAGTGAACGATCGCGTTACCATCGTGTGGCTCCTCAATAAGGTGGACAAAGCGGGGTGGGAGTACATGGGCGATGTAGTTTATCTTCCCTTGAAAATGATGGACAACTGGCACGTGTTTACGCTAAAGCGGAAGGAGAGCCATCTGTAATGTGTTGATGTGTTGATGTGTTAATGTGTTAATGTGTTAATGTGTTAATGTGTTTGTGTTGATGTCCGCCGTCATTTCTTCTGGAGGCTTCTCTCTGTTTCAGTATCGTCATCTGATCTGTTTGACATTGGCATTGTACGTCGTTGTCGGTTGGGGCACAAAAGCGCAGCCGGTGGACACGGCAAGGACTACGCGCATGGTGGAGGTCGATGGGTACCAGGTGCGGGTTCAGGTCGCCGGGCTTGGGAGCCGCCAACGGGGAAGTCCTGTGATCATCCTGGAAGCAGGTCTGTCAAATTCCCTTGAAGTATGGAATAAAGTCTTTTCGCAGGTGGCCAGTGCCGCCCCTGTTGTGGCGTATGATCGGGCTGGGATGGGCCGCTCCGACTGGGACAACATGACGCCCACGCCCCAGCATGTGACGGCGAGACTTCGCAGGTTGCTGCTCACAATGGACGTGGCACCTCCCTATGTGCTGGTTGGCTACTCGTGGGGCGGAATCCTCGCGCGTTATTTCGCAGGATATTACCCGACGGAGATAGCCGGGATCGTATATGTTGATCCGGGTCCCATCATCACGCAGTCCTTAGCGGATGAACTTGCGCCGTTCGACTCCGTTGGCGCGGGAAGGGAAGGGCACGAGGCATATTGGTCATCCTTTGGCGCCCTCATCGAGCGCAGGTCACCCGCGGCGAAGGCGGAGTTCCGGGCCATGCGAAATCTATTTGTCCTGAACCCCGGTGACCGCGACCTTCGCGCTGTACCCGATGTCCCGGTTGTTGTGCTAATATCAGCAAAACCATTTCCGCCCTTCATGAAATTTTCTTTCGATCAGGAGCAGCACTATAAAGTCGATGTCCGGCACCGCATCAGGATGCTGCAGGGGTGGGCGCTGAATTCCCCGAAAGGAACAATCGTTGTCTCCAATCAAACGACCCACGCCATTCCCAGAGAAGACCCGGAATTGATCGTGTGGGCGGTGAGGAGGGTGCTCGCGGCCGCGCGCTAGGATGCGCGGCAATTCTGCCACGCAAGGAACGACAAATCTCAGAATTTACACACCTCTCACTCACAATTCACCACTCACAAGAGTGGCGGCATACGCGCGCAGGGATTTGGACCTGCCAAATAATCTGTTTATATTCCTTGAGGAACATAAAACGCACGAGTGCATGGCCTTCCCTTACCTTACTTACAAAGGGTCTATCGCTCCACGATATCAAATTTTCCGCCTAAAAGCTACTCTTACGTGCACCGATGAGGCTTCGTTCGCAATTGCTTGTCCGCGTTGGGGGGTCCTTCGCTCACACTTTCCGACACACCACCTTCGCTCAGGATGACGGTATCAGTAGAGTAGTGTGCTTCTCAAAACTTTTCAAACCTTTCAAACCTTTCAACTTTTCCTCACACCATCAAACCACTCTTTAAACTCGTTTACCTTCTCGCGGCTGACGATCATTTCTCTGTCGAAGTCCTGTATGGGTATGATCTTCAAACGACTGTTCGAATACACCAGCACATCCCTGATGGCATTGATGTTCACGATGAAAGTGCGGTTCAGGCGGAAGAATAAGGCGGGGTCGAGAATGTGTTCAAGGGACTCAAGGGTATAGTCGATAATGAATTTACGTCCCTGCATTGCGACGAGATAGACCTCCCGGCCGTCAGCATAAAAAAAACTCACCTGCTCGATGGGGATGGATTTTATGTGCTCCCCCACTTTGACCATGAACCTGGTTTTATAGGTCCGCGTTTTCAGGGACGAAAATGTTTCCTGCATGCGCGTGAGGTCGTCGCCTTTGCCCTTCAATTGTTCCTTCAGCACGGAAAACTTCTTAAGGCTTGAAGTGAGATCGGTAAAGGTGATGGGCTTAAGAAGGTAATCTATGCTGTTGACTTTGAAAGCATCCAGGGCAAATTCGTTGTAGGCGGTGGTAAAGATCACCGGTGTGTCGACGGTCACCTGCTGAAAAACCTGGAAACTCAAGCCGTCCCTCAACTGAATATCTATGAAGATCAGATCGAGGTTCGCCCTGTTTTCCCGGAGCCATTCAACAGTATCCTTTACTGAATGAAGGATGGCGAGAACCCGGATAGAAGGATCATATTTTTGGAGGTAGCGCTCAAGCTTCTCGGCTGCGGGAATTTCATCTTCGACGATAATGACATTCATGCTGGTGCTCCCATTTCTTCCATGACCCTGATGACGGGCAATTTAATATAATTTTCCGTGTAGGCTTTGACTTTGATCAGGGGCAGTTCGGTGTAAATGGCATACGATCTTTGCAGGCGTCCGAACGCATCTTCACTCGGCTGATGGCGGATCAGCCTGTCGTTGAGTTTTGTTTCGATTGTCAGGTAACCTTCCTCCTGGTAACAGCGGATGAAAAAGGGTTCAAAACGCGTGATGATCGTATTCCTCACCAGGCTTTCGATGATCACCGGCAAGGATCCGGGTATCAGCATGGCCTGCAGATCAGCATCGTTCAGGTTTGATTCCAGGATGAGTTGACCGCCGTATTTTTCATTTAAGAGCCGAACAATATTTTTTGCGGCCTCCAACTCCTCGCGGATGGTGACCATTTCATTTTTCCTGTTGGTCAGCACATAGCGGTACGCACTTCCCAGCCAGTCGATATAATCCTCCGCCTTCTCCACCTCGCGATACATGATGCCGATCAGGTTCTCCAGGCTTTCGTATAACAGATCGGGGTTGATATCATTCCTATACTCCATCATTTCCATTTCCAGTACGGTCCGCTGCTGCTTTTCAGCATTGAGCTTGACGGTGTTCTCCTGGTGAAGATAATAGTTGCTGAAGTACATGACGTTGTACAGCAATGCCGTGATGAGAAAGACCACTGCAAAGATCATGAGTTGCGTGTCGCTGATGCTGAATCCGATGACGTACCTGAAATATGCTGTCAGACACGCGATGATCAAACCCACGGAAAAGATCATGGTTATCACAACCTGCAAAGCCATGACAAGAGCGGATTTCTTTCCTCTTAATATACGGCTCAGGAGAAGTATAAGCGTCCGCACGCTCTCAAATGACAGGTAACTGAGAAAGATGCAAACATACAATTCCTGAGTGACGAAAAGCTCGTTTATCTGGGCGACGTTGTTGTTAACCAAGAGGATGAGAAAGTACACGAATACTCCATAGATGGCCGGGGCGACGATCCTGAAGACCGGGTTGTGGAAAAAGTAGTGTTTCATCACGCCGAATGTTTCCGTTCTCCTTTCTCTTCACGGTGATCGATGACCGGCAGCGACACCATGAACTTTTCATCGTTTTGGATGACGATCTCCTTGTCTGTAAAATACCTGTAGCGCCGGCGGATATTTTCCAATCCCACCTTGAACGAATCGGGTTCTGCCAGACTCCCGGTTTTTGTGTTGATCACTTTTAGATAGGTATTGTCCTGGGCGGTGATATAGATAAACACTTTCTCACCCCCCGCAAACGTGTTGTGTTTTACAGCATTCTCGACGAGCATTTGCAGTGTCAAAGGAGGAATGCGCGTGTCCATGATATTCAGCGGAACATTGACCTCCACGTTGAGCTGTTGCTGAAACCGGATCCTCAGCAGGTAAAAGTACGATTGAACGAAATCAAGTTCCTCCCGCAGGAGCACATATTTCCTGTTTTGCGTGGCCAGGATATACTGATAGGTTTGCGCAAGCCTGCGGATGAACTGTTCCGCGGATTGCAGATCCTTCAGCAGGAGCGATGAGATGGTGTTGAGGCTGTTGAAGAGATAGTGGGGACTGATCTGGCTTTTCAAAGCTTCGAACTGCAGTTCCAATTGTTTCCGTTCCCGTTGTAACTGCTCGAGTTGAGCAATGGCATAATGCTGGTAGGCGTAAAGCAGGGCGTAGATGACATTGTAGATAAAGAGAAAGACGGCGAATAGGATCATTATTTTCCAGACAATGTCCGCGTCCTTCAGGACAAGGCCTTTCCAAAATACGGGAACGTTTGAGAATTTTATGATGGCTGTGGATACCGGCATCACCAGGGCGAGGGCGATGAGCATGTTGGCCGCGAAGCCTGCCACAAACCTGGAGGAAAAATAATTTCTCCACGGTATCCAGCGATCCAGCAGTTTGTTAAAGGAATAGAGCGACAAGCCGATGGAGATACCGATCAATACACTCGCGGCAAAGCCCCAGGGGTTTTTTTCCCCTGCGGGAAACAGGCCTGTCTCGCTGTGGTGAAGGTAAACGTAAAACAATATCGACGGGAAGCCCGAGAAAAAAGCAATTATGGCAACTTTCTTTGTCCGGAGATTCATCTCCGAAGATATGTTTTAAAACCATCAGGCATAGGAAGCAATTTTAATATTTAATATACAAATTTCGTCCGTCTGTGAACCCTATTTATTATTCTATCGCCCTCAGGGCACGCCCGTAGTAAGTCTCCGAGGAAATATTTTTCGCGGACTGGCGGTAGGCATTTTTTATTGCGTCGTTTCCATTCTTAACCCTGGGTGCTGCCGACAATAAAACCTCTGTAACGTAGTGGTCCGAATTGATCTCATCCGTTGAATTCAGGACCTGGAGGAGGGCGTTTTGGGAGACATTTTTGGACATCACTTTTATGAGCACGACAGTTTTATAATGGTCGCTGCTCATATCGCCGCAGGCTGAGAGTACTTTTGTGAAATGTTCTTCGCCAAGGTCCTGGCGCTCAATTATCTTAGTCAAAACTTCTGTTCGATAGTGATCGGAGCCGATGGAGGAAAGGACACCCATCAGGTCAGTCATTGCGTTTGCTGACAATTTATTGTCCATCAGATGCTGGATGACCTGCGTGATATAGTGGTCGGACGACATCCCTTTCACCGATTCAAGGAGGCGTTTGTGCGAGGCATCCGAAAGGCCGGGTCTATCCAGGGCCCTGGTCAACACAACGGTGCGGTAGTGATCGGATTCCACGGCCTTTGTCGTGTTGATCAGTTCCGTCAGGGTATCATCGGTGAGGTTACTTTGTTTCAACAGCGCCGTGAGGACCTCTGTAATGTAGTGGTCGGAATCCATTTCGGCTGCCGTCTGCAGGGCGATCTTCAGATTTTCGGAAGGACCCTGGTAATCTTTCAGCGCGGACGAGATCACATTTGTTTTGTAGTGGTCGGAATCCATTTTTTTTGTTGCGTTGAAGAAGGCGGTAGTGGCACCTTTCTGCTGCATGAATTTGCCCGCATGCTTTTGCAGGAATGCGGCGATGTAGTGATCGGAGTCGACCTTTCCCGATACTCCCCCGATGATCAGCGCATAGTCATTGGGTGGGACGGGGCGATTCATGAGCAGGTTCGCGTAATGAGCGGCGACATGATCGCTTTTGAGGTTTTCAATTTCCGCGAGCACGGCGCGGGCTCCACCTTTTTTAAAGAAGCGATTGACGCGGCTTTCCGCTCCGATGGTACTGGAGCGTACCACTTCCGGGAGGATCTCGGCCAGCCATGTTTTGCCATTGGGCTCCCAGGGCATTTTGGAGCGGCCCTCGTAGTATTCTTTTTTCACCTTGCCATCACCGAGCGATTCAATGACGATGGAGCGTTTGCTGCCGAAGACCGTCTTGCTGATCTCCAGGTAGCCGTCGTTGGAGATGCTTTTAATATCTTTATCGTCGTCTGTCAGTTCAATTTTGCCCCGGAGTTCGATCGTGAAATCCGTCATTACGCCGGAGCGGCTCCACCGGTATGTTTGTTTACCGTTGGTGCTGGTGGAGGATTCATGGGAGGTGGAGACGGAAACATCCTGTCCCGATGCCGGCATCAGGCTGGCCACCATTAAACACACTACCCACGCCGTTATTTTTCCTGTTGTCATATTTCTAAAGTTAGATCACTGTTTATACGGCGAAAATAGGGGTAGGGATGGGTTTGGGAAAGGGTTCTGTAGTGAGTCTGCCTGCCGGACAGGCAGGTTGTTGAAGGTGGGTAGTGAGTTGTTGGGCTCCTATGGAGAATTTGGATTCGTCAGATTACTGGATTATTGACTTTAGATCTTTTAACTTTATAGGACACGGCTAATGTTTAGCAGAAATTGAAGAATCTATGAGATGCGCATTTTGTTTTGTAATAGCTTTATTTATGAGGCGGAAAACCCGCAGTTTGCCCACGCCGCATTTTAAGCGGGGGTTGGTCGTGTTCTTTCTTTTGACCTGCTTTTTAGCGACCGACTCCTTCGGGCAAAAAAGATCAAAAGATAAGTTTGCCAAAAAATCCCTTGTCGGCAAACAAAGAAATGACAGTTATATCGTGTCGACCTCCCAGATCATTGATCCTGCCGGCGACAACATTACCTTTCCCGGAAGACCTATTGACCTTGCCCTGAATTCCCCTGAAACCATACTCGCCGTTAAAAACTTTAACGACATTGTATTCCTTGACGCCATTAATCATTCCATTAAGCAGACACTTCCGCTTCCGGCGGGTGGGAATACATTTACCGGAATAGGATGGAGCGACAACGGACAAAAAGTTTGGACGACGGACACAAAGGGTTATCTCCGCTCGGCGAAATTGCAGGGCAATGGTTTGTTTGCCTGGGGTGATGAAATTTTACTTCCTTCAGGAATAAAATCCGACGGTCAGTTTGAATGGGAGAATCAGATTCTTGATAAATCGGCCCGGGGTTCCGATCAATTAGCCTATCCGGGCGGCTTTGCGATCGATGAAAAGCGCGGTTATATATATGTTGCCCTTAACCGGGACAATGCCGTGGGTATTGTAAATCTGAAGACCAATAAGTTTGAAGGACATTTTCCGGTTGGCATTGCGCCTTATTCCGTGATGATAAATGGCGATAAGGCATATGTT
>JBBEBN010000368.1:0-11530 GCA_040882305.1 Cyclobacteriaceae bacterium
TATGAAAAGCAAACTTGGACAGGCACCGGTTTACATGTCTGACATCGATGCGGAGCAAATCGCGGAAGTTCTTGAAGCGCATCTCATTAACAATGGCTATTTTCTGGCAGAAGTAAATTCGGCAGTCAAGATAAAAGAGAAAAAAGGTTCGGTTACTTACACGGCGCGCGTTCACAGCCCCTACCGGCTGAGGGATATCACCTTTCCGCGCATGGATACGCTGTTTACCAATATTGACAGTGTGAAAGGAGGCTCTTATCTGAAAACGAAACAACGCTATAACCTTGAGCGTCTGAAAGCAGAACAGGAACGAATTGAAGTTGCCCTGGAAAACCTGGGATTTTTTTACTTTGACGATCGCCACCTGATCTTTGAAGCCGACAGCACTGTAGGCGAACGGCAGGTGGACCTCATGCTCTCGCTTGAACCAGGTGTACCTGAAAAAGCGAAAAGAATTTACAGGCTCGGCGATATCAACATATATCCCGATTATACTCTTTCCGGTGACACTGTCTCCTTCGGGGCCGATACCTTGAGGGTCGACGGCTTTCACTACATAGACAGACGAAAACATTACCGTCCTCAAACTATTACAAAAGTTATCAATTTCCAGACGGGAAAGATCTACAGGAACACGGACAGGGAATATACACTCCAGCACCTGATGAGCCTGGGGTCTTTTAAATTCGTCGACATACGTTTTCAGGAATCGGAAAAAGATTCGTTTTTATTGAACACAAATATTTACCTCACGCCGCATTTTAAAAAATCGCTGCGGGGAGAAGTTCAATTGGTTTCGAAATCAAATAATTTCGTCGGCCCCGGCGTGAGCCTGCAGTTTACAAACAGGAATTTCTTCGGAGGCTCCGAAAGGTTCCAGATAACGGCGACAACTTCCTACGAAGTTCAGCTTGGACGCAATTTACCCGACCCGTTAAATGCCTTCGAATTCGGAGTCGAATCCGGACTTTCCGTTCCGAGGATCCTCTCACCGCTAGAGGTACACTATTCGTCAAGGCGTTACCTTCCCACAACCGAGTTTTTATTGGGCTTCCGACTTCAGCAAAGGATAGGTTTTTTCCGGCTAAACTCCTTTAACCTTTCTTCAGGATATACGTGGCGGGAAAATACTTTAAAAACCCATGAGTTGTATCCCATAGACATCAGCTATGTCCAGCTCGGAAAAAAATCAAAAGAATTTCAGGAGTTGCTGGAAACGAATCCCTTCCTCTCCGGTTCCTTCCAAAACCAGTTTATCATCGGATCAAGTTATAGCTATACGCTAAACACGCAGATAAACAGGGAGAGGATTAATGAATTCAACGAACGCGGGTCGGGGCGTTCACAATTCTATTTCAATGGGAAGGTCGATATTGCTGGAAACCTCGTAAACCTCCTCCAGTCCACATTTCATAACGAAGTAAGCGGCGATCCTTCAAAAATATTTGGCACACCCTATTCTCAATTTGTGAGGGGTGAAATTGATTTCCGCTATTTCTTGAACTTTGACAAGAGAAATCAGCTGGCCACTCGCCTCGTTCTCGGTACAGGCTACGCTTACCGAAATTCCCGGACCCTGCCGTATATCAAGCAATTTTCCATCGGAGGCTCAAACAGCATCAGAGCGTTCCCCGCCCGCAGTGTAGGGCCGGGAACGT
Source organism: Cyclobacteriaceae bacterium (assembly GCA_040882305.1). Lineage (GTDB taxonomy): Bacteria > Bacteroidota > Bacteroidia > Cytophagales > Cyclobacteriaceae > Chryseosolibacter. Next base: position 1,659 of record JBBEBN010000368.1, read on the forward strand.
TCATGATCACCAGGGAAATTCCGCCCCCTGACGATACCGGAGAGGAGCCGGGGAAAAACATCCGGGTATTTATCGACCAGCGTGGGGACATGAAACTCGAAGCGAACACCGAGTTACGTTTCGACATTGTTGGTTTCCTTAAAGGCGCTGTGTTTATTGATGCCGGAAACATCTGGCTTATTCGTGAAGATGCAGAGCGACCGGGCGGAGAATTCCGGAAAGATCACTTCCTGAACGAACTGGCTGTCGGTACGGGCGCAGGCCTGCGCTTTGATTTTAATTTTTTCCTCCTGCGATTCGACTTGGCATTCCCTTTGAGAAAGCCTTACCTACCGGAAAACGAAAGGTGGGTGTTTGATGAGATTGATCTCTTGAGCCCGTCCTGGCGAAGCGACAATTTGATCCTGAACATAGCCATAGGATATCCTTTCTGATCCGCATCACTGTTTATTTCTGTGTATTAAATTCCTCTTTACACCAAAATAAAAAGCGGGTATGGCTTTGAATAGATGGAGTATATAAACGCGCGAAGTATGAAAACAAGTTTGATTTTTTTAATGGGAATAGGAATGGGAACGGTGCTGGGAATTTTAACCGCCCCAGAAGCGGGAAAAATTACCCGAAGGAAAATAAGGGATGAAGCGGATAAACTGATCGATCAGGCATTGAAGAAAAAGCAACTGAATGAAGAGATCAACAGGCTTGAAGCAACCCTTGAACCGGCAGAAACAACGATAGTAACCGAAAGCCGGTACACCTTTTAACGCTTTAACCATGACGGAATTATTTTACAAGGCCGCCGGCGCAATTGCTGCGCCTTTCAGATACGCGGAGCGGGAGGCGAAAGCCCTTAAAGAACATGTCAAGGAAGATGTTCAGGCCTATGTTGCCATTTTCCTGAAGCTTGCCGTGGCAGGTGTCGCAGCAATTTTGTTTCTGTTGTTCATCAGCATAGCATTGGCCAACTGGATCAACAGCGCCTTGGATAGCAATGTTGCAGGATTCGTCATTATGGCAGGTCTTTACCTTCTTGTCGCCGTGGTTGTGTATATTCTCAAACTTACTGACGACAGGAAGAAAAAGGAAGCTGATAAGCACAGGAAAGCTATTCAGGGCAAGCCGGTGCATGCCTAAGAACTTCTATAGTGAAAGCCGGCTGACGCCGGCTTGTTGCTTAAAGCTATTGCTTATTGCTTTTCGGTTTCCATTTCCGCTTCATATTGCTGCTGCGGCCTCGGGAAAAACTTTTGTTCGCAGATGATTTGGCCTGCAAAAGGGGTGCTGGGCCCAGGTCTGCAGGTAAGGGAAGTCTCACGATTTCATTTCCGATGAGTTTTTCTACTCTTTGAAATTTCCAGTAATCTCTTTCATTGACAAACGTGATCGCGGTACCGGTCCTTTCGGCCCGGGCGGTTCTGCCTATCCGGTGAACATAGTCTTCGGCATCGTGTGGCGTATCGTAATTCACTATGAGCTCAATTCCCTCCACGTCAATTCCTCTCGACAGTATATCGGTGCCGATGAGCATCTGAAGTTTGCGGCTTTTGAACTGGTTCATAATCTGTTCGCGTTCCGACTGTTCAAGGTCTGAATGAAAGGCTTTTGCTTGGAGGCCGGCGCGGATCAGTTCGCTTCCCAACTTCTTTACATTTTCCTTGGAATTCGAAAAGATGATGGCACTTTTATATTCATTACCCGCCAGAAGACTTTTTAATAAAGCCATTTTCTGATGGTCGTGAACCATATATGCCTGTTGCAGAATGCCGGACGCGGGTTTCGACATGGCAATGCTGATCTCTTTTGGATCGTTCAGGATGGCTTTTGCCAGCAAACGGATCTTGGGGGGCATGGTGGCTGAAAACATCAGCGTCTGCCTGTCGGCCGGAAGCTCTTTGATGATGCGCACAATATCATCATAGAAACCCATGTCGAGCATACGGTCGGCTTCGTCAAGCACCAGATGCTTCAGGTGAGCGAAATCCACTTTGCCTGTAGCGAGTAATGCGATGAGCCGGCCAGGAGTCGCAACAATAATGTCGGCGCCAGATTCCATGGCTTTGCGCTGCTGGTCCCACGTGGCGCCGTCACTACCTCCATATACTGACAACGAGCTAACACCCAAAAAATAGGCAAAGCCTTCTACCTGCTGATCGATTTGAAGCGCCAGCTCACGCGTGGGCGCAATGACGAGTGTATTGAGGTGCCTGGTATGCTCTACTACGATCTTGTTAAGGAGCGGGAGTACATAGGCAGCGGTTTTACCGGTGCCGGTCTGGGCGCAAGCGATCAGGTCATGATTCTCCAGAATGATGGGAATGGTCATTTCCTGAATTGGGGTGGGCTTTTCATATCCCATTGAGTCCAGGCCTTCCACAAGCCTTGGATCAAAATTGAAGTCACTAAAAGTCAAAATGAATATTTAATATTTAAAAATCGTGGGCACTGTCACCCAAAATAAAAATCGTCTAAGTCTGATCCAGACAGAAAGGACCGAAGTTACCAGAAAAACCCGAAAAGTGGACAAATAGTTTACTTCTGTTTGTGACAAACATGGGAAGGACGTGGGCTGGGTGGTAGGGATGCATAATTATGCGTCCCTGCGATGCAGCCGCACGACCTTCCCAAGGCCATTCATTTAAAATTAAAATAACCCCTGGCATTCTCATAACAAATAGCCTCCACCATACTTCCAATATGGTTAAGATCGTCCGGCAGCTCGCCTTTCTCAATGTCCTTTCCCAACAGGTTGCAAACGATCCGCCTGAAATACTCGTGACGGGGAAAAGAAAGGAAGCTTCTGGAATCAGTGACCATCCCCACAAACCTTGAGAGCAGACCCATGTTTGACAGTGCATTCATCTGATTTTGCATTCCATCTTTCTGGTCGAGGAACCACCAACCGGAACCGAACTGCATTTTGCCAGGAAATGACCCGTCGTTGAAGTTTCCGGTCATTGTGGCAATCAAGGCATTGTCAGACGGATTGATATTATATATGATGGTCTTGGTCAGCTGGTTGGTATTGTCCAGGTTATTAAAAAAATGCGACATCGTCTTCGCATGCGAAAAATCGCCAATGGAATCAAAACCCGTGTCGGGACCGAGATCACGCAACATCCTGGAACTGTTGTTGCGCAAAGCGCCGACATGGAATTGCTGAACCCAACCTTTAGCGTGGTACATTCTGCCCAACGCAGTTAGCACGGCGCATTTGAAAGCCTGGTGTTCCTGTACTTCTCCGCTGTTGCCGCCGCGTAGTTTTACAAATATCTTTTCGGCATTTTTTTCAGCGTCGATATCAAAGTACATATGCTCAAGTCCATGATCCGACGCGCGGCATCCCAGGCTCTCAAAAAAATCAACCCGTGACTGAAGAGCAGCCAGAAGGTCAGCAAACGAAGCTATTCGTTTACCGGATGCTGTTTCAAGTTTTTCCAGATACTGGATCCATGCTTTGTTATTCTCTACGGCGTACACTTTATCCGGGCGGAAGGTGGGATACATCTTAAATCCCGCATCCTGCCTGGCAAACTTCTTGTGATATTCAAGGGAGTCTATTGGATCGTCGGTAGTGCAAACCACTTCTACCCGCATTTTCCGAAGGAGGTTCTGCACGTGAAATTCTTTTTCCTGCAACATGGCAGTACAGGAATCATAGATGTCACGCGCGGTTGCAGCATCGAGCAACCTGTCAACACCAAAATAGTTTTTCAGTTCGAGATGCGTCCAGTGATAGAGCGGATTGCGCATCGTGTAGGGAACAGTCTCGGCCCACTTAACAAATTTTGCAAGAGGGTCAGCCTTACCTGTACAAAACTCCTCGGCCACACCATTTGTGCGCATAGCCCGCCATTTATAATGATCACCTTCCAGCCAGATCTCCGTCAGGTTTTGGAATTGGCGGTCTTCGGCTATATCCTGTGGCGACAAGTGATTGTGAAAATCAATGATCGGCATGGCGGCCGCATGCTGGTCGTACAGATACCGGGAAAACTCGTTTTCAAGAAGGAAGTCTTCACCGCAAAAGGCTTTGGATGTTTTGATCATATGAGTTCATTTTATTCAGCTCTTATCTTCTGACATTTTAACTTGAAATCCATTTATCATCAAACACCACAGAAGACGTTAAATCCTCCGTCTACAGGGATATCGACACCTGTGACAAATCTGGACGCGTCCGAGCACAGCCAGATCAGGGTACCAATCAGTTCTTCCGGTACACCGAAGCGCGCGAAAGGAGTATTGTCGATGGCAGCCTGCCCGCGGGGTGTGAAACTCCCGTCCTCGTTGGTGAGTAGTCTCCTGTTTTGTTCCGTAAGGAAAAACCCCGGCGCAATGGCATTCACCCTGATACCTTCCCCGAATTTTTTGGCCATCTCAATGGCAAGCCATCCCGTAAAATTATCGATGGCTGCCTTTGCCGCCGAATAACCCACAACACGTGTGATCGGTCTGAAGGATGTCATCGAAGCAATGTTGATGATCACACCTTTTTGTTGTTTCGCCATCACATCACAAAAGATCTTTGTCGGCAGCACCGTTCCCAGGAGGTTGAGGTCGACCACTTTGCGGAATTCATCAACCTGCAGATCAAAAAAATTCTGTTCAGGAAGGATCACCGCTCCAGGCATATTGCCGCCCGCAGCATTGATCAGTATATCAATGGTTTTGTATTCCTGTAAAATCTTTTGTTTTGCCTCTGTCAGCTGAGCCGCGTCGAGCACATCTGCCTGAACATACATGGCTTTCTTCCCTGTTTCCGCAATCTTGTTCAATATGGCGTCACCACTTTCTTTCTTACGTCCCAATACCACCACATGCGCACCCGCCTGCGCCAACCCAATGGCCATTGCCCCCCCGAGCACGCCTGTGCCCCCTGTAATGACTGCCGTTTTTCCGCTGATATCAAATAACTTCTGTGGATCAACCATCTTTATCTTTGGGATTAATAGGTGCTAATTCAAAAATTGTGTGTCACGGACTTTGACCCGATTGCCAACAAAAGTTCATGGCAAAGGAGATTCATCGCCTGATGGTTAACCGTTATTTCAATTCTCTGATCTTGATACTCCTGAAAGAGACCTTGTCACCATGATCCTGTAAAAGGATCCGTCCTTCTTCTGCCATTCCAAAGTTTTCCCATTTGGAATACTTACTCCGGGCGACGAGGGCGTGATAGATCGGAGTGCCGCGCTGATACTCCACGACCCTGTTGCCATTCAGCCAGTGCTCAATACGGTTGTCGGGATAAACGACTACGCGGCCGGAATTCCAGGCACCGATAGGACGCGGGTCGCGCTGAATTTTGATGGATGGTATCAGGTCATACAGTGATGCCATGGTCCGGTTGCCGACAGCGCCTTGTTTTGCATCAGGGTGTTTTGCATCATCCAGGATCTGATACTCCAGGCCGATGGCTGATCCCTTGTTTGCCTCGCTTTCAGTCACGAAATATTTTAAACCGCTGTTGGCACCTTCCGTGAGCCGGAATTCAAACTGAAGGTCAAAGGCTCCATAGGCCTTTTCCGTCACAATATCGCCGCCATTTTCAGATTCACCGCCATCTGATTGAGCTACGCTCAGGACTCCATCGCTGATCTCCCATCCTTTTTGTGGGAATGCATCGATATAAGCGCCGCGCCAACCATTTGTGGTTTTCCCATCCCACAGCAGTGTTACGCCATTGTGTTTTTCCTGGTCGGATATCATGTTGGGCAGGAGGTTCGCCACAAAAATGGAATCCGGTGGGCCGGGTTTCGGGTTTTGCGTCTGTATCCTGATATTTCGCCACCTGACCTGCTGACCGGAATTTTCCGGTTTCGGAACTGAGTGAACCTGAAGCGCAATAAATCCGCGCGTGGTCAGGTCGTCCACAAGATTTGCTGTAGGGGTACCGTTGATCCATATGCGCATCACAGGTCCTATACATTCTATTCGCGCGTGGTTCCAGTCCCTTTGTTTGTAGGCCTTTTTACCGGCAACATTATATTCCAGTGGATATAGCCAGCCTCTTCTTCCTTCATCGTAAATTCCTCCGGTCCACGCGCGCTCGGATGGATCAATCTCCATCTGATAGCCATGTACTCTTCCTTCGCGGTAATCAGGTTTGCTTTCGCTCCTGAACTGAATACCTGAATTCATATCTGCATCCAGTCTGAACTCAAGTTCCAGAATAAAATCGCCGTAATTCTGCTCCGTTACCAGGAACGAATTGGGCTCGCCATGCACTGTGGTGCCAACAATTTCTCCGTTGATGACCTGGTACCTGGCCTTGCCATTGAGTTGTTTCCAGCCGGAAAGGTCCTTGCCATTAAAAAGGTTCGTCCACCTGGCTTGCCCCATGGAACACGTGCCGTAAATCACCAGCAGAGAGGATAGGATTAATTTTTTTAGAGCCATTCGCTAAGATTGGGTTGAGTTAACCGATGCTTATTATAAAGTTGCACGTCCGCATCTGCCCGAGACGTTTCGATTAGGGTCGTCAATATATAAAGAAAACCATAAAAAATAACCCGGTTTTCCCCGAGTTATGCAAGGTCAGATCCTTATGGCGCTCCTGTTGCGATTGCTTTGCTGACAGGCTTCAATAAGTTGAATCACGTTTCTGGCTTCTTCAGGCCTCACCGGAACAGGTTGGCCTTCGCGGATGCTTTCATACAGCTTCTCATAAAAGGCCGGATACCTGCCCGGAACAGTTTCAAATGGCCCCTCGAAATGTTTACCGTCCAGGGTCGAGTTCAGTTTGCCCCACGCGCCTTTAGGTTCTGATCCCCAGCCCGGACTTCCGGGTATTTTTTTGTCTTTGAGGTCTTGCTCCTGTGGGTCAATTCCGCTCTTGACAAAAGAGCCCTCTGTTCCATGAAGGGTAAACCGCGGACCTTGTTCCCTCACCAGATAACTGGATTTGAGGATGACAAGGAAACTGTCGTACTCCATCCTGATGTCAAAAAAATCATCCACCTTGCCGCCGGGGCGCTGTGTACCTATGCGCGCATCAATGTACCGGGGCATTCCGAACAACACGAAGGCCTGATCGAGCAAATGTGAACCCAGGTTGTAAAGGATCCCCGTGCCGGGTTTCGCTTCCTCCTTCCACGTATCGGCTTCGATGTAATTGCGATAACGGTCATAATGGATCTCGCACTCCACCAGCTTACCCAGCATCTTCCCTTCGAGCACCTTTCTTACCGTGAGGAAATCAGCGTCCCATCGACGGTTCTGGAACACCGTTAGCATTTTATTCTTTTGATGTGCGAGCTTTATCAGTTGGTCGGCTTCTTCGGCCGTGACCGTAAATGGTTTCTCCACGATCACATGTTTTCCGGCATTCAAGGCATCGGAGGCATAAGGAAAGTGCGATTCATTAGGAGTGTTCACAATGATAAGCTCGACAGATGGGTCGCCTAATATTTCTTCGAGGTTTATGGCTACCCGATATAGATGGCGGACGGGTCTTGAAGTGTTTCGTTGCCAGATACAGACTACTTCGAATCCTTTGTGCGCTTCAAGAAGCGGTACATGAAAAACTTCACCTGACATGCCGTACGAAAGCAGGGCAGTTTTGATTTTTTGTGCGGTCATCAGAATAACTTTATCGGAATCAAGTTAAACCAATCCTGACATTTATTGATGAAAAAAGCCAGCGGATCGCTGGCTTTTTTATAAGCGGAAGCCGGGTATCTTATTCCTCGGCATTAAGGGATTTCAGCTTGCTCGCAACCCTTTTTTCGTTGGCGTCGTCACCCAGGTAATAATAGATCGTTCTCAGGCGATCCAGCACATCCATGTCATTTGGCTTCAAGGATTCGGCTTTTTCCCAGTGTGGCAAGGCAATCTTGTATTTTTCAACCAGCACCTTGTCAAGTTCTGCCTGCTTCCTCTTATCGGCAGCGGAGATGCCCAGGTTCTTGACTTGATCCATCACCTTGGCGGCATCGATAAGGTAAACCTGCGCTAGGTAATACTGCGCGTCGAAGAAGGCTGGATCTAACTTAAGCGCTTCTGTAAAGTTTTTCTTTGCATCTTCCCAGACCTCCAGTTTACTATTGACGTAACCCAGATAAAAATGGTACGTTTTGTTGTCGGGCTCACGGACGACAGCCTGCTCGAGGCCTTTTTTGGCCTCCTCAATCTGGTCCATCTCGATCAGCAGGCCGATCTCGACCTTGGGAAACTCCGGGTTGTCGGGGAATTTCTCCTTTGCCTTGCGCGACGCCTCTAAAGCTTTTTGCTTGTCGTCCTTGGGTCCGCTGTAAGTATTGATAATGATTGAATAGGCATCGGAAGACGTTCCTCCTTTTTCCATATATTTTTGCAAGTTGGCAATAGCCTTGTCATAATCCTCCATGGAGTTTGCAACAATGCCGCCATAGAAATACGCGATGGTATCGTCGGGAAGCACCACCTGTGTCTTTTCGAAATTCACCATCGCTTCCCCGAGGCTGTCGCGCTCATAGAGAGCAGCTCCGCGATTCAGGTAATAATTTGCCAATTGTGCGATGTGCTGTGTTTTCGTGACCGGGATAACGTTGGTGGGATCCGTTGTGAAATATTCAGATCCGGCTTTCGCCATCTGATCGGCTTTGGCAAAAGATTCCATTGCCGTCTTAAAGGGATCGTCTGCCAGCGCATTCACCGCCGAATTGGAGCTGGTGTCAATAGCAGCATAGATCAATCCGCGATAATACCACGTCTTACCATCTTCCATAGTCTTCTCATAAGTGGTTGCATCATCGATTATTGTCTTGGCCTCGGCGATATTCCCGTCCTGCAAAGCCTTCAATGCTTTGTTTAGATTAGGTTTCTGTTTCTTCTGAGCAGATACAGCGACCGCTATTAACATCAACATCAGAAAAAGTAATTTTTTCATTTTCAAATTTAGTTTATATGGTTGTTGATTGACTTAAATTTACGCCCTCGATTTTTTGTATTTTTTCCACAGAAGAAATACGGTCGTCGTCATTCAATTTAATCAGCCGTACGCCCTGTGTGGCCCTTCCCATCACCCTAAGCTCTTTCACTTCTATGCGAATAGTAATGCCGGAACGATTGATGATCATGAGCTCATCTTCGTCCACGACCTCCTTGATTGCAACAAGTTTGCCAGTTTTTTCCGTAATATTAAGAGTTTTCACCCCTTTTCCGCCTCTGTTGGTAATCCGGTAGTCCGCAATTTCCGATCGCTTGCCGTAACCATTCTCCGAAACGACTAATAAGTTAGCATCTTCACGCGAGATACAAACCATTCCGATCACTTTATCCGTCTCCGAATCCAGCGTCACACCCCGTACACCCGCTGCCGTTCTGCCCATGGGACGTACCTGCAATTCGTTAAAGTGCACTGCCTTACCCTCGCTCTTGGCAATCACAATGTGGTTCTTGCCGTTGGTAAGCGAGGCGTTGATCAGCCGGTCACCTTCATGGATGGTGATGGCATTGATGCCCCCCTGCCTCGGCCTCGAGTAGGCTTCAAGTGAGGTCTTCTTGATGGTGCCCTTCTCCGTACAAAGGATCACAAAATTGTTGTTGATATACTCCGAATCCTGAAGGTTTTTCACCGTGATGATTGCCCTGATGTTATCACCCGGTTCAATGTCGATAAGGTTTTGAATAGCGCGACCCTTTGAGGTTTTCGTACCCTCGGGAATTTCATAGGCTTTCTTCCAATAGACCTTGCCCTGGTCTGTAAAGATCAGCAGGTAATTGTGGGCCTGAGCAATGAAGAGGTGTTCTGTAAAATCGTCTTCCTTGGTCGAAACGCCTCTTGATCCAATCCCTCCCCGTCCCTGCGTGCGGTATTCTGAAAGTGATGTGCGCTTGATATAACCCTGATTGGAAATGGTGATGACCATGTCCTCATTGGGGATCATATC
>JBBEBN010000369.1:0-11419 GCA_040882305.1 Cyclobacteriaceae bacterium
GTCAAAAGACCGGGCTGATATGCTTTCAAATAAATCATGAGTGTTTAAGATGTCCGATCACTTTGAATTTATCAAATACCTTATCCGTGTGTGGGGCATCCTTCAGCTCATCGGTCAGATCCTGACCCGCCCAATGTTCATAATGCTTGCCTCTTTGCCAAAGCCTGGAAGCGGTTACATCGTAAACCAGATTATTGAAGGCAACCCAGATTTCCGGTTTGTCCTGCCCGTTTCGCAATGCCAGTTGAGATTTTGTGATGAGCGGAAGTTCTTTTGACGGAAACAATCTAATTCCTATTATTTTTACAAATTGCCTTGAATTATCCGGGCACCTGATGGAATTCCCCGGATCAAAAATGAATAAGTTTTGTCACAATATAAATCCCTGCTCTCAAGAACATGAAATTAAAGTTTCTGGGTACCTGCTTCCTTTGCGTTTGTATGACGGCATGCCAAACCGTTGAAAAGGGAAAAGATTTCACTGCATTATCCGACGAAGAGATCAGGCGCGTTGCCGATTCGCTCGCCCAGGCTTACATCATCGTGGATGGGCATGTGGACCTGCCTTATCGACTAAGGATAAAAAACTTCAGGCTAGACCGGGAATACCTTGGCATTCCGGTCAGTACGAAAGAAGGGGATTTCGATTATGAACGCGCCAAAAAAGGCGGGCTGGATGCGCCCTTTATGTCAATTTATATCCCCTCCTCCAATCAACTGCAACCGGACATGGGGAAAGCGCTGGCCGATACGCTCATTAATATGGTGGAAGGCATAGCCAACGCTATCCCGGATAAATTTGCGCTGGCCCGTACTCCGGCGGAGATTGAATCCAACACCGAGGCTGGCAAGGTTTCCCTGCCGATGGGAATGGAGAATGGGGCACCCGTTGGCAACGACCTTTCCAATGTAAAATATTTCTTTGACCGCGGTATCCGCTATATCACGCTTACCCATGGGAAAGATAACCAGATCTGCGATTCAAGTTATGACAGTGCCGCAACCTGGAATGGCCTCAGCCCTTTTGGAGAAAAGGTTGTGGCCGAAATGAACAAGGTGGGAATTATGGTCGACATTTCCCATGTGTCTGACAGTGCGTTCTATGATGTGATGAAAATCACAAAGGCCCCCGCCATCGCATCCCATTCTTCATGCCGGTATTTTACCCCCGGGTTCGAACGCAATATGACGGATGAGATGATAAAAGAACTGGCAAGGAACGGTGGTGTCATTCAGATCAATTTCGGTGCTTCTTTTCTCGATTCGGTTGCCCGCAAAAACGATAGCCTCCGCGATTCCCTGGAGGCGATCCTGGTATCTAAAAATCTTACGTCGAGAGATCCGGAAGCGGAGCCCATCATTGCGCAGTTCGGCAAGCAGCACAAAGAGTTGTATTCAGATGTGTCAGGTGTGGCTGACCATATTGATCATGTTGTCAAACTCGCAGGCATTGACCATGTGGGTATTGGTTCAGATTATGATGGGGTGGGTGACAGCCTTCCGCTTGGACTAAAGGATGTGTCCACCTATCCGAACCTCATCGCTGAACTTCTTAAGCGGGGTTACACGGCGGAAGACATTGAAAAAATTTGCTATAAGAATGTTTTCAGGGTCTGGAATAGAGTGATTGCGGTTTCCGGAGAGCCGGAATAGCCCATCGGCTTTAGCTGTTGGCCTGGATACAAAAATCGACTTTAGCCGGGAACGAAGGTTACATTGAGGGTGGTAGGGGCATGTAATTGAGAGATGTTGTATATCATGAAATCTATGAGGGCATTGATCCCGTTTATCGCGATTATAACCTGTTTTCAAACAGCGATGTCTCAGCGCATGCTGAGTTTCAAACCACAACATCCCGTCATCTGCCGTCAGAGTTTTGAAAACCGCCACGACCACGTGGGGGTTTCGGATAAATCCCGGAAATCGAGACAAAACGCCTCAGGGAGAGTCAAGACTGCCAACTTCGAAGTCCAATACATTAATTTTCCTGCCGACAACTTTGCGAAAACCGCATTTCAATTCGCGGTGGAGATCTGGGAATCGGAACTGATCACACCTATACCCGTAAAGATCGTTGCCGAATGGAGACCTCTTGATGCAGGCGTTTTAGGACAGGCGCTTTGGGGCAGGGCCTATGCGAATTTCGGCGGCGAACAACACATGAATACCTTTTATCCGGTGGCTCTTGCCGAAAAGATCTCGGGACGCGAATTGAACGATGCCACGGAAGCGGACATTGTTGCCACCTTCAACAGCAATACGTCGTGGTATTTTGGTACAGACGGGAACACACCGGCCGGGAAAATGGACCTTGTCACGATCGTGTTGCATGAGATAGCCCATGGGTTGGGATTCACCGATACCTATGGCGTGGAAGACACCGGGGGTAGTGTCGGCCTGGAGAACGGCGGAACTACTGTTCCCTTTATTTTTGATGTCTTTGTTGAAAATCAAGCCAGCGAAAACCTCCTGAACGATTTTCAGTCGCCCTCGGCACCTTTGCGCGATGCCCTCCAAAGCACAAACTTATTTTTTAACAGCCCCCTTTCCGTGGCTTCATTATCCGGGACAAGACCTGAACTCTTTGCCCCTTCTACTTTCGATGAAGGCTCCAGTATTTCCCACCTGGATGAGACCGTTTTTAGTTCCAACGGCGACGCTAACAGGCTAATGACACCGCATATTGATTTTGCGGAATCCATTCATGATCCCGGAAGTGTGCTTCTGGGAATGCTCGGAGACATGGGATGGATCCATACCAATATTGATCATGTTCCACTGAAAGATACGGAGCGGAATGACGGGCAACCTTATCCTGTCACGGCTACCATCGCCAGCGATAACGGATATGATGGCGGCCAGGTAAAGCTTCATTACACATCCGACGGTGTTAATTTTACGGTGTTAATCATGACGCCCACCGGGACGGCCAACCAATTTCAGTCTTCGATTCCCGGAACAAGCGTAAACATGGCTTACGCTTACTTTATTTCGGTCGTGGATGGAACAAACCGGACGTTCACCAGTCCGGGGAAGGTACAGGAGATTGGAGAACAGCTGGAACAGGGGACGCACTTTTTCAGCATTGGTCCCGATGTGACCGACCCTGAGATCACCCATGAGCCGGTGGCATTTATTTTTGAAACTGACAACGATCTCAACCTGCGCGCAGAGGTCACCGACAACCTTGGCGTGAAAGAAGTGTTGGTTGAATATTCCGTGAACGGGGGTGCTTTTCAAACACAAGTAATGGCAATTGTCGCCGGTTCCGACCAATACACTGCCATCGTCGTCCTGCTCGCATTGGCGGTGGGCGATGACATACAATACCGCATTGTGGCACGCGACCTGGCCAGTGTTGAAAACGTTGCATTTCACCCGGCGACAGGTTTTCATTTGGTGACGGTGAATGGAATTCTTCCTGTTCAGGATTCATATGTTAACAACTTTGATGAGCTTTCGAGCGATTTTTTTGGAAACAGTTTCAGCATCACCACTCCACAGGGGTTTGCAAATGGCGCGATCCACAGCGACCACCCCTATAACAACGGCTCGGGCGTTGACGATGAAAGCAATTATAGCTATCAGTTGCAGATCCCTATCCGGATCTCGGATGAGAATCCGCTGATCAGTTTCGATGAGATCGTGCTTGTGGAGCCAGGGGAGACAGGATCCGAATTCGGAGACCCTGATTTTTTCGATTATGTCGTCGTGGAAGGATCGGCTGATGGCGGGAACAACTGGAAGCCATTTGCTGCAGGGTACGACTCGCGCGATAAGAGCGTATGGCTGGACCGTTACAGCGAAGAGATTGTCGATGATAATTCCGAATCGGTGGGAGACCCGGCCTTGTACAGGACGCGGGTTATCAGCATGATTGAGGGTCAGGATTTCGCGGCCGGTGACGAAGTACTCGTTCGCTTCCGGCTGTTTGCCGATGCGCTGGCACACGGTTGGGGATGGGCCATTGATAACTTGTCCATCCAGGGGTCGGTGACGGGTGTGGAGGAAGATCCTTTTACAGCGTTAAAAGTTTATCCGGTGCCTGTTCATTCAGAACTTGTTGTTGAACTGTCAACCTCGTCTGGCCATAGCGTTGAGATTCAAATCGCCGATGTTCAGGGGCGGGTCGTTTATACGGAGGAGGTAGCTGTGCTTTCGGGCAGCACATTTCAGAAAACGATCTCTGCTGAAAAGTTTAGTGAGGGCATTTACATTTTGAAAGCTACTTCAGGGAACAGAATCTTCGCAAGGAAATTTGTTAGGGTAAATCGCTGATTTGTGCTCTTAATCGGGCGGGTGCGTGTTATGGGAGTACAGGCGCAACACCTAAATATTTTGCTTTTGAAGCTCCTTCACCGCATAATCACATGCCCTGGCCGTCAGCGCCATGTAGGTGATGGAGGGGTTTACACACGATGAGGAAGTCATACACGAACCATCGGTGATGAAGACGTTTGGGACGTCGTGCATCTGGTTGAAGCCATTCAGCACCGATGTTTTTTTATTCCGTCCCATTCGGGCAGTTCCCATTTCATGATTGGCATTTCCGGGAAATGAAGTATTCATGTGAGGGCGCACATTTTTATATCCCGCCACGGTCAGCATCTCCGCCGTGGCATTGGCCATATCCTTTTGCATTGCGAGTTCGTTTTCCCGGAATTGAGCATCGATACTTACCGTGTTTCGACCCCACTTATCTTTCTGATCCGTGTTCAGTGTGATCCGGTTACTGGCATCGGGGAGACACTCGCCGAATCCTCCGAAGCTGATGCTCCAGGGACCCGGCTTCCGGACGCTATCTTTCAGGGCTTCCCCTATTTCGTTGGCATCAACATGATCACCCCAGCCGCCCCGGCCTGCGCCGCCCATCAGGCCGAAGCCGCGGAGGTAATCCGGGCGCTTGTCATAAAGATTCCGGAAGCGTGGGATATACAGAGTGTTGGGTCTGCGCCCGTAATAGTATTGATCTTCGAAACCTTCCACATCTGCTGAAGCGCCCACATTCTTGTGGTGATCCATCAGGTTTCTTCCCACCTGATCGCTGTCATTACCCAGTCCGTTGGGAAAGCGATTGGAGGTTGAATTCAGAAGAAGGAACGCAGTGGCTACTGTGGCGGCGTTCAAAAACAAAAGACGCGTTTGATACTCCACTACCTCGCTGGTTTGGGTGTCGATCAACTCAACACCTGTGACACGTCTCTTTTTTTCGTCATAGATCAGTTTGTTGACGAGTGAATGCGGCCGCAGCGTCAGGTTGCCTGTTGCAAAAGCCGCGGGAAGTGTGCTTGCATTGGTACTGAAGTAAGCTCCGTACGGGCAACCGCGGTGGCAGAGGTTCCTGAACTGGCACACTCCCCTTCCCTTAACGGCCTGGGTGAGGTTGGCAACGCGTCCGATGGTGACGATACGGCCGGGGATCTTTCTTTCGATGATGGACTTGAATTCTTTCTCCACGCAATTCATCTGCATCGGAGGTTGAAACTGTCCGTCAGGCAGGTACGGTAATCCCTCAGCCTGGCCGCTTACTCCAATGAATTTTTCGACGTAGTCATACCAGGGAGCAAGATCTTTATAGCGGATTGGCCAATCCACACCGTGTCCATCTTTCAGGTTGGCTTCAAAATCAAGATCGCTCCAGCGATAGCAATGCCTGGCCCAAAGCAGCGAACGCCCGCCCACTACGTCGGCGCGGATCCAGTCAAACCTCTTCACTTCGGTGTAGGGATTTTCCAGGTCATTGATATAGTAGTGTTTGTTGTCAGCCTGGTAAGAATAATGACGGTTTTGAATGTGGCTTCTCTTTTTATCTTCCTGCGTGAGGCGCCCGCAATTTTCCAGCTGCCAGGGATCCAGGCTTGCCGTCGGATAATCCGGATGCTCAACAGTCCTCCCGCGTTCCAGCAACAAAACCTTCAACCCTTTCTCGCAAAGTTCTTTTGCCGCCCACCCGCCGCTGATGCCCGATCCCACGACAATCGCATCGTAAGAATTCTGTTGCTGTGCCTCCACATTCAAATTCATTTTCGAAGATGGCAAAAGAATGGAAAACGTGAAAAATTCTTTCTGCAAACGGTACTCGGGACAGGGCACGTCCTGTCCCGACAAAACATTTCAAAAAAATCACCTGAATCCTGTTAATCCAACAATTCTGGTATATTTTTGCGCAATTTTGTTCATCCCTTTCCCAACCACCAATGCCAAGAGACAGAAGTATTCGTTCGGTACTGATCATAGGAAGTGGGCCGATAGTGATCGGTCAGGCATGTGAATTTGACTATGCAGGCTCCCAGGCCGCCCGATCTTTGAGGGAAGAAGGTATTGAAGTAGTGCTGATCAATTCAAATCCGGCTACGATCATGACCGATAAGGTAACGGCCGATCACGTATATCTGCAGCCCCTGACGAAAAAGTCCATTCGGGAAATTCTGGAGAAACACCATATCGATGCCGTTTTGCCTACCATGGGTGGGCAAACGGCCCTGAATCTTTGTATCGATTGTGAAAAGGCTGGTGTCTGGCAGCATTACGGCGTGAGGATCATTGGCGTGGACATCCTGGCAATTGAAACCACTGAAGACCGTGAAAAATTCAGGCTTAAGATGAAAGAGCTGGGCGTCGGTGTTTGTAAAGGGGCCACCGCAAGCTCTTTCCTCATGGGTAAAGAAATTGCACAGGAAATAGGTTTTCCCCTGGTCATCCGTCCGTCCTATACACTGGGCGGAACAGGTGGCGGTTTCGTGAAGAACCCGGAGGATTTTGATGATGCCCTCGACCGAGGTCTGCACGCGTCTCCTATTCACGAAGTGCTGGTGGAACAAAGCATCTTCGGATGGAAAGAATACGAACTTGAGCTGCTGCGCGATAACATCGGCAACGTGATTATTATCTGTTCCATCGAAAATTTTGATCCCATGGGAATCCACACGGGTGACTCTATCACAGTTGCCCCTGCCATGACACTGCCAGACACCACTTATCAAAAAATGCGCGACCTCGCCATCAAAATGATGAACGGCATTGGTCAGTTTGCCGGGGGCTGTAACGTCCAGTTTGCGTTGAACCCCGAAAACTACGACGAGATCATAGGCATTGAGATCAACCCGCGGGTTTCCCGTTCGTCAGCACTGGCATCAAAAGCCACGGGATACCCCATCGCAAAGATCGCCGCCAAACTGTCCATCGGTTACAACCTGGACGAATTGAAAAATGCCATCACCGGAACAACTACAGCATACTTTGAACCGGCCCTTGACTATGTGATCGTGAAGATCCCGCGCTGGAACTTTGACAAGTTCCAGGGCGCTGACAGAACACTCGGACTGCAGATGAAATCCGTCGGAGAGGTGATGGCCATCGGCCGCAACTTCCAGGAAGCCCTTCAAAAAGCCTGTCAGTCACTGGAGATCAGAAGGAACGGTCTTGGCGCCGACGGAAAATCACTGACAAAACAAGACGAGCTACTGCACAGCCTGGAGTACCCCACCTGGAACAGGATCTTTCATATTTACGATTCGATCAAATTGGGAATTCCGATCAAAACCATCGAGAAGATCACAAAGATCGACCGCTGGTTCCTCAAGCAGATCGAAGAACTCGTGGAATTCGAAAAACAGATCAAAAAATACAGCCTCGATGATATTCCTGTGCATGTGATGAAGCAAGCCAAGGAAAAAGGTTATGCTGACAGGCAAATTGCCCACCTGCTTGATTGCTGGGAAAGTGAAGTGCACGCTAAAAGAAAAGAAATGGGAATTCACCGCGTATATAAACTGGTGGACACCTGTGCAGCGGAATTTGAAGCGAAGACGCCGTACTACTACTCGACCTTCGATCAGGAAAATGAATCGACTGTTTCCGACAAAAAGAAAGTGATCGTGCTGGGTTCAGGTCCGAATCGCATCGGTCAGGGCATCGAGTTCGATTATTCCTGTGTACACGGTGTGCTCGCTGCCAAGGAATGTGGTTATGAGACCATCATGCTGAACTGCAATCCTGAAACGGTATCTACGGATTTTGATATTGCCGATAAGCTGTATTTCGAGCCCGTATTCTGGGAGCACTTATACGATCTTGTCCAGCATGAGAATCCCGAAGGCGTGATCGTTCAGCTGGGAGGGCAGACTGCCCTGAAGCTGGCGGAGAAGCTCGACAAATATGGTATTAAGATCATCGGCACCTCTTTCGATTCGCTCGATCTCGCGGAAGACCGGGGACGTTTTTCGAACCTTCTCAAAGACCTCAATATTCCCTATCCGGAATTTGGGGTTGCCCGCAACGCCGATGAAGCAGTAGAGGCAAGTAAACAGATAGGCTTCCCGTTATTAGTTCGGCCCTCGTACGTATTAGGTGGCCAAAGCATGAAGATCGTCATCAACGAACAGGAACTGGAACACCATATTCTCGATATATGGAAACACCTCCCGGAAAACAAGGTGCTGCTCGACCATTTCCTGGACGCCGCCATCGAAGCGGAAGCCGATGCCATCTGCGATGGGGAGGACACTTACATCATCGGCATCATGCAACATATCGAACCCGCCGGGATTCACTCAGGCGATTCGTATGCCGTCCTTCCTCCCTATAACCTCGGTGATTTTGTGATGAAGCAGATCGAGCACTACACGATAAAAATTGCACAGGCGCTCCAGGTAAAGGGACTCATCAACATCCAGTTCGCCATCAAACACGACAAGGTGTACGTCATCGAGGCGAATCCACGGGCTTCGAGAACGGTTCCCTTCATCTGCAAAGCGTATGATGAGCCGTATGTGAATTACGCCACGAAGGTCATGCTGGGAGAAAAGAAGGTAAAGGACTTCACCTTTTCACCCACGCGCAAAGGATATGCTATCAAGGAACCCGTGTTTTCCTTCAGCAAATTCCCGGATGTGAACAAAGAGCTGGGACCGGAAATGAAGTCTACGGGAGAATCGATTTACTTCATCGATGACCTGATGGACGATTATTTCCTGAAAATTTATGCGGAGCGGAACCTTTACCTTAGCCGGTAGACGGCCGGAAATTTTTCGGGGGCTCAGGCCTGTTTTGCCGCCTTGACCTTAAAAACAGTGAATTTTATCACTTGCAATGAAATTGGGGAAATTAATTCCGAACCTCTACCTTTGATTTTCGGTTATAAGTCTTAAAGGTTGCGCCATGTACAAAATTCTTATCATTGTCGGTATCACCATTTACATCCTTTACAAACTCGGGTCGTTCCTGTTCAAGGTAGGCGCGGCTTCCCAGCAATTCCGCAATAACCCTGGTGGCAACATCCCTGGCAATGGCCAGGACAAGGACAAAAAGAAGCCGAAGATCACCGGTGAGTACATCGATTACGAAGAGGTAGAGTAAGTTTTAAGCTTGTCCATAGAAGGCTCATGGAGAAGTTTGATGTTAACGCCGCCGCGGTTGCCGGCCCCGCCCCCACAGATACAAAAACTAAATTTAGACGCTTGCGTTGAAAGTCCATTTTTATAAATATCAGGCTACAGGAAATGACTTCGTTCTGATCGACAACCGATCGGGGAAGTATTCTTTTTCCACCGATCAGATCAAAACGATCTGTGATCGCAGATTTGGTGTCGGCGCCGATGGGTTAATGCTGATTGAAAACCATCCCTCCGCTAATTTCAACCTGCAGTATTTCAACAGCGATGGCTCGCAGAGTCTCTGCGGCAATGGAAGCCGCGCAGCCGTCAATATGGCCGCTTCGCTTGGCATTGTCAATGGAAAAGCGAGTTTCGAGGCCTACGACGGTCTCCATGACGCTGAGATCCAGAAGGGCGGAATTGTCCGTCTAAAAATGAACGACATCGCGGAAGTAAGGAAAAGAGGAGACGATTACTTTATCAATACCGGGTCGCCCCATATTATCCGTTTTGTCAGTGACGTTAGAACCTATCCTGTCTTCGAGGAAGGAAAGAAAATCAGGTACAACGACGCCTTCAAACCCGATGGCGGCACCAATGTCAATTTTGTTGAAATTCAGCACGGGAATACAATTTTCGTGAGAACGTACGAACGGGGCGTCGAGAACGAAACCCTCAGTTGCGGGACCGGCGTAACGGCCGCTGCTATTGCATCCTCCTACCACCAATTGAGGTCGCCGGTTTCTGTTAAAACCCTGGGGGGTGACCTCAAGGTAGAGTTCAAAAGCAGCCAGTCCGGCGGGCCTGCCGGACAGGCAGGCCTGCCTGCTGGCGCATCGCCAGCGCGCTGGCAGGCAGGCATGTTTGAAGAAATCTACCTCATCGGTCCTGCCAAATTGGTCTTTGAAGGCGATCTGGAACTATAATTGACAATCAAACAACCATTAGAAAGCTTCTTTATCCTTTTCCTTATATACGTTGGGGGTAAGGGGCAAACGAATTAACTTTGGGCCCGTTTTGGGCTTTTTCCCATCTATGCCCGGGAAATGGATATCAAAAGACAAGAGAATACTCATGTTAAAACTCATTGCAAAGATCTTTGGGAGTAAATCAGCAAGGGACATCAAGCGAATAATGCCTTTGGTCGAGCTGACGAAGCAGGAAGGGGAACAATTAACTTCAGTGACCAACGATGAACTCCGAAACGAGACGTTCAAGATCCAGAATACGATCAACCAGGAATTAAAAGGCATTGATGATAAGCTGGCGGAACTTCACGCGAAAATAGCTGACAACCCGGACCTTGATATTAACGAGAAGGAAGGCGTTTTTGCGGAAATCGACCGCATTGAATTAGACCGCAACAAGGAACTCGAAAAAGTATTGCTGCAAGTCCTTCCCAGGACTTTTGCTATTGTCCGGGAGACGGCAAAACGCTTCAAGGAAACTTCTTATCTCGAAGTGACCGCCCAGGATTTTGACCGCCAGTTTGCAGCCACCCATGAAAATGTGAAGATCGTTGGCGATAAAGCTCACTGGCACAACCAGTGGATGGCGGCGGGCAATATGGTCACCTGGGATATGGTTCATTATGAGGTCCAGCTGATCGGCGGCGTGGTATTGCACGAAGGAAAAGTCGCAGAGATGGCAACGGGGGAAGGTAAAACACTGGTGGCTACCCTGCCCGCCTTCCTGAATGCGCTGGCGAGACGCAGTGTGCACATCGTTACGGTCAATAACTACCTGGCTACACGCGACAGTGAATGGATGGCGCCCATATACATGTTCCACGGCCTTACCGTGGATTGCATCGATAAGCATGAACCCAATTCACAGGCCCGGAGAAATGCTTACAGGGCAGACATTACATACGGCACGAACAACGAATTTGGCTTTGATTACCTGCGCGACAACATGGCGCGGGATCCGGAGGAACTTGTCCAACGCAAGCACCATTACGCTATGGTTGATGAAGTGGACTCCGTATTGATCGACGAAGCAAGAACGCCCCTCATTATTTCAGGTCCTATCCCCCGGGGCGACGA
>JBBEBN010000370.1:0-11402 GCA_040882305.1 Cyclobacteriaceae bacterium
GACACGGTTCATTTTCCCGACGTGTCAAGAAAATATCCCTTCAGGGGCCGCGGCTTTTACGAGATACGCGGTCAGGTCACCGCAGATTTCGGCGTGGCGGTGATAGAAGTAACGGAGATGCATAAATGTCCCATCATGAATAAACGGGCGGAACAGTTCATGATTGAAACGCCCGCTGTCATCGGCGATGCGTAAAGGACCTTACAGCAAACAGCCGATCGCCAAAAGCCATCACGTACAGGCCCATTCACGATTCACGCCTCATGGTTCACGATTGACGAAAGATGCAATGAAAAGCAAAGATATCGCACCGTTGCCCTAATCACAACTGACAGCCTGCCTGCCAGCGAGCGGCCTTCACTTCGGCAGGCAGGCTCACGTTACTACTCATACCTCAACGACGTAGCCGGATTCGTCCTGGCGGCTCTGAGCGTATGGACGGAAACCGTGATCAAAGCAATCAGCACAACGGTAAGGCTGGGCACGGCAAAAGTCCACCACGACAGGGTGATGCGGTAGGCAAACTCCTCCAGCCAGCCGCTCATCACCCACCATGCTATCGGGACGGACACGGCGATGCTGACAAACAACAGGACAAGGTAATCGCGGCTCATGAGCGTAAGGATGCCTTGCACCGTCGCCCCCATGACTTTGCGCACACCGATCTCCTTCGTCCGCTGAATGGCCGTGAGCGAAGACAACCCAAATAGTCCGAGACAGGCAATAAAGATCGCCAGCATGGAAAAGATCCCGAAGACTTTTCCGAATTGCTGATCGGCCTGGTACTGTTGATCATAATGATCATCCAGAAAGAAATGGATCAAAGGATTACCGGGAAATAACTCCTTCCAGTGCCCTTCAAACTTCGCCATCGACTCCTTCACATTGGCCGTATTGAACCTGATTGAATAGTATCCCCCTGGTGTCCCGTTATAGCGAAAGACGATCGGCTCATATGCCTTCTTCAGAGACTCCTGGTGATAATCCTTCAGCACGCCGACAATCCTGAAAGTATCCCCCCAGAAAAAGATCTCGTCGTTGATCGCTTTCTCCGGATCCGAAAAATCCATCAAACGCGCTGCCGACTCATTCAGGAGAACATTCTTATGCTCATTAGATAACTCTCCGGAAAAAGGCCGGCCTGCCACCACTTCCAGGCCGAAGGTGCTGACAAAATCATGGTCCATCATGATGACGCGATACTGATTCGATTCATCCTCCCGCTGACTCAGTCTGCGGATACCCCCCGCGTTCCATCCCGGTTGCCGCCCGGGAACGGATGACGCAGCCGTCACTGAGGATACTTCCGGATATTGCAGTATCTGTTGCTTGAACACTTTGAATTTTTGCTGGTAAGTCGAATCCACCACATTCGGCGACTCCAGCACCAACGTCTGATCGATGTCGACACCAAGCGTTTGTTCCTGCATGTATGTGATCTGGCGATACACGGTGAACGTTCCGACGATCAGCGTGATGGAAGCCACAAACTGCATCACTACCATACCTTTGCGGAAGAATACTCCCTTACCGGTATTTTTGAACCTGCCTTTTAATACTTCCACGGGCCGGTATCCAGATAGAACAAAGGCAGGGTACAGTCCGGAGAGCAACGCTCCGCCAAAGATCAGCGCACCCATCCACACCCAGAACATGTTTTGTTTGAAAAGAATATAGCCCAGGTCGCGTCCCGTAAGGGTGCTGAAGGAAGGTGTCAACAATATCACCAGCAGGACAGCAAGCCCGACCGCAATAGTATTAAAAAGTACGGCCTCAAAAAGAAACTGTTGAACGAGTTGCCTCCGGTGGCTTCCCATCACTTTCCTGACGCCGACCTCGCGGGCGCGTTCAATGGATTTTGCCGTGGATAAGTTGATGTAATTTATCCAGGCGATCAGCAGGATCAACACGGCAACGATGGATAGAAAATACGCCGCCTGCCTTTCGCCATTCGCCTTAAACTCAAACATAAAATGCGAATCAAGGTGAATGTCCGTCAGCGGCTGAAGATGAAACACCATTCCTGCTCCCGCGCGCTTAAGTTCTTCCGCCTCGTGCTCCTGCGCAAAACCGAATAGTTTCTTTTCGAAGTCTTCCGCGCTGGCGTGTTGGTCCAGGAGGATGTAGGTAAAGTGCCCGTCCCAGTGCCAGGACTTCAGCGCCTCCGGATTGTTCACCAGCGATTCAAAGCTCGCATATGAAAATAATGCGGAGATCTTCATGTGAGTGTTTGAAGGAAGGTCTTTAAAGACACCCGTTACTTCGTAATCAGTGCCGCCGTTATTCCGGATCATCTTTCCTACAGGGTTTTCGTTCCCAAAATATTTTCTTGCCAGGGTTTCAGATAAAACAACTTTAAAGGGTCCTTTCAGGGCGGTGGAGTCGATCCCGTGAACCAGGGAGATGGTGAACACTTTGAAAAAACTCGGCGTAGCGTAGTAAACCCCCTCCTCTTTGAAAAAAACGTCCTGATAGGAAAACTGGGCGTCAGTTCCCGTCAGTCTCACGTATTCTTCCACCTCGCCAAAATTTGCTTTCACATCCGGCCCGATGCCCATTGCCCCCGCGGCCCATTGCGTGCTCAATTCTCCTTTGTTATAACGGTTGAGCTGTAGTCGGTATATCCTGTCTTTATTGACATGGAAATTATCATAGCTGAATTCATGCAGCACAAACTGCGTGATCAGCATGCAGGCCATCATGCCGATAGCCAGACCGAGGATATTGATGAACGTGAAGGCCTTGTTCCGGGAAACATAGCGCAGAATCGAAATGAAGTAGTTGCGGAGCATGGAGGTAGTTTTATTTTGAGTTTACTCTGGTTTTGGGAAAAGGTTACATGGAAAGGGGGAAATTTTGAAGTCTTTAGGTTTGAGGTTTCGCCTGAGTAAACATCTGCTTAAGTTCCTTATCCTCCATTCTCAGTCGCCCACCTTCGTTTTTATCCCGGCGGAATTGAGTCACCTATCCAAGAATTCCCAGAGGGAGGATCATTTAATAGAGCCCTGGATCGTTTCCTAATCTATTTAAAAATTAATCACATCGAAGCCACTTCACAGGATCCATTACCGCCGTCTTAACGGTTTGAAAACTGATGGTCACCAGGGCGATCACCATCGCAAGGACTCCTCCCCCTGCAAACATCCACCAGCTGATATCAACACTATAGGCAAAGCCCGAAAGCCATTGTTGCATAGCGTACCAGGCAATCGGGCTGGCAAACACCAGGGCGATCAATACGAGGAAAACAAATTCCTTCGAGAACAACATGAAGATTCCGACGACGGATGCACCCAGTACTTTGCGTATCCCCACTTCCTTGCTTCTCCTGACTGTCATGAACCGGATAAGCCCGTAAAGACCACAGCACCCGATGAGGACGGCTATGAACGAAAATACTATAAAACCATCGAAGATCAGGTTTTCAAGGATATAATTCTGCTCCAGGAAATCATCAATAAAAGTATATTGATAGATCCGCTGCGGGAAAAATCCCTTCCATGTTTTCTCGATGAATTGTAATGTCTCGACGGGACGGCTGTTCATCGCAGATAACTGAAGGCTGGCATTGTCGAGAAAAGCATTCCAGTTCATCATGACGCAGGGCGTGATCGCCTCCTGCATGGAATTATTGTGAAAGTCTTTCACGACTCCCACAATAGTGCCCTTTCCTTCATTGATGATGAGTTGCTGACCAACGGCCTCATCAGGGGTCCATTCAAGCGCCTTGATGAGTTTCTCGTTGACGATGAATTCATCAAACATATCGCCCGTCCGGGTGAAATTTCTTCCGGCCACGAGGGTAAGCCCATAAAGGTCAAGATAATTTTCATCCATGCATTTCATTTCAGCTTCAAAGCTTTCTGCCACGGAGCCCAAGGGCAGCCAGTAACTCGTGCCGAGACGTCTCTCCGTTACCGTTGGAGGACCGGAGTTAAAACTTATTTTCTCAATGGCTGAATGCGTGACCAATTGCTGCTCAATGGCACCTCGCCTGGAGTTGTCAGGAATAGGGATCGTGAGAAGAGCTTCCCGGTTGAAGCCAAGTTCTTTATTCCGGATATAGTGCATCTGGACCGCGATGACAATGGTGCCGATCACAAATATTTGGACGATGGCAAACTGCAATATGATAAGCGCTTTGCGCAACGACACCCCTCCTGATACGTTTGTGGATAATCTGTTCTTAAGTACTTCCACAGGCTGAAAAGACGACATTATGATGGATGGATACAAACCTGCGAGAAATATGACGGCAATCCCTATCAGGGAAATAAAAACCACTCCGCTCCAGTCAAGCGAAATGTTCAAATGAATGACAGTAAGCATACTGTTGATCTCGCCCAGTAAAAACTGAGAGAGAGATAATGCGATCACAAGCGTCAGCAGGATCAACCAAAAGTTCTCGCCGCAAAATTGTCTGAACAATTGCCCACGCGTTCCACCGATGACCTTGCGGATACCCACTTCCTTCGACCGCCCGGTTGCCTGCGCCGTAGCGAGGTTAATGAAATTGACGCAAGCGATGATCAGGATAAAGAGGCCAGTCCATTCAACAGCCTTGATAATTTTGGAAGGCATGGTATAACCGGCGGGAGGAATTCCGTAAAACGTTTCTGTATGGATCTCAGTAAGAGGCTGCAAGGAATAGGAGATCCGTTGATCGTCTTCAGGTTTGAGGTATTTACTTTTCCAGCCTGCGATCTTCTCCTCAAATCCGTTGATGTCAGTTTCCAATGGCAGGACGACAAAAGTGGTACCCTGATAGTTTCCGGACCAGTTGTTGGCCGGATAAGGGTTATGCATTTTAAAGAACTCGTACGGTATGATCGCCTTGTAGAGATAATTCGTGTTAGCGGGCGGGTCCTTGACAATGGCTGTGACCGTCAGACGGTCCTTGTTGTTCAGCAATATCTCTTTACCCACAACACTCTCGAGACTGGCGTCGTCGAAGTAACGATGTGCGGTGTTTTCGGTGAGGATAATGGAATTGGGATCATTCAGGGACGTAAGAGGATTGCCGATGAGAAACCCGGCATCGAAAACTTTCAGGTAATGAGTGTCGGCAAAGAGAACATTATCCTGATCGAAGCGAACGGTTTCATTGTTGGGCCGCTCAACACTAAGTATCCTGTTATCCGGCCCGCTGATCTGCGTCACGAACAGTGGCTCCGAAAAATCATGCCTGATGGCTTCCCCCAGCGGGTATGCCGTGGTATTCCAGTGATGCTCACTCCCCGTAGCCTTCAAATGCTGAACCACCCTGAAGATTTGGTTCGTCTTTTTATGAAAATGATCAAAATGTGATTCGTACTGAACAAATACGTAAAGGATAATAAAGCACGTGAGTCCTGTAGCCAGCCCGAGAATGTTCAACAGCGAATATTCACTTTGGCGGATGAAATGCCTCCAGGCGATAGTAATGTAGTTTTTGAACATTGGCAGAGTGCTTTACATCTATAGGTTTATCAGGTCAAGGGTCAATAAATTCATGACGATCTTTCAACATTCAAAGCTTGCCCATGCCCCTACTCGTTCTTCAACGTTTCCGCCGGATTTAACCGCGATGCCATAACAGTAAAATAGCTTAACGTCACCCACGCAATCAGTATCAACGCCAAACCGCTGCCGGCAAATACAAGCGGATGAATACTGATCCGGTAACTGAAGTTCTGCAGCCAGGAATTCATGATCCACCATGCCAGCGGCGTCGCCAGCAAAACAGCCACAATAATGAGTTTCGTAAAACCTCCCACCAGCAGAACGAGCATATTGGCTAGCGTTGCCCCCAGCACTTTCCTCACGCTCAGTTCCTTGATCTTTTGCTGAAAGGTGAGCAGCGACATACCAAATAAACCGAAGGACGCAATCAGGATGGCGATGACGGTAAAGATTCCAAGGATAGTACCTGTGCGTTTCTCGGAAGAATACTGTGCATTCAGCCTGTCCTCCAGGAAAGAAAATTCAAATCCGTATACGGGCTCAAATTGCTTGTAAACCTTTTCAATGGCAGCAATCTTATCACTAAAGTTTTCAGTCTCCAACTTCACAAGAATGTGATTAAATCGACGTTGCGTCAGCACAAAAACCAGTGGACGGATCGGTTCGTGCAGCGACTGAAAATGAAAATCTTTGACGACACCGATGACCGTACCGCGACGCATGGCGTTCTGTTCCCGCTGCTTCCACCAGATCTCCCTGCCGACGACCGGTCCCTTGAGATTGAGTTGCCTGGCTGCTGTCTCATTTAAAACGAAGGCCGCGCCTGAATCAGGCGGATTATTGCGCGTAAAGGTCCTTCCCTCCTGCAGCGGAATATCAAGCGTTTTGAAAAAATCATAATCAACAAAAGCTTCCGAGGAAGATATATCGTCATCGGGAAACTCCAGGGAGGAAATGTGGTGCTGATTGAACTGTCCACCCGGAATGTTTGAGCTCGCTGACGCTGAAATGATCCCGTCAATTTTGCTCATCTCGCTCTGGAAGGCGTCAAACCTCGTCAAACCCAATTCATTTTTTACGGGTATTACCAACACCGCCTCTTTTTCAAAACCCAGGTGCTTGCTGGTGAGAAAATCCAACTGGCCAAAAATGATCAGCGCTGAAGAAACGAGGATCATGGACATAAAAAACTGGAACACGATCAACCCTCTGCGGAAGCCTGCCCCCTTTGGCGATTGAGCCATCCTGCCCTTCAGTACAAGTTGTGGTTTGATGCCGGACAGATAGGCCGAGGGATATAAGCCGGACAGGATGCCGATAAAAATTCCCAACACCAGCAGCATGAGCCCGTGCTGGCCGTAATCAATTTCAAAAGCCAGGTCCGCGAAAGAATTAAAGAACGGCAATGTTACTTCTACGATCAGGATGGCGATGGCGATGGATATTAACGCGATCAACACGGATTCCGCGAGAAACTGAAGGGAAAGCTGACGCTGCGCCGCGCCCAGAGTTTTTCTAACCCCGATCTCTTTCGCCCGTTCGGCTGACTTGGCGGTGGTGAGGTTCATGAAATTCACACAGGCGATGATGAGTGTAAGCAGGGCGGCGGCCGAAAGGATGTAGACGTATTCGATATTACCATTCGGTTCAAGCTCCCAGCGCAGCGAAGATTTCAGATGAATGTCGGTAACCGGTTGAAGCCTGAAGCCATAACCCTGATCAATAAGTCCCTGGTATTGTTCATCCGACACGGGGATGTATTTTCTCATCCATGGCATCAGTTTCTCTTCCAGTGCTTTTGTGTCAGCACCTTCCCGGAGACGGATATAGTTGTAATGGCCGAAGTCCGCCCACGAGTAAAAAGCGTTAGTGTTGTCAAATGATTTTTCCCGCAGATAGGACACTAGAAAATCAAAATGAAAATGGGAATTCCGGGGAACATCCTTGAAAACGCCCACTACTTCCACCAGGTAATTCTCCGCATCCACTGCCAGGTGCTGACCGATGGGATCCTCACCTGGAAAATATTTCTGCGCCATGGATTCCGACAGGAGCACGCCGTTTAACTGCTTCAATGCGTTTTTGGGGTTCCCCTTGAGAAGAGAAAAAGAGAAGACGTCAAAGAATGTGGTGTCGACTGCCAGAATGTTCATCTCATCGTAACGCGTATCGCGACGTGGGTTGTGGAGTGAGTGCGTTTCCTTCGTGAGGCCTGCGGCGTACAGCGGAGTAATGCTTACCGCACTCTCCACTTCCGGAAAATCCGCCTTCATCGCCTGAGCCATG
This sequence comes from Cyclobacteriaceae bacterium, assembly GCA_040882305.1. GTDB lineage: Bacteria > Bacteroidota > Bacteroidia > Cytophagales > Cyclobacteriaceae > Chryseosolibacter. The sequence goes on from JBBEBN010000370.1 coordinate 7,729, forward strand.
GGATGCGGCGTCCGGGTTTGGGGATTGTTGTCCTCCCACGTTACGCGGTAAAGGTTTTCTGCTTTCGCATGAAACCGGTCGTAACTTAATTCATTCTGAAGATAAAGTATGATGAGGAAAACGCAGGCAATGCCAAAGGCCAGGCCAAACACATTGATGAAAGTGTAAACCTTGCTTTTCAGCAAGCTGCGAATGGCGATGCGGAAGTAGTTGGACAGCATTTAGTAGTAGGTTATTCTGAGATTCTAATTCATTTAAGCAATCCCTAATCAATAGTTGACAAATAGCAATTGACAGTTGACAACGGGGAACAGTCAACATGAAGTACATTCTCCCATGCCTAATGCGGTTACTTTCAAATGAAACACTAATCTTTCAGGTAGTCGACTCTTAAACGAAGTACGAAACCCATTGACCAACTGCACTGAAAGACGCCATTTGCTCCTTGTCAACTGCCTCCTGCATATTGTCAACTTATTCAAAGCCTGATGCCGACGGGTCTCCGCTGAACGAGTACAATGACCCTGCCACGAAAAACGCGTGCAAACACTCGAAAAAATGGCGTTTCCGTGGGAATTAATGTTCTTTCTTGAACAAATGTGTTCGGTAGTGGACGGTCTAGAGGTGCTCATTTGTTCAATGTGCTCATGTGTTGATGTGCTGATGTGTTCATGTAAGCTACCTGACAGGACTTCAGGTCATTTTGATGTGAATTGACTTAAAAGGATTTGTGCTCCCCAATCAGAAACAAACAAAATTAAGTGCTGATAACTCCGGATAACCGTTGTGCTTTGTAAATAACCACACCAACACACCAACACATCAAAACTTCAACACATCAAAACAGCTCCTTCGCAATCCTGTATATCGGATCCGATTTCCCCATTGAATAAAAGTGAAGCGTAGGAGCGCCTTTCTTAACCAACTCCTTACATTGCTGAACAGCCCACTTGATCCCCACTTCTTTAACGGCAGTGTTGTCCCTGCATTTCTCCACTTCATCCGCCAGGTCCTCGGGAATGTCAATATGAAAGGCAGTGGGAAGTATGTTGCTCTGCGATTTTGTCGTGATCGGCTTGATCCCGGGGATGATGGGTACGTTGATCCCAACTTCGCGACACTTGTCGACAAAATCAAAATATTTCTGGTTATCGAAGAACATCTGTGTAACGACGTACTCCGCGCCGAGGTCGACTTTCAGCTTCAGGTATTTCAGGTCTGTTTTCAGGTTCGGGGCCGCAAAATGTTTTTCGGGATATCCTGCCACGCCGATACAGAAATCAGTGGGCGCTGAATTCTGTAATTCTTCGTCGAGGTAACGACCCTGGTTCATGTTCACCACCTGCTGCAGCAGGTCGGAGGCGTATTTGTGTCCGTCGGGTTCGGCGACAAACCTCCCTTCATTTTTTATGGCATCCCCCTGCAGCAGGAGCACGTTATCAATACCGAGGAAATGAAGATCTATCAACGCGTTCTCCGTTTCCTCTTTGCTAAAGCCACCACAAATGATGTGCGGAACGGTGTCCACCTTATAGTAATGCTGTATGGCGGCACAAATGCCCACGGTTCCCGGCCTCTTCCGGATTGAACGCTTCTCCAGCAGTCCATTCTCTTTGTTTTTATAAACATATTCCTCCCTGTGATAGGTCACATCTATAAAAGGAGGTTTGAACTCCATCAGAGGATCGAGGTTACTGTACAGGTTCTTGATGTTATCGCCCTTTAACGGAGGAAGAATCTCGATGGTGAACAATGTTTTTCCCTTCGCATTGTTAATATGGTTGGAAACTTTCATTTAATGTGTTCGTGTGTTGAGGTGTTGGTGTGTTGGTGTGTTGTATCTGACGATTTCAGCGGTTATCATGTTTTACCAGTATCTATTTCTTTTTGTGACAGTCGTCTCGAACCTGCACAAGAGTAAATAAGTCCATTCAATACTAAATTACCTCACAAATTTTGCAAGTCCCCACATCAACACCTCAAAGCACAAACTCCAATAAGTTCCTTCACATCAAAATTACCTAAAAAATTTCTGCAGGTCCCTACACCAACACCTCAACACCTCAACACCTCAAATGTCGTAGGACAAATTCGGCGCCAGCCACCGTTCTATCTCCTCGACGCTCATACCTTTCCGTTTCGCGTAATCTTCCGCCTGATCCTTTTCAATCTTACCCAATCCGAAATATTTTGATTCCGGATGGGAAAAATAGAATCCACTGACGGCGGCGGCCGGGTACATTGCGTATGATTCAGTGAGGACAATGCCGGCCTTGCCTGCATCCAGCAACTCAAACAACAGTTTCTTCTCCGTATGATCGGGACACGCCGGATAACCGGGCGCCGGCCTGATGCCGTGGTACTTCTCCGCTATCAGGTCCTCATTGGAGAGCTTTTCATCGCATTCATATCCCCACAATTCTTTTCTCACCTTCTGGTGAAGACATTCCGCAAAAGCCTCAGCCAAACGGTCTGCAAGCGCCTTTGCCATGATCTCGGAATAATCATCGTGTTTGGTCTTGCATTCCGCAATTATTTTTTCGAGGCCTGTCCCTGCCGTCACAGCAAACATGCCGAAGTAATCCTTCCCGCCCTCTGGGGAAATAAAATCCGCAAGGCAGAAGTTAGGCAATCCCGGCGCCTTTTTATTCTGCTGACGCAGGAAATGGAAAGTAGCCAACGGCTTCCCGTTGCCAGATAAGGCAACGTCATCGCCAACACTCACCGCCTCATAAAAGGCAACGACACCATTGGCCTGCAGACTTTTATCCCGGATGATCTGGTCGAGCATCGTGTTGGCGTCATCGAAAAGTTTTTTCGCCTCCACTCCGACCACCGGGTCTTTAAAGATGCCGGGATAACGACCCGCCATCATCCAGGTCTGAAAGAACGGCGTCCAGTCGAGATATTTTCTCAGTTCTTCCAGCGGGTAACCGAGAAATTCGCGTCGACCTGTAAATTGCGGCCTGGTATATTTCGTCGTGGCCCAGTCGATCTTTACCTTGTTCTTCCTGGCATCAGCGAGGGTGATATAATTCTTTTCGGTTTTTCGACTTTCGTGGTCCGCCCGCAACTTTTTATATTCTTCTTTGATCCTCTGCTTGATGTTCTCCGTTGTTTCCGGATTGATCAGCTCACTGGCTACCGGAACAGACCGCGAAGCATCCAGCACGTGGATGACGGGGCCGTCGTAGACGGGATCAATTTTTACGGCCGTGTGAATCCGGGACGTGGTCGCCCCTCCTATCAGCAAAGGGAAGTTCAGCTTCTCGCGTTGCAATTCCTTTGCGACATGAACCATCTCATCCAGTGAAGGGGTGATGAGTCCGCTTAAGCCGATGATATCTACCTTTTCCCTTCTCGCCGTTTCGAGTATCTTCTCCGGCGGAACCATCACACCCAGGTCGACCACATCGTAATTGTTGCAGGCGAGGACGATTCCCACAATATTTTTACCGATGTCATGTACATCGCCTTTCACCGTGGCAAGCAATATTTTTGCGGCAACTTTTTGCTCTGCGCCACTGAGTCTCTTTTCCTCTTCCAGATACGGGGTGAGGTAGGCTACGGATTTTTTCATGACGCGGGCGCTTTTTACTACCTGCGGCAAAAACATCTTTCCGGCGCCGAACAGGTCGCCCACCACGTTCATGCCGGCCATCAGCGGGCCTTCG
>JBBEBN010000371.1:0-11374 GCA_040882305.1 Cyclobacteriaceae bacterium
ATCAATATTTACCCGGTTAACAATGTCTACGTGCTGATGACCCTTACATCTCCCTCGTGCCCATCTGCAGAGGTGATACCGGAAGAAGTAGAGCAAAAACTCAAGTCCATTCCGGGCATTAATGAAGTAAAAGTTCAGGTCACTTTCGACCCGCCCTATTCACAGGAAATGATGAGCGAGGCGGCTAAACTTGAACTGGGATTTTTATAATGTGTTAACGAATCAGATTAATTTATAAAACATATGTATCCTGAACAACTAGTAGCTCCCATGCGCACGGATTTAACCAGTGCGGGCTTCAAGGAATTAAAGACTTCCGCCGATGTGGATAGCGAATTAAAAGATCAAAAAGGCACCACGTTGCTGGTAATCAATTCTGTTTGTGGATGTGCTGCCGGCGCAGCCAGACCGGGGATCAAGTGGGCCCTGCAGCATTCGGATAAAAAACCGACATCCCTGGCGACCGTGTTCGCTGGTGTGGATAAAGATGCGGTGGCAAAAGCAAGAGAGTACACCCTGCCGTATCCTCCTTCCTCCCCTTCCATCGCTTTATTCAAGGATGGTGAACTCGTGCATTTTGTGGAGCGTCATCATATTGAAGGCAGGAATGCACAGATGATCGGGCAGCACCTGGTGGAGGTGTTTGAAGAGTATTGCTGATGGGGTGCCCGTACTTTCAACTTCCGGGAAGTTCCAAACTTCCCGGAAGTTGAAAGTAGCGGTCAGACGGGTATTCCCTTTTCCAGGAGCAGTCTGCTTTCTTCAAGATCCAATTCGTATTCCATTTTTCGCAGGGCTTCCTCCGTGATCTTCCCTTCCCCGCGGAGTCTGATGATCAGCTCCCGTTCTTTGTTCAACAATTCCTGCTGAATTAAATGGAGGCTATCGACAAGCCCTTCATGGAGATTTGAGACCTTCTCCTCTTTGCGAATGCGCTGGATGCGGATTTCGTACTTTGTCTTGATCAGGTTCAGGCCTTCATCGGTGAGTCCAAGAGAGTAGTTCTCTTCGATATGCTCGATCATGGCGGCTGCAACGGTGAGGCGGGCTTTTAACTCTTCTTTATCAGCGTGGCCATCCGGTTTGATCCCCAACCATTTGACCAAAGGCCGGATGGTCAGACCCTGTATGACCAGTGTGGAAAAAATAACCGAGAAAGTCAGGAAGATGATGAGGTTCCGGTTGGGAAATGGTTTAGCTCCTTCGATCACGAGGGGGATCGCCATCGCTGCCGCCAGTGAAACCACACCGCGCATGCCTGACCAGGCAACAATGCTGACCAGTTTCAAATTTACTTCTGGTTCGCGTTCCCTCACCTTTTTGCTTAACCTGGGAATAAAGGCTCCCGGATAGACCCAGATGATCCTTCCCACGATGACTGCCGCGCTTACAATGGCGCCGTATTTCAGCAACTCCGCGAAGGAATGATCTTCTATGTTTTCCAGGATCATGGGCAGCTGAAGGCCAATCAAAATGAACACCACACCATTAAGGATGAATATGGCTGTACTCCACGACCCATAAGCCTGCAGCCTTGTCTGGTGACTGAATAATTCGGATGAGTGCCAGCTTAGGTACAGGCCACAGGATACGACGGCCAATACGCCAGACAGGTGGACATTCTCTGCAACCAGGTATACAATGAAGGGAGTAATAAAGGTCAACGTGGTATCGGTAGTAGCATTATCCAATGTTATTTTGTGAAGCCATCTAAACATCACGGCAAGGGCCAATCCCAATCCGATCCCTCCTGTAGCCACGACAATAAACTGGAGGCCTGCCTGCCAGATACCGAAGGCGCCCGTTACCACTGCTGCGATGGCGTAACGGTATGCAATCAATCCCGTGGCGTCATTCACCAGGCTCTCTCCTTCCAGGACGGTGATGATCCGTTTGGGCACGGCGAGACCTTTTGTTGAAGCTGTTGCCGCAACAGCGTCAGGCGGAGAGATGATGGCTCCCAGCACAAACGCCTCGGGCCAGCCGAGACCCGGTATGAACGTATGGGCGATCCAGGCCACGGCGCAGGTGGTAAAGATCACGCAGCCTATGGCGAGTAGGAAGATCGGTCTCTTCGCTGCCTTGAAATCCGGCCACGATGTATACCAGGCTGCGGAATATAAAAGCGGCGGGAGGAAGATGAGAAAAACAACATCCGGATTGAGGGTGATGAGCGGTAAACCCGGGATCAAACCTATAGCGATACCGGAAAGAACCAGTAAGATTGGGTACGGCATCTTTATTCTGTCCGTCACTTCAGCGAGGGCAGTCACTACCGCTAGTAAAATAATAACCGTTGCAATGTTTTGCATACGGTGGCTTTACTTAAAAACTGAATTTCTTGATGAACTCACTCAGGTCTTCTTTCAGCGATCTTGAATTTCTGATCTGGAGCGTGTCCGTGATCAGTGGATTTACTTTTACGTTCAATTCATGAAGGCGCAAATGCTGGTTGATGAAAATGAATTCGAGATCGGGGATCAGTTCCTTCAGAACATCGAGAATATCAATGACCTTCAGGTTCTTATCAACGATATTGTAAACATCGCTCGGAAGGTCTGCCGTGAGCAAATTGTTCAGCGCTTTGGCCACCATGGCGATGTGGATGAAAGTGCGCGACTGCTTTCCGTCACCCTGAATGGTAACAAGCCGGTTGAAATTAGCTTCGAAAATGAATTTATTGATCACGGCATCAAACCGCATACATTTGCTGTAACCATAGACATTTCCGCAACGCATGATATAGGTGTCAATCTTTCCGATCAGTCTTCTCACATGTTCTTCCCCCCTCAGTTTCGATACCGCGTAGAAAGTTTGGGGATCCGGTGGCTTGTCCTCATGGGCTGGGATTTTTGAAGATCCGTATACACCTGTGCTGCTGGTGTAGATAAACCGTTTCACACCGCTGGTTTCGACGGCATAGACCAACTCCGCTGTTCCCCAATGGTTCACCTGTTCATAGGCATGTGCATCAGCATTAGCAAATGGAGTGGTGACCTTTGCCGCAAGGTGATAAACGACATCCACGCCTTCAAGGTTTTTTTTCAGCGCCCGCGAATCGAGAAGCTCGCCTTTAGCAAAGGAGATTTTTTGGTGGTTTTTAAGCCTTAATCCCAAAAAAAGATTGAAGTTCGGACGGCTGAGATTATCATAAATGATCAGTTTGTCCACTTCAGGGTTGTTCACGAGTAAAGTAATGAGCTCGGTACCAATATACCCGGCACCTCCGGTGACTAATACTTTCATTTAATGCGAGGGGTGAGTAGCGATATCTTTTAATTTTATATGTCTGCGTGTTACGTGAATCGTCAATCGTGAATCGTGAATATACTTTCTATTCAGCTTATCAGTCTGGCCGGTGGTGTGCTTCCTATCCATCAATCTATGCATCATTAATGCGAAGCAAAAATGATCATTCTTACGCAAAGAAAAAAGGGGTATAAAAGCAGGACCAAACTTCTAAGCGGGGTGCTTTGATGACGCAGGCACCATTCACGATTCACGCCTCACGATTCACGAACTTACTTATTGATCAGATCCGTATGCAACCCACATTCCACTTTATTCAGTCCGAACCACCGGGCTTCGCGCTCCTGCATCTCGGGATCGACTTTGCGTGTGCAGGGTTCACAGCCAATACTGATGAATCCTTTTTCCTCCAGAGGATGCTTGGGCAGATTGTATTCTTTCTGGTATTGCCAGATCATTTTTGAATTCCAGTCGAGCATGGGGTGAAAGCGCATGCACCCGTGTTTGGCAGGTTGTTCCACTTTCATGGCAGCGCGCACCGCGCTCTGATCCGCCCGAACCCCGTTGATCCAGACATCGTGTGACATGAGCATGGCATCCACGGGTTGGGTCTTGTTCAAATAACAGCAATGGTCAGGGTCGGATGCGAACAACAGCCTGCCTTCGCCGTCGCGCTGCATAAACTTCGGCACTTCTGATCTAAGATCGATGGTCTGAATGCCGAACAACTCGGTGATGTGATCACGGAATTTTACCGTTTCCGGGAAGTGATAACCGGTATTGATGAAATAAACGGGGATTTTATTGTCTATCCTGCTCAGCATGTGCAACAATACCAGGCTGTGGGATTGAAAAGAGGAAGTTGTAAAAAGCGATTTTCCCGCTTCCTGATACCCCTGAATTTTCGCGCGGATCTCCTCAAAAGTCATGTCGGATAATTTTTAAAAAATTGTGGCTCAGAAAGTTATACTAACCTTGTGAATTGTCGCTTCATATCTTATATTCGATGACTAAACCTAACGAAATCACCGCCGTGAACCTGAAATACCGTTTATTGCTCGCCCTTTTACTGACCATAATTATATTTTGCACGCACACTATATTTGGTTAGTCAAAAGACAAAGCACACTCGAAATTAACGATTATTAAGAGGAATTAGCTCCAAAATTCTTTGCGGCGGGTTAATTTTCTTTTCTCAATCGATTGTGTGACAGCCTGAACGCACCACACCCTCCCGTGGAGTTCCTGGCCGACCATAATCACCAGCATTGATTTCCGTATGATTGAAGGCCCCCGTGACAGCAGATAATAAACACCTGGTACCTCTCGGGGCAGTAAATTTTCTTCTAAAATTTCTTGATCCGGAAGGAAAAAGGCCACCGGTGCTGTATATTCCCATTGATATTATCCGGTATAGACTATGAAAAAACTTTTACTCGTTCTCAGCTTTGCACTCGGCCTCTGTTGTACCAGTGAGGCGCAGGTGGATCCGCTGTATGCGCAGTATCTCAATAACCCGCTGCTCATCAATCCGGCGTATGCGGGATTGAATAACAACCTCAACATCGGCGTGTCATTTCGCAAACAATGGGCGGGTTTTGATGGCAGTCCCACTACCTACAATGTCAACGGCCACACCTCCCTGTTTGACAACCGGATGGGCGTGGGTCTGATCGTCCTGAGGGACAACGCGGGCATCAACAGCAACACTGAAGTACACGGCACATATGCGTACCGTTTGGACCTGGATCAAAAATTCTTATCGTTTGGACTGCAGGCGGGTTTCATCAGCTTCAAAGGGAATAACACCGACCTCAATCCCTATGATCCTATGGATCCGGCTTTCTCTGAGAATCAGAATATCACCAAACCCAGTTTCGGAGCGGGTCTTATCCTGAACAGTGAAAGGTATTTTATCGGCCTCTCAGTGCCGCGCATGCTGAAAGCGAAAGTGACGGTCGCCGATCTGGAGACCCAGTTATACAGCCAGCATTTTTATGCGATGGGAGCCTACATATTTTACATCAATGAGCACATCCGTTTAAAACCTTCGCTGCTGTTGAAATCCGTGAAGGGATCCCCCCTTTCTGCCGATGTAAACTGTGCCCTGAACTTTGAAGAAAAATATACGGCGGGAATTTATACGCGCAATCTCAATGCCTATGGTCTCATGGCGATGATCAAATTCGGGGGGGCATATCGCTTTGGCTATGCCTTTGAGGTGCCGTCCGGCAATTCTGTTGGCGCCCGTTTCACCAGCCACGAACTGACCTTCGGAATGAATATGGCCATGTTTGCTTTCCACAGCACCGCCATCACGAATTTTTAGCATCGGAATATAGGGATCTAAGAGCCCTCACCCGACTTTTACAAATTGAACATTCATCCGGCAACGGACTATACTCTTGCTATACAATCTATACGATCTTTATGCCCCTTAACCTGTATACCACCTAATTTCCGTATTTCGCTATTTCCCTCTATACCTATTTCCCCCTCTCCTGAACCTTTTCCCCAATATCCTGTTACTTTTAAGACATGAAGGTCAAAGTTTCCCGTAAAGAACATTTCAACGCGGCTCACCGGCTTTTCAGGGCTGACTGGTCAGATGCTCAGAATGAGAAGATTTTTGGAAAATGCAGTAATCCGCACTATCATGGGCATAATTATGATCTGATCGTAAGTGTTACCGGGGAACCTGACGAACAGACAGGATATGTCTTTGATATGAAAGCGCTGAGTGACCTTATCCGGGAAAATGTTTTGCGTAAATTCGATCACAAGAATCTCAACCTCGACACGGAGTATTTTAAAGAACTGAATCCAACCGCTGAGAACATTGCCCTTATCATCTGGAGGATCCTAAGGAATAAGATTGATTCCAAATTTGAACTGAAAATCACATTGTATGAGACAGAAAGAAATTTCGTTGAATATCCGGCCTCTTAAACCTTTGGATGAAGAGCTGGACGACCACATTGGTTCTTCAGCGGATACACCGTTGCGTCCGGATGCGTTTGACCTGGACGATGACGAAAAGATCGAGAAGATCGAAAAGCACTTTCGCGAGATCATGCATGTCCTCGGGCTGGACCTCACCGATGACAGTTTGAACGGAACGCCGCGACGCGTGGCCAAGATGTTTGTGAAAGAAGTGTTCAGCGGATTGAATCCGAAAAACAGACCGCATGCCAGGCTCTTCGACAACAAATACAACTATGATCAGATGCTCGTGGAGAAGGATATCACCTTTTACTCCCACTGCGAACATCACTTTGTTCCGATCTACGGAAAAGCGCATGTGGCTTATTTTTCCTCCGGAAAAGTGATCGGACTTTCCAAGATCAACCGCATTGTTCAGTATTATTCAAAGCGGCCTCAGGTGCAGGAGCGTCTCACCGTCCAGATCGGCCAGGAAATGCAACGGGTTTTGAAGACAGAGGATGTGGGTGTGGTGCTTGATGCAAATCATATGTGCGTGGCTTCCCGTGGCGTGGGCGACACGAACAGCAAAACCGGCACAGCTTATTTCGCCGGAAAATTCAGGGACGAGAATATCAAGCGGGAATTTTTGAATTACATCAACAGCAAGTGAGCAGAGTCGCGTGATCAAAAGTCCCCTCATGGGATTCAGGGTATTTCCCTATACCTCAAATTTTAGTACTTTAGCGACCCTAAAACTAAGACTATGGTATTCGATTTAGACATGATCAAGGCCGTTTACCGGCTATTCCCGGAGCGCATTGCCCGGGCGCGAAAAGTTGTTAACAAGCCACTGACCCTTTCGGAAAAGATTCTTTTTACCCACCTCCATGGGGAACAAAAGATTGAGGATTTCCAACGCGGGAAATCGTACGTTAACTTTTCCCCTGATCGTGTGGCCATGCAGGATGCCACTGCGCAAATGGCCTTGCTGCAATTCATGTCAGCGGGAATACCGCGGGTGCTTGTTCCCTCGACGGTACATTGCGACCACCTGATCATGGCGAAAGACGGAGCCAAAAAAGACCTGGCAGAATCTCTAACCGCCAGCGGAGAAGTTTTCAGCTTCCTGGAATCGGTTTCCAATAAGTTTGGAATTGGTTTCTGGAAGCCCGGTGCGGGTATTATCCACCAGGTGGTGCTGGAGAATTATGCATTTCCCGGTGGAATGATGATCGGAACCGATTCCCATACGGTAAATGCCGGCGGCCTGGGCATGGTGGCCATCGGTGTTGGCGGAGCTGACGCTGTCGATGTGATGGCGGGTATGCCCTGGGAACTGAAATTTCCCAAACTCATCGGCGTAAAACTTACTGGCCGCCTGAGCGGATGGACGTCAGCCAAGGACGTGATCTTGAAAGTTGCGGGCATCCTAACCGTAAAAGGCGGAACAGGAGCCATTGTTGAATACTTCGGTCCTGGCGCGCAGACCTTATCCTGTACGGGTAAAGCCACGATCTGTAACATGGGAGCCGAGATCGGCGCCACGACCTCCACCTTTGGATATGATGAAAAAATGGCGGATTACCTCCGGGGCACGGGCCGCAGCGAAGTGGCTGAACTGGCGGATAAAGTAAAAGAGCACCTCACCGGCGATCCCGAGGTTTATAATAATCCGGAAAAATATTTTGACCAGGTCATTGAGATCAACCTCTCGGAATTGGAGCCGCACGTGAACGGACCCTTCACACCTGATCGCGCCATACCGATCTCTGAATTTGCCAGCGAAGTGCGCAAAAACGGATGGCCTGAAAAGCTGGAGGTAGGATTGATCGGTTCGTGTACCAACTCCTCTTACGAAGACATTACGCGCTCAGCGTCACTGGCAAAACAGGCGGTGGATAAAAAGATCAAGGCGCGCGCAGAATTTACCATCACGCCCGGCTCCGAGCAGGTGCGCTTCACCGTTGAGCGCGATGGCTATCTCAGCATCTTTGAAAAAATGGGTGGCGTGGTACTTGCGAATGCCTGCGGTCCCTGCATCGGTCAGTGGGCGCGTCATACAAACGACCCGAACAGAAAGAATTCCATCATCACCTCTTTCAACAGGAATTTTGCAAAACGCAACGATGGCAATCCGAACACCCATGCGTTTGTGGCCTCACCCGAGATCACCACGGCCTTCGCAATTGCAGGTGACCTTACCTTTAACCCTGTAACCGATAGCCTGATCAACGACGAAGGACACTCCGTCAAGCTCGATGAACCTTCGGGCGATCAGTTTCCGCCAAGAGGGTTTGATGTAAAAGATCCCGGTTATCTCGCACCTGCAAACGATGGAAGTAAGGTGTCTGTCAGAATCGATCCTCAATCAAAACGGCTTCAGGCATTGAGTCCTTTCCCCGCCTGGGATGGCAAAAATCTCACAGGCGTGAAAGTACTTATCAAGGCCAAAGGCAAGTGTACCACTGACCATATTTCGATGGCAGGCCCATGGCTGCGGTTCCGCGGTCACCTGGACAACATCGCCAACAACACCCTGACCGGAGCCTTCAACTATTTCAACGATAAGACCGATTCAGTCAAGAATCAGTTAACCGGTGAGTACGGACCCGTGCCGGCTACACAGCGCGCATATAAGGCCGCGGGTATTCCCACCATCGTGGTAGGCGACCATAATTACGGAGAAGGATCATCCCGCGAGCACGCAGCCATGCAGCCGCGCCACCTGGGCATCCGCGCGATCCTGGTAAAATCGTTTGCGCGCATCCACGAAACCAACCTGAAGAAACAGGGTATGCTGGCAATCACTTTTGTCAATGAAGCAGACTATGACCTGATCCGGGAAGAAGATACGATCGATATTGTTGATCTGACAGAATTTTCTCCGGAACGCCAGTTGACACTTGTCCTGAAACACAAGGATGGTTCCAGTGTCACCATCAAAGTCAACCATACTTATAATGCGGGACAGATCCAGTGGTTCAAGGCGGGATCGGCCCTTAATTTGATGGCAAGACAGATCGCGGCCACAGAAGGTTTTAAGCAACCGATGGTGAACAAGAAGCCGGCGAAGAATGAGAAAAAGGCGAAGAAAGTTCTCTCCAAACTTTCTGCGAAAGCGCTCGCGACAAAAACCGTAGCGAAACAGGCAAAGAAAAAAACCAAACCTGCAAAACCTGCTAAAAAGGGATTGATCAGGAAGGTGGTGAGCAAAGTGATGAAGCTGGCCAAAAAGGTGAAGAAGGTAGTAGCGAAAAGGAGGGCTTCCACCGCAAAGAAAAAAGTTGCCGCAAAGAAGAAGAAGAAATAGTCCTCCCCGCTTTCTTTCCTTAAGCTCCCAATGACGAACCCCGGGAAAGGGTTATTGTTTCAGCGCCAGAAATCCTGTTATCAATTCCCCGTCTCTGGTGGAGGTACCAGCGATCTCGATCTTGTAGAAATAAATTCCTGAAGGAAGGGCCGATCCGCTTTCATTGTTCCCCTCAAACCGTTTTCCGGCAGCATCATTATCATAATCTTCCACTTCAAACACCATGTCACCCCAACGGTTGAATATCGTCACTTTGTTTCCGGACGGAAGATTCAGTATACGCATATAGCGGTTATCCCCCGAACTCTTCGGCGCAACAGCATTGTGAACCACTACCTCGCCTGAGATGATGCCCACCTGTATGGTGAGGATGTGCTGCGCGCAGGCGTCCAGATCATCGCATACCTCGATGGTCATATTGTCCGTTCCGTTAAAATTCGGGACGTTCCCATAATCCAGGACTAAATTATAAAACTCATCGATGGACGCCGTTGCCCCACTGGAGGGTTGTTGCACAATGGTCGCAGTGGAGAGGTCAATGTTCCCGTTGTCATCGGAGATGGACGCGGAAATGGAGATCACGAGGATACTGCCCGCCTGCGTGGTCGCGGGTGGAATATTGATCACAGGCGGCGCGTTCTGGATGCTGAAGCGGATATACTGAGCATCGCATTGATTGCACTGGTTGCATACCTGAACATAAACCGTGTCATTACCAACGGTTCCGCTATTTGCGACATACTGGAGCATGTTGCCGGCCTGGAGCTGGGCCGTTCCTTTTTTCGGACTGGCCAGGATCGTGGAGGTCAGTACGTCGCCGGCGTTAAAACTACCCCCTGCTGTCACGGATACGGATACTGTGTTGGCGATGGTAGCATTCAAAGTCTGCGGGGCAAGACTTATGGCCCGGGTAATTGTGACCGCGCATTGATCGTTCTGTGAAAGGCATGCTCCCACCGGATCGGTGGTCAGCGTCAGCACAGCATTTCCGGAGGTCTGATCATTTGGGCCCGGAGTGTACGCAGCATTCAGAATGGTATTGTCGTCAAAAGTGCCATCTCCCGAAGTGCTCCAGGAGAAGGTAGTAGCCGGCCCACCCGTGGTTCCATTAAGGGTTGCCATGCCATTGCCACAAATAACAATATCGGGACCGGCATCAACAGTGGCAGTATTCGAAATCAATACGATCATTTCATCCTCCGCGGCAACGCATGGACCGGCGGGATCATCGGTCGTCAGATGGAGGTCGGCGCTGCCGTTGGTCAGATCATTCGGTCCCGGCGTATAAGTCGCATTCAGGGCATTGACATCATTAAACGTTCCGTCTCCCGATGTTGACCAGGTGGCAGTAAAGGCAGATCCGCCGTCAGTGCCGGACAGGGCAACGGGTGCTCCAGTGCAGATATTCTGGTCAGCTCCCGCGCTTACGGTGGCAGCCGGCTGAATGATGATATCCGTGGTGGCGGCGGCAGGGGTGCACGTGCCGGGAGGGTCATCAGTTGTAAAGGTTACCGTTGCGTTTCCGGTGCTGATATCCGTGGCGCCGGGAGTGTAAACCGGATCCAGCGCAGAAACGTTATCAAACACTCCATCGCCTGCCGTACTCCATGCCCCCGTGGATGCGGTGCCCCCAACGGTTGCGATAAGCGCAGCCGTTCCCGCCTCGCAGATCGTCTGCGCCGGGCCTGCAGTGGCGGTGCCGACGTCGTCTACTGTGACGGTAGCGGTTGTCGTGGCAACGCAACCACCGCGGTCAATGCTCAGCGTTGCCGTGTAGGTTCCCGCCGCAGGGTAGGTAAAAGTCTTGCTTCCACCGGTAACATCATCAATGGTACCGTCACTTTCAAAATCCCAGGAATAGGCATCTCCTGATTGTATCGTTGAATTATC
>JBBEBN010000372.1:0-11328 GCA_040882305.1 Cyclobacteriaceae bacterium
AACGGCACGGCATGTATACCCGCCTTATGTCAGGCATCAAGATGGAGCAGGTTTGCGAACCCTTCATCCGCCGAAGGGCCATACGCCACCTCGAGAAAGGAAGGATTGTTATTTTCGGAGCCGGAATCGGAAACCCCTATTTCACCACCGACTCTACCGCCAGTCTGCGGGCTATTGAAACACAATGCAGTGTTGTACTGAAGGGAACGCGGGTGGATGGCGTTTATTCCGCTGATCCGGAGAAAAATAGGGACGCAACCCGTTACGAAAACCTCTCTTTCCAGGAGGCCTACGAAAAAAATCTCAACATCATGGATATGACAGCCTTTACGCTCTGTATGGAGAACAAATTGCCCATTATTGTTTTCGATATGAATAAGAAAGGTAATCTCCTAAAGATCGTAAAAGGTGAAAAAGCCGGGACGCTCATCAGTTAAAGGGCAAGCGGTAGGGCGGCCCGTGTTGTACGTTAAGGCAGGACTGCCTGCCGGCGCCCCGGCCTAGTGCACGGCAGGCAGGCATCGAAACTTCGGGCAACAGTGTCTATATTTAATCTAATCATTTGACCCTATGGACGAACTTGACTTATACCTTGATGAAGCCAAAGACCTGATGATGAAATCGCTCAACCATTTGGCTTCAGAACTCACCAAGATCAGAGCCGGTAAAGCAAACCCGGCTATGCTGGACGGTATCATGGTTTCATACTATGGCGCCATGACGCCCCTCAATCAGGTGGCTTCCATGACAACGCCTGATGCACGCACGATTTTTATCAGGCCATGGGAGAAAGGTATTATCCCGGAAATTGAAAAAGCAATCCTTACCGCCAATATCGGCCTGAATCCTCAAAACGACGGGCAGCAGGTGATTATCAATATTCCCATGCTGACCGAAGAGCGCAGGAAACAACTGGTGAAACAGGTGGGCCATGAATGTGAGCACGCCAGGGTGGCCATCCGGAATATCCGGAAGGAAACCAATGAACACTTAAAGAAGGTCAAGGGCGTGTCTGAGGATGATGTAAAACGCGCCGAAGAGAAAGTGCAAAAGCTTACGGATGACTTTATTGGCCGGGTTGATTCGCATATGAAAAAGAAGGAAACCGAGATCATGACGGTGTAATTTTAGATTGTTTCTTATTTTAGGGAAAATCCCCACTACCATGCAGTACCAAACTTTTGGAGAGCGTGTTGCCCGGACCACGAGGAGGGTAATTAAGATCACCGTGATTTCACTGGTAATTCTGGCAATTGCATTTCTTTGCATGGGCTACTGGGGAATTTACGATGAGGGCGTGCGGGCTGGGACCGTGCTGAGGATCAGCAAAAAGGGAATGATTTTCAAGACCTACGAAGGACAGCTAAATGTTCAGACTTTTGGCGCTTTCAAGGGAGCAAATCCAATTATGGAGGCATTTGATTTTTCAGTTTCAGCCAGCGATGATGAAGTAATACGCGAGCTCGAGGAAGTATCGCTGAGCGGTGAAAGGGTAAACCTTCACTATATATCCCGGTATGCGACGTTCCCCTGGAGGGGCGATACAAAATATTTTATTGTAAAAGTCGAACGTGTGGGTCAATAACTTTAAGCCCTGTGAAACGT
Source organism: Cyclobacteriaceae bacterium (assembly GCA_040882305.1). GTDB lineage: Bacteria > Bacteroidota > Bacteroidia > Cytophagales > Cyclobacteriaceae > Chryseosolibacter. Next base: position 1,606 of record JBBEBN010000372.1, read on the forward strand.
TTGTTAAAGGAAGCGACGGCAAAATAAAACTACATGACTAAATTTTCATCAGAGGTCGAGGCAGCGAATGCCCTGGCTACTTCTTACCAGGATCTTAAAGCTGAAATTTCCAAAGTTGTTATCGGACAGGACGAGGTAGTGAGGCAGGTGCTTATAGCGATCTTTTGCCAGGGCCATTCCCTGCTCATTGGTGTTCCAGGCCTTGCCAAAACGTTGCTCGTACATACAATTGCCACCGCGTTGGACCTCCAGTTCAAGCGCATTCAGTTCACGCCTGACCTGATGCCGTCAGACATTGTTGGTGCCGAAACGATGGATAAAGAAAGAAATTTCAAATTCGTGAAAGGGCCGATCTTTGCCAACATTGTTCTGGCCGATGAGATCAACCGCACTCCCCCAAAAACACAGGCTGCCCTGTTGGAATCCATGCAGGAATATTCTGTGACCATTGCCGGGATGCGGTACGAACTGCCCAGGCCTTTCTTTGTTCTTGCCACGCAAAACCCCATTGAGCAGGAGGGAACATATCCCTTACCCGAAGCTCAGTTAGACCGCTTCATGTTCAACATCCATCTGACGTATCCTTCCTTTAAGGATGAAGTGGAGGTGGTAAAGATCACTACATCAGACGATACCACCACGGTCAACAAAATTCTTACCGGAGCGGAGATCGCCGCCTTCCAGCATCTCGTGAGAAGGGTGCCGGTTCCCGACAATGTGGTTGAATATGCCGTGGGCCTCGCAAATAAATCCAGACCCGGCGTGACGGGTGGTTCCACTATTGCCAACGAATACCTGGAGTGGGGTGCGGGACCGAGGGCGTCACAGTATCTCGTCATGGGCGCAAAGTGCAATGCATTGCTCAATGGCAAGTACTCTCCCGACATTGAGGATGTGCAGGCTATTGCCAAACCGGTCCTGCGCCATCGCATAGTCCGCAATTTCAAGGCGGAAGCGGAAGGTATCAGTGTGGATGAGATGATCAACAAATTGATGGCGTAGGTAGAGACAAGGCATGCTGTCTCTACATCAGTCCGCGATCTGGTCTGTGATCGCAAGGGTTGTTCCATTCAAAGAAGTCTCGTATCTGCGCAACGGCCTCCAGGCGGGTCCGCCAGTAGGGTAGCCGGCAGCAAAATCAAAATTGGATGAACAACAGGGGCAAAATATGAAGAGCGTTGAAGCATGTACCTCTACCGTTGCGCACGCCGAGTTTGGTTGAAAGGAGCAGTTGCGTTCGTAGGCGATGTAGTTGGATCCGCTTTGGTGATAGACGATAATGCCTCTGACACCTCCGTCGTCTAAGTATTTATAAGTGCCATCCGTTCTTAAATGGATGTACTCGGGCAGGTTGAGGTTAATATTGATAACATCGAAAGGTTGCCACGGAATGGCATCATCCTGCAGGTCAGGCTCACATCCTGCTGCGGGCGCCAACACAACCATATATATCAGAAATTTCTTCATAAGGGTTCCTGTCGACGTCGGACGCATAATCATGCGTCCCTACCACCTGGCGCACGACCTCCCCATGTATTAAATCACAATCGAGGCGCGCCCGAACCGGAAACTGGCACCCGGTCAACCTTTTCCACCGTTCAGGACGGATAATTATCCGTCCCTACCACCCGTCCCCATGGGCTTAAACCACAATCTTAAATCCGACCCGGGCAACCGGTCACTTCTCACTTGACTTCTCAAACCTTTCAAACTTCTCACCTTTCAAACCTTTCAAACTTTTCAGACTTTCCCACCCCCGTCCGCGCCGTATTGATAGAACCCGGAGCCCGTCTTCCTTCCAAGATGCCCCGCGTCAACCTTCTGCTGCTGGATGCGGCTGGGCCGGAATTTCGGATCCTGGTGGAAAGAATTATAGATGGACTGGGTCACGGATAAGTTGACGTCGATTCCGATGAGGTCCATCAACTCGAAGGGGCCCATTTTAAATCCGGATGATTTCAGGAGTATATCGACAGTTCTAAAATCCGCTACCTGTTCTTCTGCGATCTTAAGGGACTCGAGGTAGAAATGTCGCGCCACCCGGTTAACGATAAAGCCGGGAGAATCTTGTGCGAGCACGGGCAGTTTGTTCAACTGCCCGGAAAAGTCTTTCAGCAGCTGGATGGTAGCCTCTGCGGTAGCAGCGCCGCAGGTGATCTCCACCAGCGTCATGATGGGTGCGGGATTAAAGAAATGTAACCCCGCGAACCGGCGAGGATGTTTGAGGACCGCTCCGATCCTTGTTACGGGAATGGAGGAGGTATTGGTTGTGAGGATACAGTCGTTGCCGTTCAGCTTTTCGATCTCCTGAAAGATCTTTTGCTTTACTTCCAGGTTTTCAATCACTGCCTCAATGACAAGGTCGACCTGCAGTTGCCTGAAATCGCTCACGGAAGTGATGCGGCCGATGACCGCTTTGGATTCGGCGGCAGACATCTTTCCTTTTTCCACGAGCGTGTCAAAGTTTTTCCGAAGGCGGGATATGGCCGCTTTCAGCAGCGTGGATTCTATATCGTAGAGCAACACCTGGTATCCGGCCGCTGCACATACCTGGGCGATGCCCTGCCCCATTGTTCCGGAACCGATGACTGCTATTTTTTTGATCCTGCTGATCATGCGACACCTTCACTTTGGAACTGCCGAAGGAAGCGGATATCGTTCTCAGAGTACAGCCTCAGGTCGTTGACCTGATAGCGCAGTTGTGTAACCCTTTCTATGCCCATACCGAAGGCGAAGCCCGTGTACTCTTCCGGGTCGATACCACAGTTTCGCAGAACGTTGGGATGTACCATGCCCGCGCCGGCTATCTCCACCCAGCCGCTTCGTTTGCACACCACGCACCCCGCGCCTTTGCAGATGAGGCAGGTGACATCAATTTCTGCGCTCGGTTCCGTGAAAGGAAAGAATGAGGGGCGTAAGCGCAGCTGGATGTCCTTGCCATACATTTCCTTGGCAAAATGAAACAGCGTTTGCTTGAGGTCAGCGAAGCTCACATTGCGGTCTATATACAAACCCTCCACCTGATGGAAAAAGCAGTGGGCTCTGGCGGAGATGGCTTCATTGCGATACACCCTTCCAGGCATGATGGCACGGATGGGAGGTTTCTGGTTTTCCATCAGGCGGATCTGCACATTGGAGGTGTGTGTCCGAAGCAGGACGTCGCCGCCCTCTTTATTAGACTTTTCGATGAAGAAAGTATCCTGCATTTCCCTGGCCGGGTGATTAGGCGGGAAGTTGAGGGCGGAGAAATTATGCCACTCGTCTTCGATTTCCGGCCCGTCGGCAACATTGAAGCCTAGCCGTTCAAAGATCTCTATGATGCGGTATCTGGTCAGGGTCAGGGGATGCAGGTTGCCGACCTTGTTAGGAACCGGGGGCAACGTGAGGTCGATTTCAGCCTTCGTTTCTTTGGAGGACTCCAGTTCCTGTGACAATTGTGCGAACCGGGCTTCAACCGCTTTTTTGAGATCATTGAGGATCTTGCCGGCCTCTTTTTTCCGGTCTGCAGGCAGCTGTTTGAGTTCTTCAAACAGTTCGCCGACAGCGCCTTTTTTGCTGATATACTTCAGGCGGAAGGTTTCGAGGGATTGTTTGTCGGTGGCGACAAATTCGTTGACCTCTTTCAAAAGGGCTTGAATACGACTTTCCATGGGCAAATGCAGTGAGGGGTAAAAATAAGGATTTTTGGGGAGAATGTGGGTGGGGGTTGGGGCTTTGTGATTTCGGATGGAAAGTGCGCGACTAGTCCGGGACTTCCTTCACGTCGAGTCTTCTAAGGATAAGTCTGTCAATGGTGATACTGAGGGCTATGGATAAGCCGATAACTCCCAGGAGCACGTATCGTTCTGACAGGTCGTTCAGGACAATTGCCATCCCGATGTAGAAGCAGTGGGTACTTGCCAGGATGAGTGTTGTCTGGCTATGCGTTTTACCGAGTCGCATGATGGCGTGATGGACATGGCTCTTGTCGGGTTTAAAAGGAGATTTTCCTTTGAAGAGCCGAAGCATGATGATCCTGGATGTATCGACGAGCGGGATTATTATAATGGCAGCTGCGGTTCCTATCGACGAAAGGAATTTATACTGATTGTCGGCAGGAAGTGCGTAGTTGACATTAATAAAATGGATGGCGAGGATAGCCAGGAGCATTCCGATGACAAGCGCTCCGGTATCACCCATAAACACTTCCGAGGGTTCCCAGTTAAAGATCAAAAAGGCGAGGATAGCGCCCAGCATGGTGTATGACAGGATGGCGAAGGTGGTGTCGCCGATGAGGTAGAACCAGGTGCCGAAGCAGAACAGTGCGATGAGGGCAATAGATGCTGCCAGTCCATCCAGGCCGTCAATTAGGTTGAATGAGTTGGTGATAATGATGATTGTGAATAAGGTGAACAAATAGCTGACTCCATCAGGCAGGTCGGTAATGCCAAATATTCCATAAAGTGAATGCAGCCTAAGGTCAAAGAGGAAAATGAGGAGGCATGCGGCCAGGATCTGGCCTATGAGTTTGAGGATGGCCCTTAGGGGTAGAAGGTCATCCCTGACGCCGATGAAGAAGATGACAAAGAGGGCTACGAGGATAAATTTGATTTCGCTCCACCTGCTGAAATCGATCCATATAAGAGAGGACAAAAAGAACCCGCAGAAAATAGCGATACCTCCCATCGAAGGCGTCACCTTCTTATGGATCTTCCTGCGTCCGGGTACGTCAACCAAATTTCTTCTAAGCGAATACTTGATGATGACCGGTACGATCAGGAATGATATGACGAATGAGGTTATTGCAGCTGCTAATTGGATGGCCATATTTCAGGGTCTGAGAGGCCAAAAATAGAGGAATTTTTATAAAAATGGCTAAGCTCATGCCAGTTCTTTCCAAATTCCTTAAGGAACGGCACAAGAAGCTAACATCGTTTACGCAATCAGGAACATTCAAAACAACTTTTTATGTGAAATGATCACCCTTCCCTCAATGGTTCGTACTACTTTTTGAGAATAAATTTCTGAACAATCGGACGATCTTCAGTTATCACTTTCAAAAAATGGAGCCCATCATCTTGATCACAAAGTTTAATTGGATTAACCTTTGTGTCTAAGTAACCCGAGGCTATTTGATTCCCGCTCATATTATAAAAATAAATACCTCGGTAGTTTGGATCTGGTCTGGTCTTCCAAATTATTCACCACACCATTTGAAGGATTTGGATAAACTGAAATCTCCGGCGCATTTTTTCTGAAGTGTCATCCACGGCTGAAGAGTCTTTGACTGAAACCGTCTCCAGGTCAAAGCTGGCTGTTAAGCTAGATTCAATTCTGGCGGTGGCGGTGGTAGTGTCTTAAATACTTTCAGGGGTAGCTTGCTGCCTGGAAACATCACTACCCACACTGTCAAAAGTATTAGGGCAATGTACAAAGTCAGTGATCGGTGTTTGACATACCAGAGCTCCAGCTTGCCTTTATAGGGAGCAATCACATCCGTATAACAGTCCTCGTATGACAAATGCATATTCTTTTCCAGGATACTCTCTTCGTCTCTGAAGAAAATGGAGCCAATTCCAGTCAACCCTGGTCTTATTTTATTCAATTCATCTTTGACTTCTTTGGAGTAAATGCCATAATGTTTTGGGACCTGAGGGCGTGGTCCGACAAAAGACATGTCTCCGATGAGGATATTCAGAATTTGGGGTATTTCGTTTAATTTAGTTTTTCGCAAAATCTTGCCGAACGGTAAGACCCTTGGATCATTTTTGGTGGTGATAAAACCGGTGCCCATTTTAGAACTATTTTTTACCATGGTGGCAAATTTGAAAACGCCAAAGAGTTTGCCTCCACGGCCCACACGCTGCTGACGGTAGAATACTTCTCCTTCCCCTGTGAATCTTAGAATAAGCATAATAATGAGAAACAAAGAGGATAATATCGATAGGATGGCGAGCGATAAAACAATATCAAAAAGTCTCTGCATTACATTTTATTGTCTAAGTTTTTGCCTTTCTCTTCATGCTGAAATTCTGGAAGAATCTTTTCGAAAAGTGTAACGACATCTTTCTTCGTCCACTTCCCTTCCCTTTTCATTCTTGCGATTTCAGTTTCAAAGAACCTCAATTTACGATTATCAAAAAGTGGCTCATTTTTGATAATCCCGACATCTTTAAATGTCGTAACGTTTAATAGTTCATTCGCCACAAAGAATTCCTCAAAATCCTTTTCACCCGTAGTATCACTTGCAAAGAAAAAGCATGGCCATTTCTTTTTTGGTTTGAGTTCTGCCACTTTTTGTCGTGCATCTTCTTCGGAACTACAGGGTACTGCCTCATATCCGTGTGATTCCAGGAATTTGATGGCAATTTCACGGAAGGTTACCAAGTTCAATGTTTCATCTAACTTCGGAAAGAATATATCTCTGTTACTTCCCAAAAGGGTGGATAGAAGGCAGAGTTCTCCTGATTCCTGGAAAGTAATAAAATATCGTTTTACATCATTGGGAGCTGCAATCGGTTGGTTTTTATTAATTCGTTGCATAAAACCATGCAACAAGCTCCCGTCAGAGAAAGCTACGTTTGCAAAACGGGCTGTCGAGATCGGTATTTTTGTGCTCCTGCGCATGAGGAAAAGTTCCATGATCCGTTTTGAAGCTCCCATTAAGTTTACAGGATTTGCTGCTTTGTCTGTTGAAACACAAAAATATTTTTTGCTTCCTGAGTTGATTGCTTGTAGAATAGTCTTATCGGTATTTAAGATATTGACATTTATCATTCTCATTAGTGAAAAAGGATCCTTTTCACTGCGTACGTGCTTCATGGCCGACAGGTTGAGAACATAATCATGCGTGGGTCCCTGCTGAATGAAGCTATCAAATTCTGGCGAGCCGCAATCGAGTGGAAGCGTTTGGAAATCCCCTGCGATATATCCGAATGAGCTTCGGATGTCACGAACCAGTTCCACAAGATTATTTTCACTGATATCAACGACATGGAGTATCTTTGGATTCCTCTTAAAAATTTCCTTTGTGACAGCTTGCCCAATAGTACCTGCACCACCGATGACCAAAAAGGAGGACGATCGGATTTTGTCTTTCAGTTCAGGTTCATGACTGTTAATATCCTCGGTAAAGAGCTTTCGTTCTCTTCCAATTAATGAAAATTCTGTGTTCATGACTGCTCCATTAAAGCTTTTTCGAGATTTTCAACCACCATTTCAACCTGACCCATTGTCATCGTAGGGTATAAAGGAAGCGTTAATTCCTGCTTGCAAATATTGTCACAAACGGGGGTGTCATATTGTTTGAATTCTTCTTTATATGCAGAAAAAGATTTAAACGAAGGATAGTGTATACTTGTTTGGATACCCTTTTCCTTCATGGAATTAAAAACGCCTTCCCTGTTGATAGTTTCCGGCAACAAAATGGGATAAATATGGTAAGCGAGTTTCTTGTGACTGGTCTGAAGAAATGGAATTCGTATTTGCTCAAGATCCTTTAAGAGTTTATGGTAATGGAGAGCGAGTTCCTTTCTTTGTTCGTTTGCATGTTCCAGCTTTGAAAGCTGTACAAGGCCAAGGGCAGCGCGCATTTCGTCGATTCTGTAATTTAATCCTGGAGAATGGACATCATAGGTTATGGCCCGGCCTTTATGCCGGTCAAGGGTTAACGAAGACATTCCGTGGGATCGTAAATGTTTGATTTTGTTGTTCAAGGCTTCGGTTTTTGCGATGACCATTCCTCCTTCTCCAACCGAGATGTTTTTATTTGTAAAGAAACTAAACGCTGAAATATCACCCAAGTTTCCGCATTTCACACCCTTGTATTCAGCGCCTGGTGCATGTGCAACATCCTCAATCAGGAATAAGTTTTTTGCTTTACATAAAGCAATAATTTCGTCCATATCACAAGGCACACCGCCAAAGTGAACCAGTATGACCCCCTTCGTTCTTGATGTAATTTTTTCGGAAATGGTGCGTGCGCAGATATTCCAGTTTTCGAGCGAACCTACATCTGCGATGACCGGTTTGGCACCCACCATTTTTACTACGTTTGCGTCCGCGATGAATGTCAGACCAGAGATAATCACTTCGTCGCCTAGCTGAACCTCCAGCGCCAGGAGTGCCATGTGAAGTGCCGCGGTGCAATTTGCTACTGCTGTCGGAAGGTGCTTTGTGCCGATGTATTCGCCAAACTTCTCTTCGAATGTTTTTGTCTTTTCGCCCATGGTGATCCATCGGCTTTTGAGGACCTCAAGGACCGCCTCCTCTTCCTGATTATCAAAGTTTAATTCAAAGAGCTGTACTTTCCACATATTCTTAATGGTTAAATTATGGTTGATCATTTGGTCGCTACTCCAAACAAGATATATTTCATGTCGTCGGTGACGATCCTGTCAAATAAAACTGTATCCAATCGTCCTAAGATTTTGCGTTGGCTTTCATTGATGCCAAACGATCCGAGAAAGCCAGTCGCTTCATAGTCAACGTCAGTGAATTTTTCAAAGAGTTCTGACACATCGGCGATCTTTAAATAGTTCCATGAACTCCCCCACCTTACTAACTTCCTCCGCAAAAATCTGTGAAATTTTGAGGCTTCGAGGTTTTCCGCAAACAGTAACTTGCCCCCGACTTTCAATGCTTTATAAATCTGATCTATCACAACTTTGTTTAAATGGGATTTGCCATCCCGGCTAACACCACCCAAAATCGATTTAAACATGATGAGATCAAAACGGTTTTCGTACGGAATGTTTGTGGCGTCAAGCGCCTCGTATTCGATCCTGCCACGCATTGAATATCTTTGATGAAGCTTGCGCGCCTGTGCTTCAGGGTTTTCAAGGTCTGAGCAAATAACATTATTACCTTTTTCAGCCATCCAAAGGGATAGGCCACCACTTCTGCTCCCTAACTCTAAACACTCAAAACCTTTATCCTGCAGGTTAAATTTTCTTTCCCAAAAGGTCAGTGCCTTCGACCAATTGACGATGTCCCACTCGACGCAATCCGCTATAAATCCGCTATTTTTCATAATCACTTGGCCGTTTTGGAATTCTTTACCTCCAGGTATTTACTCGAAAACTGCTGGGCAAGGACCCTATAATTATGAAATGCCAAAACGGCTGCTTTTCCATTTCTTCCAAGCATCGCCCGTTGCTCGGATGACATTTTTTTTAGTTGATTTATCCCGTGGGCAATTGCTTCAGGATTTTCCGGGTCAACGTCTATTCCGCAATCATACTCCCTGACCATATTATTGCCTGCATGAATCGCCTGGATAATCGGTTTTTCGGCCATCATGTAATCGAACATCTTGTTAGGGCTCATGCCAAATCTCAAAAGAGATTGTTTCTGAAACCCTACATACAGAGCATCAAATTGTTTCAGTAAGACAGGAATATTGTTTTTCGAAACAGGATGAAGAAAATATACATTGTTGAATTTGTTTTCTCTCGCTTGTCTAATGAGATCCTTCTTCTCGGGCCCATCACCGATGAAAACGACTGAAACGTTAGACAGAAAATGGCACGCCGCTATCAATGAGTTAAGAGAGTTTGCAATTCCATGGCTTCCAGCGTAGCCAACAATAAATTGATCCTCCTTCCGTAATCTTTTTAACAGCGATGCATGCTCTTCAGGGAGGATTCCATTTTCATTCCACTCCTCTAGCGCAATTCCGTTGGGAACATTGATAAACTTTTCTTCCTTCATGCCTCGCGACATCATATAGGATTTGGCGGCAGG
>JBBEBN010000373.1:0-11289 GCA_040882305.1 Cyclobacteriaceae bacterium
CTGACCCTTGTCGCGTGCAGGCGAAGTAATGAGAATGAGGCTGTACTCGTTGCCCAGCGCCCAGGCTTTCATGGTAATTTCCCGTTTCATTCCGGCCGCACGATCGTCATTTTCATTGTGGAACGGTTTGAATTGCCCCGCATCTTGTCTTCAACCTTTTTGATGATCTCCTTTGCCGTCTGGGCAGATGCAGTCGCTCCCGTTAAGAGGAATATATACAACATCAGCTTTTTCATGTTCTATTTTTTTTGCAGTATCTGCCGATCATAAATGCTTCCATTTCGTCGAGCGGGTACTCGTCACGTATGATGAGAAATTGTATGGCAGAGCCCTTCGGGCCCACGATTCCTCGTTGAACCCGTCGAGCGTCACGGCCCCAAGGGAACTTGCCGAACCCCGGCCTCCTCGGGTACAAAAAATTTAACAGATATCGGATTGTGAATGTTTGACCCAGTCTGGCGATAAAGGACACACGTTTCAAACGTCGATCAACTGTCCATCTACACTTCCCATCCCTTGCGGTACGTCCTTCCCACAAACTGATTGGCCTCTTCGAAATTGGTGATCTTCATCTTCTCTCCATCCCACAACAACTTCTTGCGACCGTAGTATTCCATCCTGTTGTCGCTAGCTTCTTTTCTGAGCATGTAGCTGCGGATGGCCAGGTTACCCATCAAAACGGTTTCGGTCATCGGCCCAGCGTAGTCGAACGATGAGGTCAATGCCTTGTACTCTTTGCTGCCGAAGCCGGCTTTACAGGCGTCGACCCATTTCCGCTGGTGACCGTATTCGGGTTCATCGGTAGACCCGGTCTCCGGGCCGAAATCTGTCGTGCCATCGTTCAGATAAAGCTTCGGCATCATCGGTGAGCTGTCATTGATGTTCGTGGTTATCACGCCCTTCTCGCCGATAATGAGGACTCCGTTGGCACTACCGGCGCCACCAAAGTCTTTGTCGGCCGGAATGATCTCCGGACGGGATGGCCGGATACCGCCATCGCTCCAGGTCATTTCAATCGGGGCCTTGCTTTTCTCCGTAGCGGCAAAATGGATCGTAATGAAAGATGAAGGAGGACATCCTTCAGGATAATAATCCGGTGACCACATTTGCGAGTATATAGAGCTCACACTGCATTCCGCATCTGTAGGGTATTTCAGTCCCAGTGTACGGAAAGGAATGTCGATCAGGTGACAACCCACATCACCCAAAGCGCCGGTGCCATAATCCCACCACCCGCGCCAGTTGAACGGATGAAGGTTAGGAGTATACGGCTTGTACTCGGCAGGACCGAGCCAGAGATCCCAATATAGATCCTTGGGCTTCTTGCTTTCGTCAGGCGCCGGCATAGCAAAACCTTGTGGCCACACCGGGCGGTTAGTCCAGATCTGCACCTTTGAAATTTTACCCAGCTTTCCGGAATCGACCCAGCGCTGAACCATTCCCAACAGCGGATTGGATCCACCCTGGTTTCCCATCTGGGTAACGACTTTTTTCTGCCGGGCCATCTCTGTGAGCATGCGGGCCTCCCGGATATTATGGGTCATCGGTTTCTGAACATAGACGTGCTTTCCGCGCTGCATGGCAAAAACTGCGGCTGGCCCGTGCACGTGATCCGGAGTGGAAATAGTCACCGCATCGATATCCTTTTCCTGTTCGAGCATAATGCGGTAGTCGTTGTACAACTTGGCTTTCGGGAAGTTCTCTACAGAACGTTTCGCTGAGCCTGAAAAATCAACGTCACATAACGCAGCTACTCTTTCACGACCGTTTACGGAAGCATTCTTGATATCACTGGTACCCTTCCCTCCTGCTCCGATTGCCGCAAGAACAAGTTGGTCGCTGGGCGCGGTAAAACCAACGCCTCCGAGCACATGCCTGGGCACAATAAGGATAGAGGAAGCAATTACACTTTGCTTGATAAATTTTCTTCGCGAAGATTCGGGTTTCATTATCATTTTGCGTTTATTCATTTATGTCCGAAGATAGGAAATTAAAAAAACAGTTGGAAATTTATATACTTGAGCTATCTCCCTCAATGCCCTGCGCCAATTAGCAGATGAAACAGTCCCTAACAGCAGAGGCAGAGCGAACTCCGCGTTTCTCGACGTGGCGCCGTTCACTTCGTTACGCCTTCTTGCCGCAAGTTGTTGACTTGTGCCGATGTAACCCTTCCCTTTTCCTCTCCAAAAGCAAGCCGCACGTATCCTACCACATTTGCGACCTGGTCATTGGAGAGAAAAGCAAACCCGGGCATATCTGTTTCATAATTTCCACTGTGCTGCCCGTTCAACACGATGCTGATCAACGCATCAACGTCGCCCTTGACTCGAGACGAAGTCGCCAATGACGGGGAGTAGTCCGCGAGTCCCGCGCCATCGTTCTTATGGCATGAAGCGCAGTAATCCTTATAAATCATTGATCCCGGTGTTACCGCTGATGAAGCGGACTGTGATCTCGAGACTGCCGCCGATGTTGATGTGACACTGTTGCTGCCAGAAAGTTTAATGATCCTGTCATCTTTTCCCTTCGGAAAACCATCGACCCGCGTCCAATCGCGATTGCCGGTTGCAATATAAACATCACCATCAGGTGAAATGCATATGTCCCTCAGCCTGCCGAACATTTCAGCTAGGTATACGCTTTCATTGACGACACTATCGCCTCCCTCGTTTAACTTCAGTACCCGCAGGCTCTGGTCTTTAAGTGTTACCAGCAGCAGCGCGTTTTTCCATTGCGGAATAGCGTTGTGGTTGTAATAGGCGATGCCAGAAGGAGCCACGGTAGGTGTCCACGCCATGATCGGTGGCTGCACGTTGTGTTGAGCGCAAAAGTCCATCTCACGAGGCTCATCGCATACGCCTGATACGTTAGGGTATCCGTAGTTATATCCCTTCTTCACGAGATTCACCTCGTCGTTGGTGTTATGACCATGTTCGGAGGTGTAGAGGTTCCCATTCGACGCGAACACCATGCCTTGCGGTACGCGAAAGCCAAGTGCCCATACAGGACTGCCTGGAAAGGGATTGTCGTCCGGTATTGTACCGTCGAGATTGTACCGAAGGACTTTGCCTCCGTACATTTCCATTTTCTGCGCCACGCCTGAGTTTCTTTCGTCATTCTTGTTATCGCCATCGCCGACGGCCATCAAGACAGTCCCGTCAGGAGCGAAAGTAACGCGCGATCCGTTGTGGCCGGCTTCGGCCGTTTCCTCAAAGTAGACGAGCGGATCCTTCAGCGTTTCACCGTCGTAAGTAAATCGGACCCAGCGCGACCAGAAGTCTTTTTTTACAAGCCGGTCTTTCATGTAGTGGTAGTTGACAACCACGTAAGGGAACTTCCCGAAGTCGGAATGCAGGGCCATACACAGAAGCCCCTTCGTTCCCGATCTCAGTACTTCTGGCATGTGCAGCAGCAGTTTTCTCTCTCCTGTTAGAGGATTTAGTTTACTGATGGATCCGCCCTTTTCGGTATACCAGATCCAGTTATCGGGTCCCCAGGTGATCTCCCAGGGCACGTCCAGGTTTGTGGCGATGACGTCTATGGAAATCGACGCGGAGTCGCCGATATTAACCCGTTCAGTCGCGTATGTCAAATCGTCGCCTCTTGTCGAAGTGCTATTCCGCTGATCGAAGCAGGAAACCATGAGAATGGCAATAATGGATGTGAGTATAAACTTCATGTTATTTCGAGACGTCGCGAATCATAAAGTTAGCTTTTTGTTTGTTTGCAGCTGGACCGGTCACAAAAAAAACTTTCTTACCGTGCATTGCTTCGAAGTGAAAAACACTTATCCCGAGAGAACTAATAAGTTTCTTATGAATGAATCTCGATACTCACCATCAATGACAAGATTGATTGGCGGTAGTTTTCTGAGTGGTGGTTTTAGATAATAATTAGAAACAGAAAAAAAAGACCGCTTTTTAGGGCAGTCTTTTTCATAATTGAAATTTAAAATCTATTTTTTCACAACATTGCTGTCAAGTATAACTGCAGTTTGTGCAAGTAATTGACCATTTATAGAAGCTCCCGTCTGAAGCGTAATGCCAGTCTTTGAGAGAAGGGTGCCTTCAAAGTGAGAAGTTGTACCAAGTGTAGCCTGGCCTGCAACTTGCCAGAAAATGTTCTTAGCTTGTGCACCACCGCTCAGGGTAGTATTCACGGCTGAACTCATCGTTAGATTTCCAGCAATCTGGAATATCCAAACATCATCAGCACCTCCTGAAATTACAATGCTGGAAGGTACGGTGACATTACCTGTCCATTTATATAGACCCGGTGTAAGTGTCTTTCCTCCAATATTCCCGGTACCCAATTCAATAAAATCAGGCAATGTACGTCCGGCTGCATCATTGTATGCGGTAACCATATTATTGACAGATACAGTTAAATTATCAGGCGTAGGTGCTGCCATGTCTGCTGCATATAATTTACCCGTTACCTGGCTTGACGTTGCATATCCTGTAGCATTGGTCAACGCCAATCCGGTAATATAAGAAGTAGCAGCAGGGCTAAGTCCTAAGTCACCTGTTATAGTAGAGGTTGAGCTATTATTGATTGCCGTCTTGGCAACAATTACGTAATCAACCGCATCACCTAAAATAACAACTGATCGCACGGATGAAGATCCTCCTGTAGTAAAACTCGACTCAGAGTTTGAAGGAAGCGCGTTACCTGCCAAAGTTCTTGCGCCCGTCGTTACTGTAATTGTATATTTAGTGAGCGCTAAAAAGCTATCTGTAGGCGTAAAGGTTGCTGTAGTTCCTGAATAAGTGACGTCTCCTGGAATCACTGTACTTCCCTGTCGAATAATAATCGTAGAAGAATTAATAGTTGCAGGATCCATTGCCGTACTGAAAGATATTGTAATTGCATTGTTGCGGGCAATGCCTACTGCATTGTTATCGGGACTCGTAGAACTTACCGCTGGAACAGGACCAATATTCTCATCATCGTCCTTCGAGCAAGCAGCAACCAATAAAAAGAGCATGATAGAAAATGCCGACATCAGGTGAATAGATTTTAGATATTTCATGTATTTTATTTTAGTGAGAACTAAGAAATAATACGCAAATATCAAGGATTGAAGACCCCTTGTATTACATAAGAAAAAGTTAAGGTTACATATATGTTTGATTTTCCAGGCAATGCCTTCGTTTTAGGGTTTAATTGCACTTATGCAACACTTGATCTGATTGGGAACTCCGTTAGCAACTATTCGGGAGCTTTCCGGACCGCGACTTTTTCCTGGAATCGAGGAAATTCTAGGAAGTAAATTAACCTCGAAATTTGCCACTAAGCGGCAATTTGCAGGGTGAAAAATCTCCATGTTAAAGATAAGATCCGTAGTGTTTTTATCCGTAAATTGAGTTTCGTGCTTATGTGTTTGCTCGTCACGAAAAGCAAGAGTAACAAATGGCCAAAAACCCCCTGCCTCCGGTTCTCACACAACAAGAGTTGCTTTCACATGGCAAGACACGCGTTACAATTTATTGCGGTGAGCTGAGCGTCACCCACATCATCAAGGTTGCCGACTTTGATTTCTTTGGAGAGCGTTTCGATCGGATCATTTTACAGTTTTTTTGGTAACGCAAGGTACAGTCGAGGTGTCCGTCAATTTGCGGCCGTTCGTACTACACAAAAACGGGCTTGTGGTAGTTTCTCCGAATGCAATCAAAAAGATGATTCGTTCGTCCCCAGGCGCGCAGGGGATGGTCGCGCATTTTACCATGCACTTCGTCAATCAAGCTGGATTGCCAAAACGTTCGAACGATCTGCTTACTTACTTTACTTCGCAGTACAAACCCAATTGGGCACTGGAGTCTGCGGATGGTGCAGTTATCGAAAAGAACATGCGCGAATTGTTCGAGCGTTGCAAACATTCAGGCAGGCCATTTGGCAAAGAGCAGTTGAATCATATTTTCCTTGCCTTTCTCTACGAGCTTGCTGCTCAGGGTCAGAAATACTCCCCACCTTTGATTGGTCAACTTACCCGTAAGGAAGAACTTGTAATCCGGTTTGCGAACGTGGTCTCGACTCACTTTCGCCAGGAACGTTCCGTGCAGTTCTATGCCGAAGCCCTGAACGTCACTCCGAAATATCTGACCGAGACCGTAAAGGAAATAAATGGCAAGAGCGCGGGAGACATCATCGACGACTTCGTTATCCTTGAAAGCAAGTTGTTGCTGGAGAAGCCGGAAAATACCATCGGACAAGTGGCCAGCCTTTTGAACTTCAGTGACCAGTCTTTTTTTGGAAAATATTTCAAGCGTCTTACCGGGGTCTCCCCTAAAGAGTTCAAGACAAATATCCACTATTAACGCTGTTTTCTAAATCCAGCGACTTTTCGACCAATACTGCCGAGAAATCAACCTTTCGACAGAGACTCTTTATCCTGAAATTTACCCTATCAATGTGACTGGTAAAAAGCAAGCATATCTTGCTTCCGGTGTTCTCAACGGGTAGGTGGGATTGCCTTCCATTGACACAGACAAGTAAAGGATAGTCATAAACACTTAGGGTGATGAGGGATAATTTTTCGGTTATGGGGTTTAAAGGAATACTCACGGCAGTCATGGATGCTCTATCCGGGGCCTTATGAATACAACATTGATCGAAAATGTGGCGCCGGCATGAGTACCCCCGATAAAAAGATTAAAGTATTGATTGTAGATGATCACAGGATGCTGCGCGACGGACTGGCCGCCTTACTGGCTCAGGCCGACGATATTGAAATTGTTGGATCCGTGTCTAGTGGCGAAGAGGCCATCAGTATTTTTCCATCCATCAAGCCCGACGTCGTTCTTATGGACATCATCCTGCAAGGGATGACGGGCATTGAGGCGACGCGCTGGCTTAAAGAGCAGAGTAATGACGTAAAGGTTATCCTTATCTCATCAGTAATAACAAAGGATCTGGTCATCGCGGGCATTCAATGCGGGATTGACGGGTATCTCCCCAAGGACGTTGATATAAACGTGCTGAGTGAAGCCATACGTATAGTCAGGAACGGCGGCCGTCACTTCAACGAAGCCGTTACCAATCTTGTGTTCGAGGAGTTTTACCAACAAAAGAAGCTTACCAATGTCCGTGGAAAGTTCACCTTCCCTACCGACCTTACCAAACGGGAACAGGAAGTGCTTGTTCTCATCGCCTCGGGTAAAACTAACAAGGAAGTGGCGGATGAATTATCCATCAGTATTAAGACCGTTGACGCACATAAGGGTCATGTCCTGGTTAAGCTTGGCCTGAAAAATACTGCCGAGCTCGTGAGGTACGCAATCAAGAATAATCTTATTGACCTGGATTGAGGGCGTGACGATTTTGGTTGTGCATCGACGAACGCGATAACCTGCACATCATCCATAAACACAAATCGATGTGGCGCACATGTTGTGGCAAAAATAATCTCCCTGTCTTTGTGAGCGGAACTGTGTACACATTTAACAAAATGAAGAGGGGAGCTATCACGGTAAAACGGATAGGCCCCCCTCTTCTAAATTAACTTGTTAGTTGTTCCTCAGCATGCTAACATCATGCGCTTCCGGTTCTAAATCCCTTGTTTAATTGCTTAAGCTGAAATGAGAGATAGACCTGGAAAATGCCAACAGATAAAAATGCCATGGCCGTATACGCTACAATGGTAAGGCCTGCAAAGGCCGGATTCCAGATCATGATGAAGGCCAGGACGATCCCGAGAATTCCAATAAACAGCATGAAACCCCAACCCGGAATTCTCAGTCTGCCGAGTGCGAACGAAAAACCGATAGCAAGGGCAGAACGAAACAGTAGCGCAAAGCCAACATAGAATGGTAACACGGCCATTGTAAATACAGGCTTAGAAACAAGCAGTAATCCAATGAGTGTATCGACTATGCCACCGGCCAGAGACCATCCCCATCCTTCAGTATACTTTCTACTGGAAATTGCGACAGATGTTTCCATGATTCCTGTTGCGAGAAACGTGACTGCGAAAAAGATGGAGAGGGCTAAATATGACGATGCTGGTGTCATAAATTTCATTCAGTTTTTTCCTGAGCTGGGCGTCGACAAGCTGTGCTTTGTCTTTCAGTTTCGCGATAGCCGATTCAATTTGCGCTTTGCTTTCCTTGCCAGCCTCGGCCAATTCTTCCTCAAGTTTCTGATACTCAGCTGCGATCGCTTCGCTTTCCCGCGCCAGCTGCTCATCGAATACTTCATTTTTCAATCTTCTGAAAACCATTGCTTTTGCGAGCCTCGTGTCGACCGGAACCGTCCAGCTTTCATCGATCTCCGCGATAACGGCTGTCTTTCCTTTCGTCAGTGCGCCCGAAACTTCATCAACAAATTGGATGTTGATGTCGTCAGAGCTAATGTCGAAAATAAGTCCTCCAAGGAAACCTGAGGCAGCTCCTATGGCCAATCCTACGGGGCCGCCGATCAAACCGATCAAGCTTCCAGCCAACAGCCCTGTTGCCGCGCCAACAGCGCCACGGTCAGCTGCAGTCTTAAGTTGCAATTCACCATTCTGATCCTTACTGATTACCGCAGTGGCGTAAAGTGTAATGTCACCATCCTGATGCAAATCTTTCAAAGCACTTAGCCCTTCATGCGCTGTCGTTTCGTTCTCGAAAACAGCTACTAATATTTTGTTCATATATTTGGTATTTAAGTTTGAAAAGTGTTTTATACGTTTGTTTGATATTGAATTGCTCGCGATGTAATTGTGTCGCGATTTTAATTGCTTCATATTGCTCACTTTATTAGCAGCAGTGCCGACAGTAATACTAATGACAGCACACCCATTGCATATTTCTCAGGAGTCACGCGTTGTCGTATCAGCGTAACAATTGCTCCCAGTATAATTGCTACCAACCCGATTGCCGCCCATAAATCGTATTGCGTAAACAATCCGATTGTAAACAAAACTTCAGCAAAAGCTGTAGCATACATAAACGGTAAACCATATCCGGAACTTTCGAAAACATCTTTCGTCTTGCCGGATAATTTTGCGAACGCAGCCATGCCAAAAATGATGGCCAGGATTACCTTGATGATTTGTTCCATATTCTTTTTTTTATTTTGCCCACTGCAACACTTCTCTGCCGTTGCTGATGCAAAATGTCGAGATTGTAATAGCCCTATAGAAGGTTGTGATTTCGGGAGTATTGGTCAAAATGTCGGCAAAGTCTTCGGCATTGGCGCGCATGCTGACGGTCTGGCCAAAATCACCTGATCATGCATGAGGGTTGCAGAGCAATTGAGTTTTGTTTTACACGCCACCGTACGCATGAATTGCGTGGTTTAGAGCACATACTCATTGTTGACTGACGTTACAGGCTGGGGCACATCTGTTTCGGAGAGAGCTTGCAAGAGGTTTATTTCTATTGTTCGCGAAATTTGATTGAGTGGAATCCCGGTAGGAATTTCATCAAAGGGATTGACCAATCCCATCCCGAATACCTGTGAACCTCAGATTTTGACTGACTAACATTTGATAATGGTTATATACTCATTCCGTGAAGTGCTTGTTTGATATTTGGGAGGGTGAAAAGAATGTAAGGCCTTCTGCTCTATAATCGCTTTGCAAAATTCCTGTTAAACTTCGGATGCAAAAATGTTGGATTTTCGGCAGTATTGGTCAAAAAATCCCCTCGATGTATGTTGTTTAGGGATTTTGCAAGTTTAAAGCCAAACCGATGTTAAATCCGCATGCCTTTTGCATTCAACACACCGTGCATGAAAATATCATTGATGTGTGTAATGGTTCGTTTTGTTTCGTTCCAGTCTCGCCCGCCTTCGAGTACCGTTCCGAGAACATAGAGGTACGTGGATGCATACTGTTCTGAATCGAGATTATTTCTGTAGAACCCTTCGTTGAGGCCACGCTCGATGTTTTTTCGCAGATAGGGTGTAAGCCTTTGGTCAATCATTTCTCTAAGTTCGTCTAATGCCTCGGGATCGTAGTGCCTTAATTCAGTCATGATGTCAGCGTCCAGCTCGGCCATAGATTCGCCAACAAACTTGAAAAAGTTGTTCAGCTCACTGACCGCCGATGGCGAAAGAGATGAGTTAATCAACAAAAATGCAGTCTTTTTGTTCATTGTGTGGCTAACGACGGATAGCACCAGATCCTTTTTTGATTTGAAAATCAAGTTGATGTCAAAGATGCTGATGCCGCATGTTGCAAGCTTGTTAGGCGCACGCCTCGTTGTTTGAAGAGCCTGTAAGCAACCTCTATTATTTTCCCTTCACGAATTTTCATGCCTTGTATAAACAGATGTCCGGGAGTTCTGTGCAAGCACACCAGCCTATAACGCCCTTGATCAAGTTTGTTTGGTGTCGCCGGTCTGCGCTGACATTTGTTGGTTAAAAATCAACATAAAACCATAAGCAAGAAAGGCTGCAATTTCGGGAGTATTGGCTGAAAAGTCGGTTAGTTGGGATACTGTCTTTATTTTTTGGAGTAAAAAAGGGACCGGTCACTGAAGTTCAGCAAACGAGCGACTGCGCGATTTGTATTTTCTGGTTTTTAAGTAACAATTGGCTTTCCGGAATTACGAAGCTGTGTGTGTGATTTCTCCGGTACTTCTTCCGTTTATTTCTTTCGCCGTCTGGGTGAGTGAAGGGCAGCAGCAAGCTCGTAGAAAAAGGCAAGGAAAAAGCGGTAAAGAGCAACTACACTTTGTGGAATAATTTTTCCTAACTTTAGTTCAGACGGTAACTGTTAGGAACGGAGGTGCGTTATTTGTGCGAGACTCCTCCCAGTATTATGCTTAAATAGCATTGTTCATCTGAAGTAAAATACTATGGCTAACAAAAAAGTTCACTTGGTGCTAGGCAGTGGGGGCGCCCGGGGCGTGGCGCACATTGGTGTGATCGAAGTGTTGGAAGAAACGGGTCATGAGATCATTTCCGTTACGGGCTGCTCAATGGGCGCGGTGGTAGGAGGCATCTACGCAGCCGGTTTTCAGAACGTCTATAAAGACTGGCTGTTGGCCCTGACCAAACCCTTGTTGTTCCAGATGCTGGATTTTACGTTGTCCCGGCAGGGATTTCTCAAAGGAGAACGGATCTTCAGCATGCTCCAGGAGGTCACCGGACGCCAGATGATCGAGCAAATGAAAATACCTTTTACAGCGGTTGCCGCCGATATGGCGCAGGACAAAGAAGTCCATTACCGCACGGGTGATTTGTACAAAGCACTGCGGGCCTCCATAGCCATTCCTGGTGTATTTACACCCGTGGTGGAAAACGGGCAATTCCTGGTGGATGGTGGTGTGTTGAATCCGCTGCCGCTCAACCTGGTTGTGA
>JBBEBN010000374.1:0-11273 GCA_040882305.1 Cyclobacteriaceae bacterium
GGGCACAGGCAAATCGCAGTTGATCTGTAACCTGATGGCCGATGCCATCGCTTCTGGAAAACGCGCGCTGCTCGTCTGTCAGAAGCGCGCAGCACTCGATGTGGTTTACAACAGGCTTCAGGAGAAGCAGCTCGGTGATTTTGTAGGCATTGTTCACGACTTCAGAAACGAGAGGAAGATGATCTTTAACAAGATCGCACGACAGATCGATAGCATTGAGGATTACAAATCGTTTAACCGCAGCCTTGACGTTATCCAGATGGAGCGGAGGTTCTTTCAGGTTTGCCGCTCCATTGACAGGATCACGGAAGAGTTTGATGCGTTCAAGCAAACTTTGTTTGATGATGAGGAATGCGGGTTGAGCGTCAAGGAGCTTTACCTCACTTCCGACGTTAACGGAGACCCCATAAACATCCGCCAGGAGTACCAGCAGTTTCCCTTCACCACACTGCCCCAGTTTCTGAAAACCCTGCATCAATATGCCACTTATGCGGCCACCTTTGAAGGAGCTGAGTATGTGTGGAGAAACCGTTGCTCCTTTTCCGGGTATCAGTTGACCGCATTGAAGGAAATAGAAAAGG
The DNA here is from genome assembly GCA_040882305.1 of Cyclobacteriaceae bacterium. Classification (GTDB taxonomy): domain Bacteria; phylum Bacteroidota; class Bacteroidia; order Cytophagales; family Cyclobacteriaceae; genus Chryseosolibacter. The sequence continues at coordinate 582 of JBBEBN010000374.1, forward strand.
TCATCAGAGACATCCCTGCTTATCAAAAAGAAACGCAGGAAAAGGTCAAAGACCTCATCAATGTTACACTCAATCTCGAAGACGCGGATTCTTTCCGCGCCCGCGAGGATGACGTATTGGGAATGATCGCTTTATTAAAGACAGACCCGATCTTCAAATTCATGCAGGCGATGGCAGACGAGAAGGATCATGAGACCAGCTTCCTCTGGTTTACGAATGTGGAACGCGTGCTCATGAATTGCTTCAGTGGCGCCGGGCCGGAAATTTCCCTGAAGCCGGAGGAGCTGGTTAAATTCCAGGAAGCACTTCAAAAGAAGATGAAAGCGCGCGGCAACGTTTTCCGCATGATCCGGTGGGCGCTTTTCTCAAAGGACAAACAGTGGGTCAGCGAGGTGCTGGAGGCGAACGGACTTCATAAGAATAAGAAGGGGCTGCGCAAGCTGGAAGAAAGAATTGACAATCGCCTGAACCTTGAACACCACCTAACCGCGGTCAAAAAGAAACCCTGGCTTATTGACCTGCCGGCCGACTATGATGAAGTAAAGATAAAGACGTGGTTTACGCGAGAGAAACTTGCCATCCGCGCAAAACTTATCTTCAACACACTGAGGGAGGTGAAGGAGTGTTTGCACCCGAAAAAATACACGCGAACTTCTTTTATCCAGGTCCTGAACGACCTGCTTTCAATCGTCAGCGACCTGAAAGAAAAGAAAAAGGAATGGTTAAAATATATCACCCCTTACCAGTTCCGTCACCTGGTCAGCGATCCTTCCAGGGAGGATGAATTTCTGAGAACGCTGAAAAGGGATTTTGAAAGTCTGTGCGATTTTGACCGTATCAGGGAAAATCTTGCAAGCCATGAAAAGGATACCATCAATAAACTTTACGACAAAGTAGGGAGATGGGATCCTGCGCCGATCGAAGCGCTCTTGCAGAACAGCCTGCGACTGGCGTGGATTGAACATATCGAAGCCAAGAATCCCGACCTCCGTTCGGTGTCCTCTAAAAAGATGGAACAACAGCGAGAGGACCTGATTGCGTTGGTCGAAGAGAAGCAGAAGCTCAGCCATGACATTCTTTTGTTGCGCGCGCGGGAAAGGGTTTATGAAAACCTGGAGTACAACCGCCTGAATAACCGGGTAACATACCGTGACCTGTATCACCAGGTCACGAAGAAGAAGAAGATCTGGCCGCTGCGTAAATTGATTACGGATTTTCAACATGAGATCTTTAATGTCATGCCTTGCTGGATGGTTTCTCCGGAGGCAACATCAGCGATCTTTCCAATGGCGGAAGTTTTTGATCTCGTCATCTTTGATGAAGCGTCACAATGCTTCTCTGAACGGGGAATACCGGCGATGTACCGCGGAAAACAGATTGTGGTGGCCGGTGATGACATGCAGCTTAAGCCCAATGAGTTGTATCAGACAAGGTGGGAAGAGGGAGGCGATCATCCGGATCTTGAAGTGGATTCCCTGCTGGATCTCGCAAAACGATATTTGCCCACCGTCCACCTGCGGGGCCATTACCGCAGTCAGTCGATGGAGCTCATTGATTTTTCAAATAAGCATTTTTACGAAGGACGCCTGCAATTATTGCCTGACAGGAACGTCCTCAACAAGCAACAGCCTGCCATTGAATATCAGCAGGTAGATGGTGTATGGGAAGACAACACCAATCTGGTGGAGGCACAAGCCGTCGTGGAGAGGCTGGTCAGCCTGCTTACGGCAGAACCGGATAAGCACATTGGTGTGGTAACATTTAATTCACCTCAACAAAACCTCATCCTTGATCTGATCGAGGAAAGGTTTCCAAGAGAAGAGATGATTATACCGCCGACCCTGTTTGTGAAGAATATAGAAAATGTTCAGGGTGACGAAAAAGACATCATCATTTTTTCAGTAGGCTACGCTCCGGAAAAGGATAAAAAGAAAATGAACATGCAATTCGGCAGCCTCAATATGGTGGGTGGTGAGAACCGGTTGAACGTGGCGGTAACGCGCGCGCGTGAAAAGATCATTCTAATCTGCAGCATTCAACCGGAACAACTCCACACGGAAGATGTGAAGAATGAGGGCCCGCGGTTACTGAAAAAATACCTGGAATTTGCGCGCGACGTCGATCAGCGCAGGTTTGTCCCTACATTATATGGGAATGGAAAACAAAAATCCACGTGGTATCTCAACTACCAGATCAAAACATGGGGTGAAGAGAAGTTTCCGGAATTTAAATTCGAGGTAAACCGCTTGCCGTTGGCGGACGTGCACATCAGGAATGATCAGGGATACCTGGGCATTGTGCTGACGGATGACATGCATTATTACAACAGTCTTTCCGAAAAAGATTTCTTCGCCTATATGCCAAGCCTCATGGCCCGCAAGAACTGGGATTACCACTACGTCTTCAGCCGCAACCTCTGGCAGGATAAGGAGAAAGTGGAAGAGGACCTGCTGCGCTTTATCGGCACAAAAATGAGCAGCCAGTGAGCTTGCGCGCATGCGAGGTGTATCATGGTCTTTTGAAGTCGACATCTGAAGATAATATCGTTCGCCGTTAAAAAACCAAAACAAAAAAAGAAGCCAGGCATTGCTACCTGACTTCTACTAAACAACCAGACGCCAAATCTTTACCGGCCGTTCACCAGGGCGTATGCCGGAACGGTCTTCACAGTCTTCACAATGCGGGCTGCTACTTTATAGGGATCGGCCAAAGAGTTCGGTCTGCGATCTTCCAGCCAACCATTCCATCCGTTTTCTACCGTTCCGATCGGTATGCGGATGGAAGCTCCGCGGTCAGAAATTCCATACGAAAATTTATCGATCGACTGTGTTTCATGTTTGCCTGTGAGTCGCAGGTGATTGTCAGCACCGTATACTTCAATATGTTCATTCACCAGCGGGGCAAAGGCCATACATACGGTTTCAAATACTTCCTGAGAACCGGCATTCCGCAGCAATCCATTTGAAAAGTTTGCGTGCATGCCCGATCCGTTCCAGTCTGTGTTACCCAGCGGTTTGCAGTGCCAGTTAATGGCGACGCCGTATTTCTCAGCCGTTCTTTCCATGAGGTAGCGCGCTACCCAAACGTGGTCGCCGGCGGCTTTCGCGCCCTTGGCGAAGATCTGGAATTCCCACTGGCCGGTCGCCACTTCTGAATTGATGCCTTCCACATTGATACCGGCGGCCAGACAATAGTCGAGGTGTTCCTCAACGATATGCCTGCCGAAAGCATTTTTAGCTCCAACTGAGCAATAGTATTGTCCCTGGGGTGCGGGATATCCGTGCATGGGAAATCCGAAGGGTTTATCGTTTTCCGGATTCCATAAGAAATATTCCTGTTCAAAGCCAAACCAGAAGTCGTTGTCATCGTCCTCAATGGTCGCCCGTCCATTTGAAACATGCGGCATTCCGTCGGGATTGAGAACTTCACACATTACCAGAAAGGCTTCTTTGCGCGCCGGATCAGGAAAAAGTGCTACCGGTTTCAAAAGGCAATCGGACTTGCTGCCCGTAGCCTGCTCGGTAGAGCTTCCATCGAAAGACCATACAGGGCAATCGTCAAGCGTTCCGTTGAAGTTTTTTACGATTTTGGTTTTACTGCGAAGGCTTTGGGTCGGTTTGTAACCATCAAGCCAGATGTACTCAAGTTTTGTCTTTGACATGTGTGAGTGTTTGTGGTTATGATCGTAATGCTTATTAATTAAAATTTGTATACGGCCGCGAGATTTAAACTCGGCATCATGTTCGTTGCATTTCCGTCAGCATCCAGAAAAGAATCTTCCGAGGTGGTGTCTATCCTGAATTCAGGGATGAACGTCAGGCCGCCTACCTTGTAGTTTCCTGATAAAGTGAACTCCATGACACTACCTTTGTTATCCGCGTCCAGCCCGAAAATTCCCAGGTGACCATTGGTCACACCGAGGTATTCTCCCCTGAGTCCAAGCGCGAAAGTTTCCGACAGGGTTATTTTGGGATACAGTGCGAATCCCATGAAAGTGGAGGCATCTCCATTTGAATCCTGGAGGTCGCCCTCAGCAATAAATGCTTCACCGGCTGCCACTGTCTGGTAGGTGGTATTCAGGCCGAGGTAGAATTTTTCGCTCAGGTTCCAGCCTGTAGTCAGGTCGATCTGGAACAGTGAACCCATGGAGGAAATAAAATCGATCGGGGTGCCGTTCTCATCATACACATATGGATCGTCTTCGGCTTTGAGATTGCCGTCCTGATCGCCATAGATTAAATTCAACCATACCCCGCCGGCATCATTGGCGTGGCCGATCTGTCCACCGATGGTGTACGTGTTCACCGGATTGAATTCAACCACGTCGGTGGGGTTCATTACCGCTAATTTTGCAACCATGCCACCGCCCAGGTCAAAGTCTGCCCGCAACCCAGTGTGGTTGAACGGTCCCCAGGAAAACATATAAGAAGTGGAATAGTGGAAGTTAACCGCAGGCGAAATGACCTCATAGCCCAGGAACGTATTGAACTGGCCTAAATTCAGAGTTACTTTGTCGGTAAGTTTATAGTAGGCATACATCTGGTTGACAATTCCCTGAGAGGATCCAAAAACGGCAGCACGTCCTCTTGGGCCAAAGACCAGGTCAGCAGTAAATCCGACTTTTTCTCCTCCATAAGTGGCAATAAGGTTTGCCATTCCCAATCCAAACCCTTTAAGGTCAGCAAAGGAGGTAGCCGGCGCGTTGATATCCCCATAAGCAGCATTGGTTACGCCAAACGAGGAGTGGAAATAAGAGTCGACAGATCCGGAAAATGTAAAAGCAGGTGCTTCCTGCTTTTCTTCTTCTCCTTCGATGGGGGCAGTCTCATCTGCTGCAGGGGTCACTGCAACCTTCTCCGTAGAAGCAATTACGGCTTCCTGGCTATAGGCGGCAGTTGATATCAGGCACAATCCAAGTAAAAATCCAAGGCATATTTTGTTAGTTTTCATATTTTTGGTGTGTGTTTATAATAATAAGCTAAGGTTATCCCAGCGGGTCTCTCACACCCCTGGGATGCTTTAGTGAAAATCACTAAGAATTTTTGAAAGGCCCCCGAACGAGATCGGGGGCTTTTAATATTTCAGACAGAGTCTTTCGTGGCAGTCAGATCGAACTGGTAAACGTTCTCACCGTGCTGGCTCAAATCCTGTCCAACTTCTTTTTCTTCCGCAGATATCTTCAGGGAGGAGATCAGGTCTGTCACTTTCAGGATCAGCAGCGAACCGAAGAACGTGTAGGCAACCACAATGACAAGGGCGATCATATGAACCATGAACAGTGCAGTTTCACCAAACAAAAGTCCATTACCAGTGGTGTTGGCACCGTTTACAGCAGTGTGCGCCAGCAAGCCGGTCATGACCATACCAACCAATCCACCTACGCCATGGCAGGGAAATACATCCAAAGTATCTTCAAGAGAAGTTTTCGTTTTCCAGTGTACTACGATATTGCTGATGATGGCGGCAAAGGTTCCGATGAACAAGCTTGAAGGGATGGTAACAAAGCCTGCAGCAGGTGTGATCGCAACAAGTCCGACGACGGCACCGATACAAAAACCAAGTGCTGAAGGTTTCTTACCCCTTACCCTGTCAAACAGGATCCAGGCAAGACCGGCAGCAGCAGATGCAGTGTTGGTGGTTGCCAAAGCGGAAGCAGCTAAAGGATTCGCGCCCATGGCACTTCCGGCGTTAAAGCCAAACCATCCAAACCACAGAAGGCCAGTACCGAGGAGAACAAAAGGAATGTTTGCAGGAGCAATAGCGACTTTTCTTTCACCTTTATTTCTCAGATACATGGAGGCTGCAAGGGCGGCAAAACCTGCCGACATATGCACCACAGTACCTCCGGCAAAATCAAGGACACCCATTTTGAAGAGGAATCCATCCGGATGCCAGGTCCAGTGTGCAAGAGGAGCATAGATCAGTAGACTGAAAAGGATCAGGAAAATGATATAGGATCTGAATTTTATCCTTTCTGCAAAGGTACCGGTGATGAGGGCGGGGGTGATGATCGCAAATTTCAACTGGAACAAAGCAAACAACACCAGCGGAATGGTGGGTGCCAGCGACCAGGGTTGACCATCCAGCACATTCTGGAACATAAAGAAGCTGGAAGGGTTACCGATAAATCCGCCTTGAGACTCACCAAACGCCAGGCTGAATCCCACCACGATCCATACAATGCTGATAACCCCCATTGCCATGAAGCTCTGGAGCATGGTGGATATGATATTCTTTGTATCGATCATTCCGCCATAGAAATAGGCTAATCCCGGCGTCATCAGGAGTACCAATGCGGTCGCTGCCAGCATCCACGCTACGTCGCCGGCCACGATTCCATCGGTTACAATCCCTTTGGGAACTGCCGGGATCAACAGTGCCAGGATACTCACGGCGAGGAGCAAGGCAAAAGGTAAAATTGCTCTACTTTTCATAATTAATTGGTTAGTGGTTAATTTTTTTGCGTTAGGTGTTAAAATTTTATACAAATATTGACCTTATAGGGTTAAAAATAACCCACTTTTCGAGAAAAATTGCAGAAAACGTTGTAGTTAAGGTAAAATTGTAACCGGGAAGTCGGAAAATTGTGAGTTTTTCAAAAAAAACCCACTTTTTAGAATTTTAATAATGTGAGAGGAGAGATTTTGAAATAAATTTTGAGAAAAACTATTTCCCTTAAAAAGATTCTAAAAGTTCAAGTCAAATGGACCGATGACCAACACCCAATGGCCGATGCCTAATGCCTAATATCATATTTCTTGCACCACCACTGAAAGACGACCAGGCCCCAAATCCGCGCATGGACGTCTCCAGGGTTATTTGAGAACATCTTTCTTTTCAGTTTCTCAATTTCATCGTAATCAAATAAACCCTGCTCTTTTATCCGTTTCTCTGACAGCAGGTCCTCCGTGATCAGTGATTTCATTTCTTTCCGAAACCATTTCAGCAAGGGGACTTCGAAACCTTTCTTCGGCCTGTTGTAAAGTTTTGCGGGAAGCATTTCACGGAAGGAATCCTGTAAGATTCTTTTTCTTTTGTTCCCGCTGATCTTGAAGTGTCCGGGGAGGGTGAAAACAAAATTTACCAATTGATAGTCCAGAAAGGGTGAGCGTATCTCCAGGCTGTTGGCCATGCTCATGCTGTCCGCTTTTACGAGCATATCATTTTGCAGCACCAGCTGCATATCACTCAGAAGGATGTGGTTGATTTGGTGGTTTGGAACCAGGGGTTTCAGGACCTCCTTTTTCCTTTCTTCGAATTCCCGCATGAGCAGGTCTGCTTTGCAGGCGGGTGTCAACAGTTGCAAGGCATCTTTCAAACCCGCGTAGGTGGCCCACTGCCAGTATCTTTCCGGAGGTGAAAGTTTTGATCCGGTTGAAAAGCGGTCGGCCTGTCTGATGATATTCGTGAGGCGGTTGCTTCGCGACTTCGGAAGCAACCGCCAGAGTGGTCCGAAAGACGACAGCGCTTTTTCTTTCCAGCCCGGATGGAGCATGCGGTTCAACGCTTCATGTTTGTGGTATCCAGCCAGCAGTTCATCCGCGCCGTCACCTGACAGCGCTACCGTTGCATGTTTCCTGGTTTCCTTGCTGAGAATAAAAACATTTATGGCCGATGAATCTGCGAATGGCTCATCTATATAATTGAGTATGGAATCCACATGTTTGAACAAGTCATCATTTGTCAGGGAGAAGACCGTATGCCCGGTGTTGAAATGTTTTGATACCAGCCTTGCGTAGGAGGTTTCATCAAAAAATTTTTCATCACGGAAGCCGATGGAAAATGTCTGCAGGTCCGGCTTGTGGCGGCTGGCCAGTCCAGTGATCACAGATGAATCGATGCCACCACTTAAAAAGCATCCGAGCGGAACATCGGCGACGAGTCTTTGCTGAACGGATGTTTCCAGGAGAGATGCAAATCTATTTTTAGCCTCTGAGTAAGAAATCGGGTTTGTTTCCGCCAGCTTTTCATCAAAGGGTATGTGGTACCACCTGGTATTCGTCAGCTGTTTGTCTTTGAGGGTTAAATAATGTCCTGGTAAAAGTTTTTTTACGTTGCTAAAAATGGTATCGGGTGCAGGAATGTAGTTCAACTGAAGATACGTGAGAAGAGAAGTATAATCCAGTGTTTTGTCAATTCCATACCGGACCATTGTTTTCATTTCCGAAGCGAAAATGAATTTGTCTTCATCGTGCAGATACAACAGTGGCTTTACGCCGTACCGGTCACGGGCAACAAAAAATGTTTGTTCCTGTTTGTCATAAACACAAAATGCAAAAAAGCCGTTGAGCTTCTGAAGGCATTGTTCTTTATGGCGCAAATACAGTTGTAACAAGACCTCTGTATCGGAGTGAGAAACAAACCGTGTCCCGAAATTTTCGAGATCTTTCTGCAATTCCCTGAAATTGAAGATCTCGCCGTTGAAGATAATGCAATAGCGCCCTGAGGTGTCCCACATCGGCTGGTTGCCTTTTTCAGAAGTGTCGATAATAGAAAGACGCCTGTGGCCAAGTCCCACCCATTCATCAATGTAGATGTCCTGAAAATCCGGTCCCCGCGTTTCCATGGACATGGTTGCGGCGGTGATGTGGATCTTGTTGAACTTGCCTACCAGGTTAAAGGCGTATATTCCCGTAATGCCACACATGTCAGTTGCCGGTTCCCTGTTGCCCGTTTCCGCTTGGGCGAACGCCTTTTGAGAAACTTTTGCGATTCATACTTTCCAAATTAACCAATTAAAATTAATAAGAGCGGGATCAAAATGTTTAAGACAGTGACGCCCTAAAATAAAAAAACCACTGGCACATGCCCGTGGTTTTTTCTTGAATTAAAATGGGTAAACTCAATTCCTATAACGTTTTGATCTTGATATTTTTATACCACACTTCCCCGCCGTGGTCCTGAAGATCGATGTGCCCTTTTGAAGATGCGCCGTATCCTTTGGCATCCTTCCACTTGCTGCCTGCCTTCAGTGTGTTCCACTCTTCGGAGTCTATTTCATATTCCACCACTTTAGTACCATTCAGCCAGTGCTCGACATGATTTCCTTTTGCAACAATCCTTCCGGTATTCCACTCGCCGGGCGGGTTGATCGGTTTATTTTCCGGGGCAGCATGCATGTCGTAATTGGATCCACTGGTTTGCGTGGGGCTCAGCGCATCAGGATATCCTTTATCGTCGATCACCTGATACTCGGGACCGGAAAGATAAGGTTGTTCGAATTCTTCGGTAGCCCTGTAGATCACACCGCTGTTATCAGTGGGAGCGACCTTCCAGTCAAACACCAGTTCAAAATCGCCGTATTGATCAACGGTGAGAATATCCGCCCTTTTTTGCGCTACGGTGTCCGGTTTACAGTGCAGGGTCCCGTCTACCACTTCCCAGCTATCATTTTCTTTATTCTGATATGTTCTCCAGCCATCCATGTTTTCACCGTTAAAAAGCAATTTCCATTCATCGGATTGGCATCCACCGAAAACAAGGACAACAAACAAACAGGTTGCAAGTTTTTTCATAGTAGCGATAAGATTGACATGCCTGCCGGCACAAGGCTCCATGGCCCTGGCAGGCAGATTTACTGTAAAGTAAGATAAACTCCTGAAACGGGAAAGGCATTGTTTACATCTTTGTCTGCCGGGGTTATATGCGGTTACCTTTTAAAAATTTGCAACCGGTCAGGGCGCGCTGGCACCGCTCACCGTGAAAAATTGCGTGTTATGCCACTTGCACTCCGTATTCGCTTCTCCGGGCGACGAAAGGCCCAATCAGCCGACGACCGAAACCAGGGCTTCGGAAAATGGCATGAACTTGGTATATTTACGCTGATAAATTTTTTAAACTACCATGAAGCGATTTTTTGGTATTGAAATTCATCCTTCACGCTTCCTTCAGGTGAGCATTGCCATCTCCATTTTTCTGCTCTCGTGCGCAGCCAGCAGGAAAGGAAGTGTTCGTGATGCGAAAGTAGATCGCGTGATCATTTCGGCGCGCGCTTATATCGGAACTCCTTATAAATACGGTGGAACCTCCAGGTCTGGTATGGATTGCTCCGGCCTGCTCTTGAATTCATTTAAAGCCATAGAGGTTAGTTTGCCACGAAGCTCCGAAGCGCAGAGCAGAACAGGCGCTGAAGTTAAAATGAAAAACCTTCAGCCTGGCGACCTTGTCTTCTTCGCTACCGGCAATAAGAGGAGAATGATCACCCACGTGGGCATGGTCACCGAGATCAAGGGTAAAGATGAGATCAAATTCATCCACGCGTCTTCTTCCCTTGGTGTAGTCGAGACCAACATCTACGCTGACTATTATCAGAAAAGGTTTCGTGCTGCGCGTAGGGTGATACAGTAGGGAAGGGCGGAAGTTTATCCAAGGGACTCCTTTGGAGAAGTTTGAAGTTAAGAGTTGGAAGGTAGGACGTGTGCGTTCGCAATGTATATTTGCTGCTTCACCCTGAATTTGAAATTTTCCTCCATGACGACCCGAAGAGAATTCATCAAGCTATCTGCCGTGGGAAGCGGCATGCTGGCTGCCGCTCCTTTAATAGCCAGCACCTCAGGGCCAGCCGCAAAAGCTGTCGTCATCTCCACGTGGAATTTTGGTCTGGCCGCCAATGAGGCTGCCTGGAAAATATTATCGCAGGGCGGGCGCGCATTGGATGCCGTTGAAGCTGGGGCAAAAATTCCGGAAGCTGAT
>JBBEBN010000375.1:0-11268 GCA_040882305.1 Cyclobacteriaceae bacterium
CATAAAGGCAGGGTCCACTCCCGCGACGGCCATGGCGGCGATCCTCACCAGCGGTTTTAGGGAGGCCTGCTTTATGACTCTCTCACTGGCAATAAGGCAGGCCGCAGCACCATCATTTATACCAGAGGAGTTTCCCGCCGTCACGGTCCCATCTTTGACAAAGGCCGGCTTTAAGGTCGCCAGCTTCTCCCGGGAGGTAAGCCGCGGATGTTCATCTTTATCAAAAATAAGGGTGTCTCCATTTGGCTGAAGCACGGGTACCGTGATCAGCTCATCAGAAAATCTTCCCGCCTCATGCGCCAGGGAATACCGCGTCTGGGATTCAAAAGCGAATCTATCCTGCTCCTCCCGTGAAATGTTCCACTTTCCAGCAACGTTCTCCGCCGTCTCACCCATAGAATACGGGTGGTACATTTTTGCCAGTGTCGAATTTAGAAACCGCCACCCTAAAGTTGTATCAAAGATTTCTGTCTTCCTGGAAAAAGGGGCTTCGCTCTTGGGAATTACAAAGGGCGCGCGACTCATACTTTCCACCCCGCCCGCAATATAAATTTGTCCCTCCCCGGCCATGACCCCCCGGGATGCATCCATAATCGCCTGTAAACCGGAGGCGCAAAGCCTGTTGACCGTCACACCCCCTGCTTCCATCGGAAGGCCGGCCAAAAGCAAAGCCATCCGCGCTACATTCCGGTTGTCTTCTCCAGCCTGATTGGCTGCCCCAAAAACAACGTCTTCGATGGCTGCGGGATCAACACCAGGATTCCGCTCCATCAATTTTTTTATGACGAGCGCCGCCAGGTCATCCGGCCGCATCCGGGCAAGCGAACCGCCATATTTTCCCACGGGTGTACGAATGATGTCAACAATAAAGGCTTCTTTCATATCCTGATATGATTGAAATGTACAGAATAATAAAGTGATGTTTGTTTCGCCAGAATGACCGATTGGTTAGTTTTGCGTGCGCACGCCGCCTGCCGAGACAGCGCACGCCCTGGCCCTGCAGGTATGGCAGCAATTTAACTTAACACCACCATGTGGCAAAGAATTCAAACCGTATTTCTCGTAATGGCAATTCTCAGTCTCATTGCAGCCATTCTCTTTCCCATCTGGGTTCACGAGGCTATTGGACAAACACATAAGTTGTTTGCCTTTCATTACAGCATTACCGCTCAAAGTGGTGAGATGATCACCACCCAATATTTTCCCTACTCCACCACCGCCATTCTTGCAATTGCCTCCATTACCCTGTCTATAGTCGAGATCGGAAAATTTAAAGACCGCGTGCTGCAAATGAAACTGGGGGCCCTGAACTCTTTGCTCCTCGCCGCAACAATATTATCTGCGTTCATTTTTTCCAATCAGTTAACCAAAGAATTCCATGGTGGACAACTTGGATTAGGCCTCTGGCTCCCCGGCATTGCCGTCCTCTGCAACCTCCTGGCCAACCGTTTCATCCGCAGGGATGAGAAACTGGTCAGGGATTCCAACCGGCTTAGGTAAAAACATGTACCCTATTATGGTTGCGTTTTAATCAAAAACTCCACAATCTGGTAATGTTAAAGCCGATCAGAAACTGCCCGTCATTGAGATCATTTTGATTAAACAAATTGTTTAACTGGGGAATGATATTGTAATAGTTTGTGACGAAAACCTGAAACGCATGAGCACTCGTGTTGACCTCAATGCCAAAGGAAATATTTGGATGCGGATTGTTGATATAGTGCTGGGTAATGGGCTGATCGTAGTTGAGCATTACCGCCATGGCGGGTGTTATTTTATACCGTCCGCCAAAGGCTATTGCGAAGTGATCATTTTTCAATTTACTCCGGATCTGTCCATCCTCATTGACATATCCTTCTAACGCATTGAAGTGTGAAAGGCTCGGCGCCACCTGTACAGAGAAGTTGGCTGTAACCTTGCGGGCAAAAATGATCTGGTTGAAGTAAGACAGGCGGTCGCTTTCATTGACAAAGTTCTCCTTTGACCGCGTATCTATTGCGATGTTTCCAAAGTAAGTTATACTCACAGGCCACCCGCCTGATTCCATCTGCTGCAATAATGCATACTTGGCATTAAAATCCCAGGTGAGTTGTATTTTTGAAAATCCAAATCCAACATTGAGATTTCTAATGGGCGCATAACTCATTCCAATGCGGATGTTTGACGGTGCGTAGATACCGAAAAAGTTATCATACCCTTTATCGACCGTTCCAAAGCGGTGCATAATATCCATTTCCAGGGTTCCTTTTGCCGGCACCATCACGCTCTGGTTGTCGATAAGCCACGCGCTTTCAAAGGTGTCTCGTATCGGCTTTGGTGCAGTTTGTTCTACTACGCTGTCAGCTTCATCCTGAGCATACGCAGAAAGGTTTGCAAGTATAAATAACATTCCCAGCACCAGTAAGGAGCCAAGCTTTTCATATATGATTATTCTATTCGTCTTCATAAGCTGCGTTTTAGTTATTAAGAGCTCCTTGTTCAATCCAGGCTAAAATTTTTGCGTTGTAGGTTGGATTGGATCCTGACACCGGCATTGGCGTTCCTTTGTTTCCTTTCATCCATTGGTAAATCAGACTGTTTTCGGGGGTGGCCTTATTGATATAACCGCCATTAGTTAAGGAGCTGAATGCGCTCTCAGCAGAAAGGTTTGGTTTTTGCCCACCAGGGCTATGACAGCCTGCAAGATTACAACTCCCATTAAAAATAGGGACGACACCGGAAGCAAACTTAACGGTGCCCAAGTCTCCCACGGGTGGTTCTACCGGAATGATCTGGTCATGATAGCATGCACTCATCATCAAACAAATGCTTAGCAAAGAACCAATCCGGATTATTTTCATATTATTCATGGTTACTTTCTTTCGGTTGAGTAGTGGTCAAACTCATACCATCGTGGTCATGTGTTTTTCGCGGTTTACTTCTTGAACTTCAGTACCAGGTTTGGCTTGATCGAGTGGGCTATCTGTGCATTTTCGAAAATGGAAAATCCAAAATACTGATCACTAAGAGAAGAAAAATCAATATCAAATTCTGAATCTGCAGTCTTTAATGCTCTAGTGTATTCCACAATCCAGCCAGTACCAGTGTAAATTCCCCTACAAGTAATATCGCCACGGCTACCCACAATTGGCGCAGTGTAGATGCCCGGAATAACTTTAGCTCCGACAGTGGACCCGTCCCTTTGAAAAGCAACATCTGTATTTGGGTCGATTGTGGTTGCATCACTCAAGGTCAATACACCATTTTCATCAATAGCCGTAACCTGAAGCGCGGTGCTGTTATCAATTTCGGATTGAAGTATCCAATAGTAATTTGTCCGGCCCGGAATGATGTATGTAGGTACAGATACATCCCCTATTCCCGGCTGGTTAAGCGTCTGACTATTGCTTTTCTCCCCCCCGGAAGTAGAGGAATCGCTTTTTCTTCCGTTAGGGTAAAGATTAGACTGATGTTGGTCATCAAACTGACCAATAGGGTTCAGCCTTACAGATTTCCAATGCCACATATCAATTTTTTCTGTGCCGAAATTTGTAAAGTGACGGCTCGAACCATCAGAAGCCGGCAAACCAGTATGACAGGATTTGTAACAGGTTCCACTGTTCCATCCTGAAACGGAATTATTGACGTTCCAGAGCATGGCAAATTTATCTTCATAAAATGCCTGTCTTGTTATGGAGCCGGTTGGACTAAATGCTGGCGCTCCGGATTCCTTTTTCCAGCGTTTCGTGGCAGCATCGAAATACCACGGTTCACGGGCTAATGATTGAGTCGGATCAACCCACTCAGCCAGGAAATAGATATTATTATCATCATAAGCTGAACGCAGTGTCACTGAAGGAATAATGTTGGCAGTATAACCCCTGAATACATCCCCCGTCACTTCTGGAACAGCGGTACTAAATTGAAGTTTGGGACTGTTTTCCCATAAAGGGTCCACAGTACCGTCAACGGTGGGTGGTGCATTTACTTTTACTGAAATAAGGTCCGTTTCATCATTAATTACCTCCACAGGCTCAATAATCTGATCTTCATTTGTGCAACTTGACAAGTCAAGAAACATTCTTCCCACCACCACAAAGGAAAGCAGGAAGATTATTTTGGTGTTTTTCTTCATGGATTTAGAATATTTTTAAATTCGAACCTACTTAACCTTCCATTTATACTTTATGATGATTGTCACTCCCTTACCAGACTTTCCTCATTTGCAATGGCGTTTAGGTTAATATTGCCCTTGCTTCAGACCAGATAACAGCAACAGTATCGGTCCCTATTAACGAATAGCAAAATTTACCTGTCATCCTGTCATTTTGTTCTGAATTGGAACAGCATTTGAAAACACTGGATTATCAATCTTTTTTCTTTAAAACACTGACAATTATGACTACAGCCGAAAAAGGTTCTATTTCAATCCATACCGAGAACATTTTTCCCATCATTAAAAAATTCCTTTACTCTGACCACGAGATCTTCCTTCGCGAACTGGTATCCAACGCCGTTGACGCCACCCAGAAACTAAAGAAGCTCGCTTCCATGGGTGAATTTGGGGGGGAACTCGGTGATCTTACCATTGAAGTTAGTTTTGACAATAAGAAAAAAACGATCACTGTCAGCGATAAAGGTATCGGTATGACGGCCGAAGAGGTTAAGAAATACATCAACCAGATCGCTTTCTCCGGGGCGGCCGAGTTTGTGGAAAAATTCAAGGACAAGGCCGATGGCAAGGACATCATCGGTAAGTTCGGTCTCGGCTTTTACTCCTCGTTCATGGTAGCGGATCAGGTGGAGATCATCACCCGCTCATACAAAGCCCCCGGGGAGGAGGAAGCGGTGCGCTGGGAATGCGATGGGTCTACAGAATTTTCCATCAGCCCGACCATCAAAAAAACGAGGGGAACGGACGTCATCCTGCACATCAACAAAGACTCCGAAGAATTCCTGGATGAATGGCGATTGAAAGGCATCCTCGAAAAGTACTGCAAATTCCTTCCCGTGGAGATCAAATTTGGTACGAAGGAAGAAAACGCCGATGACGGCGTCGATAAGGACGGAAAGCCGAAATACAAGACTGTCACGGTAGACCGCATCATCAATAATCCTTCACCCCTCTGGACGAAGTCACCGAATGAACTAAAGGATGAAGACTATTTAAAATTCTACAGGGAACTGTATCCGTATGCAGAAGATCCGTTGTTCTGGATCCACCTAAACGTGGATTATCCATTTAACCTCACCGGTATCCTGTATTTTCCCAAGGTCAAAAACGACTTCGAGATCAACAAAAACAAGATCCAGCTTTATTCACGTCAGGTCTTTATCACTGACGAGGTAAAAGACGTCGTGCCTGATTTCCTCATGTTGTTGCACGGTGTGCTGGATTCACCTGACATTCCGCTGAATGTATCGCGAAGCTATCTCCAGTCAGATGCCAGCGTAAAAAAGATCAGCCAGCATATCACGAAAAAAGTTGCGGACAAACTACAAGACCTCTTCAAGAAGGACCGCGCGGATTTCGAGAAGAAGTGGGACGACATCAATATCTTTGTGAAATACGGTATCATCGCAGACGAAAAATTCTACGAACGCGCAAAAGAATTTACGCTGCTGAAAAACGTAGACAATGAATATTTCACATTTGATCAATACAAAGAGAAAGTGAAGGCAAACCAGACGGACAAAGACAAGCAACTGGTTTATCTCTATGCTTCTGACAAGAGCAAGCAACACAGTTTTATTGAGGGGGCAAAGAACAAGAGTTATGACGTCTTATCGTTTGATGGCATCCTCGACAGCCATTTCATCAACACCCTGGAGCAGAAACTGGAAAAGACGCAGATAAAACGCGTTGACAGCGACACCACGGAGAAACTTATTGCGAAAGATGAGAAGCTGGAAAGTGTGCTCAGCAAAGAGGAAGAGGAGCAGGTGAAGGCTATTTTTGAAACGGCAATCAACAACAAGAGCATGACCGTTGCTGTTGAGTCCATGTCGCCGGAGGATCTCCCTGTGGTCGTCACCATGAGCGAGTTCATGCGCCGAATGAAAGACATGGCCAAGACAGGTGGTGGCTATGGATTTATGGGCAGCATGCCCGACAACTACAACGTCGCCATCAATGGCAACCACAGCATCGTCCAGAAAATCTTAAAAGCCGAAGGCGACCAGAAGACCAAGCTTGCCAAGCAGGCTTATGACCTGGCATTGCTTTCCCAGAACATGCTCACCGGTGCGGAATTGACAAACTTCATCAGGCGCAGCGTGGAACTGGTTTCGTGATGTATGTCGGGGGGTGTAGAGACGCGCGCCCGTACCGAACGGGCACATTCGGGCGGGCAAAATCTTGCCTCTCTACCCACAAATAATATTTTTTCCTTAATTTCGTTTCTGAACATGATGAGATTCTCCATCCTTTTACTGATGCTGTTACTGCCGGCGCTTACCCGGGTTTTCGCCCAGGAAGACGGGGAGCAGGAGGAAATAGACGAGCGTTTCACCATTGATACGCCCGTAACCCTGGATTTTGAGGAAGAGGAAAAAGACGAGCCGAAAAAGAAAAAGAAAAAAGTTAAAAAGAAGGTGTTCTACGGGGTAAAAACCAAAAAGGGGTTTACCCGGAGGGGTCAGGGAAACCGCGTTACCTACGAAATTTTCTACGTTCTTAAGAAATTCGAAACGCCGCAAACCTTTGTTCGGGACATCTACTGGTACGACTATACGAGAAAAGAGATCAGAAAGACCGAAAAGTTTGACCCGGAAAAGGGGGTACTGCTGCACGGACCTTACGAACAAAGGATCGGTGAGGTAGTTTTGAAAAAGGGGATTTTTTACAAAGGCACCAGACACGGCCGCTGGATGGAATACAATCGCGACAGCATCCTTATCAACAAGGAAAAATACTTCCGCGGCTGGCCAAAGGAATCACTCGTCAGCTACTACGACGCCGACCGGAAAAAAATGAAGGAGATCACTCCGATCGAATATGGCGAAAAGGACGGCTATTATTACCAGTTTTACGAAGACGGACAGATCGCCATCAGCGGGGAATTTGAATGGGACCAAAAAGTGGGGGACTGGACGGAGTTCTATCCGAACAAACGCCGCAAAAAGATCATAACCTATCCGGAAGAAGCCTTTGATCAATCCCTGCGGCCCTATATCAAGGCGGAATGGAACGAAAAAGGCAAACAGATCTACAGGAACAATAAATCATCCAGGTAAGGTGTCATTGTCACCGGTTGCGCGGTGCCCTAGACAATTATCGCATCCTCGAAATGAACGATCTCAGGAACCGGACCCGGTTTTACAGAAACAATATCAAAGCGCACATGTCCGCGCCAGTCGGTGCTGAAAATATATTCATCAGCCGCATCATAGATCAGCCTTGCCTGATACGTGTTGACAAACGTTTCCGGTTCGCCGTAAGCGTTTGAACGGCGGGTTTTTACTTCAACAAAAACGAGCCAGTTCTCTCTTTGGACGATCAGGTCGATCTCCGCTTTCTTCCAGCGGTAATTCCTCGCCACCACGCGGAATCCTTTCGTTTCCAAAAATTCAGCGGCGAGTTTTTCACCAATGCCTCCGGTTTTGATTTTGTCGGTCATTCAAATGTCATACCTTTGAAAACGGAATATACTACTATGTCTTCTACAAAAAAATACATCGAAGGATTTACCCGACAGTTGGCGGATGCATTAAAAATTACGGCTGCGATTGACCTGGTGCGACCGGGAAGCGATATCCGGAATGTGGTCATCACCGGAATGGGTGGCTCCGGCATCAGCGCCAACCTCGTTGAATCCCTCACCTTTGGCCGCATACCCATACCAATCACCGTGTGCAAAAGTTATAACATACCCCAGTTTGTCAACCCCCATACTTTGTTCATCGCCTCATCCTATAGCGGGAACACAGAAGAAACGATCGCCGCTCTCAACAAGGCCCTGTTAAAAAGGGCGCAGTGTATCGCCATCGCCTCCGGGGGTAAATTGCTGGACATCGCCCGCGAGTATAATTTATTTTACATTCAGCTCCCGGGAGGATCAGAGAGTCCCAGGGCCATGCTTGGCTACAATATGATCGCCCTGATGTCGCTGCTCTACCACACTAACCTCATCGGCGCCGCCTTCATCAAGGAAACTGAAAATGCCATCGAATTCCTAAACCGCGGTGTGAAGGGAATTGAGTCTGAAGCCGAACTTATTGCGAAAAAATTAAAAGGAAAGCTGCCGGTGATCTATTGCGACAGCCGGCTATACGCGATGGCATTGAGATTTCAGCAACAGCTGAATGAAAACTCAAAACACATTGCCCACGTCAACACTTTCCCCGAGATGAATCACAACGAACTCGTTGGATGGCGGTTCCCCGAAAACCTGATGCCCATGCTGCAGGTGATCTATTTGTATTCCGACCACGACCACGAAAGGGTGGAGAAAAGGATGGAGATCTGCCGCGACATCTTCGAGAAGAAATCCAATCCTATCATCGATGTTATCGGAGAGGGGGCATCGCTGCTGGAACAATACTATTACCTGATCCACCTCACGGACTGGATATCCTACTACCTGGCAAAAGAAAATGGAGTGGAACCGGATCCCATTGAGTCCATCGTTTACCTGAAGGCTGAACTGGAGAAAATTAAATAAAGCGAAGACCTGCCTGCTGGAGCGGAGGCCTTCCCGGCAGGCAGGCCTGAGATACCGTTCAGGTTCTGCTATGAATAAGAAAACGCAATTCATTCACCTTGGTCTTGTTGATTACAAGAAAGCATGGGACTACCAGGCGGAGATCTTCAATAAGACCCTGACAGTAAAATCTGAAAACCGTTCCCTGCCTGGCGAAGCACAGAAAGCAACTGAAAATTATGTGATCTTTTGTGAGCACCCCCATGTTTTCACGCTGGGCAAAAGCGGGAATGAGAAAAATCTGCTGATCGCCAAAGAAGCGCTTGGTTCCATCCATGCGACTTACTACCATATCAACCGCGGAGGCGATATCACGTATCACGGTCCCGGGCAGATCGTCGGCTATCCGGTGATCGACATGGAGAATTTTTTTACTGACATCCATAAGTATATGCGGCTAATGGAGGAAGCCGTTGTCCGGACGCTTGCAGAGTACGGTATTCCGGCAGGAAGGATACCGGGCCTCACCGGTGTGTGGATAGACGCTGATCATCCAAATGATGCGAGAAAGATCTGTGCCCTGGGCGTGAAAACCAGCCGCTGGGTTACCATGCACGGCTTCGCCTTCAATGTGAACACCGACCTTCGTTATTTTGATTACATTGTCCCCTGTGGTATTGCTGAAAAATCCGTTACTTCCATGGAAAAGGAACTCGGACACAAACAGGATATTTTTGAAGTGCAGGAAATCCTAAAGGAGAAATTGCGGCAGCAGTTCGGCATGGAATGGATCTGATTACGAATGATTCTAAGAATTTTGAAAAACTTTTTTTTTAAGTCCCCTTCAGGGGTCCCGTTAGCTATCGGGATAGAGGCAACTGCATGATCAAAGACATTATTGTACCCGAAGTAAAAAACGTAACCCTCGCCATTGCACGCCGGGAAGGCGCCGGCACGCACGAATGGAAAGTGTATCTCATCAACAACAATGACTTTCCGCTTGAAAATACACTGGTGGCCAGCAAGGGGTACGGTGAAAAAGATGGTGAAAAACAAAACACGTCCATCCTCCGTCATTTTCTGGAAACCGTTCCTTCGCACAGCTCCGCCTTGATCGAACCCATCGATCCCGCCGTCTTTCACCTCAACAATGAGTACTGGGTGAGCTACTACATCGGAACCCAGATCTATGACAAACGCTTTTTATTCGTCCCGGACACCATACGCGATGAAAACATTTCCTATATCCAGGAGCTGGAGATGGAAGGTGTCCTGCACTCATGACACAAACTGTCAGTACAATTTCCTTACTTAACAGAACAGTATTCGTTTAGCCATGGAACCTTATGTCCCTATTTCCCTATATCCCCTATTTATCTTTACTTTAAGAATTATTTACCCTCATGGCACCAGAATTGCGCGACACACTTTTTATTGATATCGAAACGGTAGCCTCCACCGCTGATTATGCATCTATGGACGAACGCATGAAAGTGCAGTGGTCGCGGAAGGCGAATTTTTTCCGGCGCGATACAAAGCTAACGGATGAAGAGTTGTTTCACGAGCGCGCCGGCATCTACGCGGAATTCGGAAAGATCGTCTGTATCGCGGTGGGAAAATACCTCGACCACGAATCCGGTCACCTGGGTTTGAAGACAAAAGTGTATAGCGATCCGGATGAAGCCGACCTTTTGATGAGCTTCAAGCAGATGGTTGAAAAATTTGATGCTTCCAACCTCCGCCTTTGCGCCCACAATGGAAAAGAGTTCGACTACCCTTATCTTTGCCGAAGGATGCTGATTAATTCCATATCTTTACCGGCAGTACTGAATCTATCAGGCAAGCGCGGCTGGGAAGTACCACATCTCGACACCATGGAACTGTGGAAATTCGGAGATTATAAACATTATATTTCACTCGACCTGCTGGCAACCCTCTTCCAAATCCCATCCAGCAAAAACGAAATCGACGGAAGCCAGGTCAACTATGTTTACCACCACGACAAAGACCTGGAAAAAATAGCGGAATACTGCAGGGCTGACGTGGTCGTACTGGCACAATTATTTTTAAAGCTGAAAGGCTATCCCTTGATCCCCGAAGCAAATATCCTAACGGCATAATCTGCACATGAGCAAAAAGAAGAAAGAAACAAGAACAAAAAAAAAGGAGCATAAAGAGAATACCCAGACGGGAAGGCATAAACAGGTCATCCTGAGCCTTCTGGATGCGCAACCCCGCCACGGCCTTACCCTAACACAGATTATTCGTAAAACCGGAGCCAAGAAAAAGGAAGACCTCAAGAAAATCGAACGATTTATGGATTCCCTGCTGGAATCAGGTCGCATCAAACAACTCAGCAACGGCAGCTTTGTTGCCAATAGAAGTGTCGGCAACAAGGCGGCCGAAGAAGAATTTACCGGCGTGGTTGACCATGTCAGCTCGCGGTTTGCATATGTCAATATCGGTGAAGAACAGGATGTCTATATCAAAGCAAAAGACCTCGCATCCGCTGTACATGGTGACACCGTCAAGATCACAATCTTTCCCACACGTCATGGTGAACACCGCGAAGGCAATGTGGTGGAGGTCCTCAAGCGCAACCGCACGCGCTTTGTGGGGCGGATCGAAATATCCGCAAATTTCGGTT
>JBBEBN010000376.1:0-10474 GCA_040882305.1 Cyclobacteriaceae bacterium
CTCATCGCTGGGTCGTCCGCGTCCTCTCCGGAAGAAGCAAGTCTCTTTGCAAAGCTCGATCCATTAGGGATAGCGGCGTACTTTGAACAAACCCGCTATTGGACCGCGCTTGAAAGAAATACGTTACAGCTTTCAATGTCAGGAGATTTTCTCCTAAACCGGGTCCTGTATCTGTTCGTGTCAGCTGCCATCCTGACCTTTTCATTTCTCAGGTTCTCTTTTCGAAATATCGAATCAACGGGTAAAGGGCCTTTGCAACTGCATGAAGCTGAGAAAAAGTCGCCAGGAAGTTATCGACCCGTTGCCACAAATGTTATGTCGCGAAAGCATTACCTGTTAACCTTGGGAAGTATATTCAAACTGGATGTCCGGTCAGCAATCACGGGAATCCCCCTTATTATAATAACGGCTCTTTGGACCGCATTCCTGGGAATCGAATTATATAATTCGGTACATGGCGGTCCACGCTATGGTGAACGATATGCAACTACAGGCTTGATCATTTCAAAGATCATGCAAGTATTTCCCTTCTTCGCCGTATTGGTCATTCTTTTCTATTCAAGCGAAATCATCTGGAGGAGCAAAACAGCGAACTTCAGTCATATAGACGGCGCTACTCCACAGCATCACGGGGCTGTCTTCTTCTCCAAATTTCTGTCTCTATCATTGATCCCTGTGCTACTCCTGTCGGTGAGTTGCTTGATTGGAATCGTATTGCAGGTGATCGAAGGATCACCCATATCTTTAAGCTTATACGGCGCGCTATTTTACCTGCTTGGATTACCGATTGTGCTCATAGTAGTTCTTGCAATGGCTGTTCAAACCTGCGTCCCCAATAAGTATGGCGGTTTGGCTTTGGCTTCCGTCATAACGCTCCTTCTCTGCACAAATCTGGGGCGCTACATCGGGATCTTTCATCCACTGTTCCGGTATGCGAATACTTTAAGCATCCCTTACTCCGATATGAACGGCTTCGGAAACTACATTACTGCATTCCATTGGCAGATGGTGATGTGGTCATCTTTGGCCGTTGGTATGTTTATCGTGACAAGTTCCCTGAAGAACAACGGTTCATTCCAAAGCCTGGCAAAAAACAGGTGGCTGATTGCAGTAACGACCACCTTCATCCTGACAGGTGGCTATATTTTTTATCAGACCAATATTGACCATGCGTACATTACGGAGACGGACCTGAACGATTGGAAAGAAGAATATGAAATACGGTACAAAAGATTTCAAACGGCAAGGCAGCCCGTGGTTTCTGGAGTCGTAACGAGCATCGACCTCTATCCGTCACGGCAGCGCTATGAAGTGCAGGGCCAATATGTACTGGTCAATCGCACGGGGAAAAGTATTGATAGTCTTCTAATTTATACGGCGCCAAATATCACGTTAACAAACCTGCAAATAGCCGGAGGCACTCTTATAAAAAGTGAAGAGGAATTTGGGCACTACTGGTACCTGTTGACGAAAGCGCTCGATCCGGGTGGCAAGGTTACGATGAAATTCAGCTTTAGCTCCCACTGGTCACCATTTTTGGGTCACACAGCCTTCAATTCCATTATTAGGAATGGCTCATTTATGAGGATCAGTAACTATTACCCAAGACTTGGCTATGAGAGTGGAAACGAATTGACAAACTCAATCGAGCGGCACAAGCGCGGGTTGCCTCCACAGGACGAGTTGAAAAAAATTGAAGACCCGGCCCCTGATCCTTATCCTCACGAATACATCCACCTTGATGCCATTGTTTCTACAGAAGAAGAACAAACGGTCATCGGATCAGGTGATCTGGTAAACAGGTGGTCCGCATCATCAAGAAATTATTTTCACTACAGAACCGAAAAACCAATACCCTTCAGATTTGCCTTCGCCTCCGCCAGGTACAAGATCGAAACAAATTCATTTAACGATATCCCTATTGAAGTTTACTATCATCAAGGGCATGAAACAAATGTCATGGAACTGATTAATCAGATCAAAACCAGCCTGGCGTATTGCGAAAAGAACTTTGGCGATTACCCCCATAAAGCAATCCGTTTCGCTGAAGTTTCATCTTTCGCTGAGGGCTTTGCAGCCACTGCCTATCCTGGCACCATCTATATGAAGGAAGATGGCGGCTTTTTTACTAACGTGAAAAATCGGGAACAACAGGAGTTGATCAACAAGCTTGCTGGCCATGAATTATCCCATCAATGGTGGGGCTCTTCATCCTTTGTGCCTGAATACAA
Organism: Cyclobacteriaceae bacterium; assembly: GCA_040882305.1. Lineage (GTDB taxonomy): Bacteria > Bacteroidota > Bacteroidia > Cytophagales > Cyclobacteriaceae > Chryseosolibacter. The sequence continues at coordinate 2,232 of JBBEBN010000376.1, forward strand.
AGAGGGCTCCTGGGTTCTTACTGAAACGCTGGCAAAATATACCGAATTGATGTTACTGAAAAACGCACATGGAACCCAGGCGGTCATTGAAACCGTTAAAATGCACCTCGATCTTTACCTGACTGCGCGAAGTTTCTCCGAAGAGAAGCCACTTTATAAAACCACATTTGAGACTCCGCACATTCCATACGATAAAGGGTTGGTGGTGATGTATCAACTCGAACAACTTGTTGGTGAAGATTCAATCAATGCGGCGCTGAATTCGTTATTTGAGCATCATGCATATCCAGACACGCCACCCTCATCAATAGATCTTATTAACGCGTTGTACAAAGTAAGCGCTGCATCCGATCATGAAAAGATCGACGAACGCTTCAAAAAAATAATTCTTTACGATTCAAAAATAATTGAGAACCGGTCCCTAAGAGTTTCCGCGGATCAATATGAAATAACATTCACAGCAGAAGTGACGAAATATGAGGAGAATGGCTTTGGACAGCGGGTACAGTTACACGCAGATGAACTTGTCGACATCGGCCTTCTGCTCGAAGATGAAAAGAGGGTAGTCAAACAATTCAGCGCGCGGGGTGGTAAGATTCACGGTGTCATGACAGTTTATCGACAACCTATCACCATTACTGTTGATCCGCTTGTTAAAATGATTGATCTGTTTCCCGGCGACAATACAAAACCTGTCGATATCCAATAAATGTAGAGCAGGACTTTTACACGATTCAAAAACGAAACCGATTAAGAAGTCGAACAAGACGAAAGACAAAACTTCGGCAGAACGGTAACTCTGTAATGCGTGGCCGGCTTCGTGGTCTGTCAGTGTCTCACGAACCGGAAACCAAGTTAATGATCATAGCGCAGATGTATTCCACACCCGGCCATGCAGTACAGAACGTTGTGTCTCGTTGCCTGGCTTTAGATCGATCTTCAGCCACACCTTTATCTGATCAATTCATCATTTGATTGATGTCAATGTTGGATCATGATTAAATATGTCTACAACATTTTTCCATGAACCATCTTCCTGTCTCTTCCAGATTTCCACGGCCTTGTGGAATGTAGTAATTGTCTTTCCCACAGAATCGGTCACGTTAATATAGTTATGAGCAATTACGTACCCTAAATCTCCACTTTTTGAAACAAAAGCCTCTTTAGGCTCCCAGTTAATTTCAAAACCGGGTATCCTGGAAGATTCCTCCAACATTTTTCTGATGGCGTCATGTCCCTTTATCGATGGTTGACCAGGGGGCATAACCATCGCATCGGGGGCCCAATTACTCAGGATTCTTTCATTGTCCGCGCTTTGAGCTTCAAGTGCCCAATTTCTTGACAACTCCATTAGTTTTTCGGCTTCGGTATTCTGGTCTACCCTCTGATTTGCACAACCAGAAAGGACGAGAATTAGTAATAAAACAGATAACGATGTTTTCATGTCAGTATCTTTTAAGGTGTGGTTTAATTGTTCATGAGCTACAACGTTTGTGCATAAGCAGTGGCGGGAATAAGATGTGCGTCACTGTCCCGTGAAACCAAACGTAATTTGAAAACTAAAACTACAAACTTAAAGTGATTCCGCCATTGATTATGCACTTTGTTGCGCGCGTAGAATGAAAACCTTCTATGTCCGGTTGATTCCATTGCAAAATGTAGTCGATGTCTAATTCAAGATTCTCTGTCAGTCGAAGTCCGTAAACGGTGGCGTCATGCCAACCCATTTGTTCAAAGTCCTTCTCAGTCCAAATCCATTTCTCTAATTCGTAGTCTGTCATTTCATTAAAATGGCTTGCGCGCTAACAATGTGAATATATACGCCAGGTGCATATATTTCAAATTTACACCCCGGGAAAGGTGCATATATCCGCACTAAACGGGATATTTTGTATACCATTACAAAGCAAAACTATCAAACTAATTTAACTCCAATACTCATAAGTGCATCGTTCGCTAACAAAACCCGCCGGGCAAAAAATAAAAGTACCGAACACTCGTCCCGACGAGCTCGCCAAACAAATCACCATTCCAGATCAGACTTAAGCCAGGAAGCATAGAGATTTAAGATTTTAGACTGAGGATTCGCTTCAATAACATTTTGTTCTCGCGAATCAAATAATTCACCTACACCGGCAGTATCACGCCCGATAACAACAATCGTCAACTTCGATGATTTCGGTTATTAGACCATTGTATGGCAATGCGCATATTTATGTGCCTTGCTGAAATTCCCGTCGTGCTGATGCGATACGAGATGAGATGAGGCTACTGCCGCTTCAGAGCGGCGTTAAATAAAACAAACAAAATAACTTTTTATCTCTATGCGACTCATTATCACGATCGCCATTCTGATGAACCTTATGGTTCACACGCTAACGTTGGCCATTCATCCTCTGGACAATGGCATTAATTTCCGGGCCCGCGGTGGCACCGAAGAAAACACATTTGTCAACCCAACTGTAGAATTGATGGCCATCAATCCCGTGTCCGTCCAGGTAACATTAAGGGACAGGAGTAACGACGACACATTTTACGAGATCTATCGATCATTGTCAGGCAGCGGAACTCGCGTGCTTGTCAGGAGCTTCGCCGCCCCTGACTCAGGCGGGTTTTATATTGTCCTCGACCACCCGCAACCCATGGTGTACAACGCAGCGTGGACCTATACGGTAGATGCCACGGTCAATGGAACGGTGTATCCAAGTGTCACCAGTGCCACGGTCAATACCGCGAACTATAATCCCATGTCGTATCCGACATTCCAAAGCAGGCCCGGCGTTCCCGTCACGGAGACGTCGATCGCCATCGACTTTCGCAATCCGGTGCCCGGTGCGCTCACAGAAATCTACAGAGCACCTACACACGAGGGTCCGTTCGGACTGCTCGCCACCCGGGGCGGAGAGACAGGCAGGTATGTCGATACTGGACTTACTCAGGGCACTCCTTATTACTACACATTGCGCGGCGTTCTTGGCGGACAGACATCGACCTTCGCAGGCATTACAGGCATGAGTACCTTGGAGGTTTTCAAGATAGCGGACTTTGAGGCCGAGGCGATGCCAGACGGCTCGGTTCACATCACACTCCACGACCGTGGGCTCAGTGACTTGCGCTACGAACTGATACGGGAAGGCGGAGAAGAGGGAGTATTGCTTGAAACATTCGTGCTTCCTGATTCGGGAACCGTCGTGAACTATATCGACGACTACGTTCTTCCTGACATCACTTATGTCTATATTCTCGATGTATTTCTTCAGGGTGGTGGCGGGAGCACCGTGGGTATGGATACGGTCACCACTTTTGCCACCGAAGCTGACCTGGGCTACTTCTATATGGTAGATCCTTTCTACGATGGCAAAATGGAATACTACGTAACGGATGGATTTGTAAACGTTTTTCCCGATATGAACATCGTCGTTGAAGCAAATGATTTAACCAAATCGGTGGTCTTTTCCCTCAATGGAAAACAGTCAATCGACAACGTGCCCCCCTTTGCTGTATTACCCGACACAAACGGAGACTTTGAGTCGCTAAACCTGCCCAACGGAGAATATAAGCTTACAGCCATTGCGTATCCCGGGCAGAATGCCGGTGGTACCCCAACAGACACATTATCGGCCACCTTCACGGTGCACATTGAGACTTGTGCTGAGATCGGTTGTTTTACACTCGTGAATGCGGATACGGACCAAGACATTGGCTCCATAGAGGAGGGAGAAACTTTCGTCAAACCAGCCAACTCCTATTTCAACGTTCGCTTTAACGCGGTATATAATCCAGGCAGCGTTGAGTTCAAGATCGAGGACAATATTTACAGGGTGGAGAACGCTGCGCCATTTTCCCTCGCGGGCGATCTCAGCGGAAACTACATGCCCTGGAAAGCCGGGCTTGCTGGCACCTATTCGATCGAAGCCACTCCGTACACTGGCCCTAATCGAACAGGTATCAGGGGAAATACAGTGTCGATCTCATTCACGATCATTCAACCGGAAATTACCGAGTCAGGATTCACGATCGTAAATGCAGATACTGACGAAGATATCCAGCCATTGAACAACGGCGATGTTTTTGTGAAGGCCAGCGGAACCCGCATCAATATTCGTTACGATGCGATCAACAACCCCGGAAGTGTTCTCTTCAAACATCAGAACAAAGAGGTGAGAATGGAAAACGCGGCGCCGTTTGCCATCGGCGGAGATTACAACGGGAACTACCTTCCGTGGGGGGGAGCTGTTGCTGGAGAACACAGGATTGACGTTATCCCTTACTCGCTGGACCGTAAACAAGGAACCGCAGGCACTCCTCTCACAGTCAATTTCACTATCGCAGAGGAAGGTCATCTGGCAGCGGCTTCCACTGAAAGTGGGCTGGTGCCACTCAACGTATATCCCAATCCGGCGCCCGGTGGTCAAACAGAATTGACAATCTCCGGACAACGCGGCAAGGATCGTACTGCAGCATTTGTTGAAATTATCGACATGAGGGGGGATGTGGTCTTCTCGGAACAGATCAACTGCGGCGACTGCGATACATATGCCATGCAGGTGAAGAAAAACCTTTTACCCGGCGTATATATAGTCCGTGTTAAAAACGACGATAACCGCTTCGTGAAGCGTCTGTTGATAAAATAACTGAACAACTGATAATTTTATTGATCCCGGCATTTCCTCTCATGGATGAGCCGGGATCATCAAAAATAGCGAAAATCAAATTTGTCAAGAGAAGTAAGGAGTGATTCCGGGGCAGAAGCGGACATTTGAAAATACTCTGCGTCCCGGTGATTTCTGCTTCACGCTCAAGATCTTCTTGAAGCGCATAAGCGATCTCCAATACTCCAGGCGATCGTAGCGTTGGCGCAGCGTGACATCCTGCAATGAGTGAGAATACCGGGATTGGCAGACTCCTGTACTTTCCGGAAATTTATCTCACCAGATCCAGTTCCGGGCCTCCCAGGAAAAAACTATATAACAGTTGCCAGGAAAATGTAGCTAAGGCGAGTTGACGTGAACATTTTAATTCGTTAAATAGTACTGCGTCTCACTTGCGTAAAGGACATGGTGAGCTCGTGCCATCAACTGAGAATATGAAAAGTCAATATTTTTTGTACAAAAGTGCTGTCGTCGCTTCCCTGGCAGGATTTCTATTTGGGTTTGATACGGTCGTGATCTCTGGCGCGGAGCAGACCATTCAATCACTCTGGGGACTAGACACTACGTTGCACGGGTTAGCCATCAGCATGGCCTTATGGGGTACTGTGCTGGGATCATTGACGGGTGGGTGGCCCTCAGAACGTTTTGGCAGGAAGAAGACATTGCTGTGGATCGGGGTACTCTACCTGTCATCAGCGATCGGATCCGCCCTTGCTCCGGAGGTGTATTCTTTTATGTTTTTCCGGTTCATTGGGGGACTTGGTGTCGGCATCTCCACGGTAGCTGCTCCCATGTTTATTTCCGAGATTGCTCCGCCGAAGTACCGCGGCCGCCTTGCGGGGATGTTCCAGTTTAATATTGTGTTGGGTATCCTGGTCGCTTTTGTTTCTAACTCCCTGCTGGCAGCGATTGGAGAGCATGCCTGGCGGTGGATGCTCGGCGTGGAGGCGATTCCTGCGCTGCTCTTTGCCCTGTTGTGTATTGGGCTGCCCGAGAGTCCCCGCTGGCTGATTGTTCGGAAAAAAGACCTGGCGGGCGGTTTGAGTGTATTAAGAAAGACGAACGCCGGAGCGACAGAGGAAGAACTTAATCTGTTGTACCATGAAATTATTGCCTCCGGCACTGACGGCAAACGGTCCGACACACCGTTCACCCGACGACTGCTCAAACCTGTTTTGCTCGCCTTTTTTATTGCATTTTTCAATCAGCTCTCAGGCATCAATGCCATCCTTTATTTTGCGCCACGCATTTTTGAGATGACCGGCCTTGCATCCGAGACAGCGCTGTTGCAATCCGTCGGAATTGGAATTACAAACCTCGTCTTCACGTTTGTGGGCTTATGGATGATCGACAGGCTGGGTCGGCGGAAGTTGCTGTTCATTGGCTCTTTTGGATATATCGTTTCGCTTGGATTGACCACCTGGGCCTTTGCTTCAGGCAATGTGGGGATGGTGCCGGTGTACATTTTTGCATTCATCGCCGCACATGCCGTCGGGCAAGGTGCAGTGATCTGGGTCTTTATCAGCGAAATTTTTCCCAATCGACAACGGGCATTCGGACAATCGCTCGGCAGCTTCACACATTGGCTTTTTGCTGCGTTGCTCACGTTGGTTTTCCCGCTGATGGCAGAGAGACTTGAGCCGTATATCATTTTCGGCATTTTTCTGGGTATGATGATCCTGCAACTGATTTGGGTAGCCGTTTTTGTGCCTGAAACCAAAGGAATACCACTGGAAGAAATGCAGGACCAGATTGAGAGAAGACACTCCGGGCCTGCGAGGGAAATCAATTGACAGTCATCAGTGTACGGCAACGCCTTTTTCCTGCCCTTGTTTGCTGAGAAAGTTGAGCACCTCGCTGCCCATCTCTCTTGTGCCCAGTATTTTTTTCCGTTCCGTCGCAGCGCTGGCGATATCCTGCGTCCGGAATCCCGCCTTCAGCACGCGGTCGATGGCGTCTGTCACCCGTCTGGCTTCCTCCTTCAACCCGAAGCTGATCTCCAGCATCAGCGCCGCAGACAGGATGGAAGCGAGGGGGTTCGCTTTGTTTTGCCCCGCGATATCGTAGGCCGAGCCGTGAACGGGTTCGAAGAACCCGGTACCATCGCCGATGGATGCGGAGGCGAGCATACCGATCGATCCCGCGATCTGCGAGGCTTCGTCGGTAAGGATATCCCCGAAAAGATTCGCCGTGAGGATCACATCGAACTGGCGGGGGTTTTTGATGATCTGCATGGCGGTGGCATCCGCGAACATGTGTGTTGTCTCGACATCGGGATACCGCCTGGCGACGTCCTGCACCACTTCGCGCCACAGGCGGGAGCTCTCCAGGACATTCGCCTTGTCGACCGAGCAGACCTTCTTCCTGCGCGAACGGGCTGCTTCGAAGGCTTTGATGGCAATGCGCTCCACTTCATAGCGGTGGTACACCATGAGGTCCGACGCCGTGTTGCGGTCCGCGCTCCTCTTCTTTTCACCGAAATAGCAGTCGCCGGTCAGCTCCCGAAAGAACAGGATATCCGTTCCTCTCAGCACGTCGGGTTTGATGCTGGAGGCGTCCAGCAGCTCCTCGAACAATACAATAGGGCGCAGGTTGGCGTATAAGCCCAGGTCCTTGCGCATCCTGAAGAGGCCCTGCTCCGGCCTTACCTTCAGGGTCGGGTCGTTGTCGTATTTGGCGTGACCGACGGCGCCGAAGAGGATGGCGTCGCAGTCTTTGGCTTTTGCTATGGTCTCGTCCGATACGGCCGCGCCCGTCTGTTCAATAGCGACGTGTCCCATGATGGCCTCGTCGAAGGTGAAGTGGTATCCGCTGTCCGCGGCAATTTTCTCCAGCACCGCTTTTCCGCAGGAGGTGACTTCCTTTCCGATGCCATCTCCCGGCACAATGAGTATTTGTTTTTTCATGATGGTTTTATATCAGGGATCAATATGTCAGCGGTCAATTGCGGCTCCGGGTTTCAGCGCCGCGGCTTTCGCCGTCTCACCCACGGGTGATTCTTCTATGAAATTGAGGTCTTTGCCAAAGGTCTCCTCCATCTTCCAGAGCCCGAGCAGGGCCGTGACCATGCAGAGCAGGCCGACGAGGCCCGCGCCCGGCAGGATCCCGAACTGATCCTTGAACAGGACGAAGAGCGGCGTGATGATGATGACGCTTCCCCTCACGAAGTTGGGAACGGTGGTGGCTACAGTAGCCCGCAGGTTGGTACCGAACTGCTCGGCGGCGATGGTGACAAAAAGCGCCCAGTAGCCGGCGGCAAATCCGAGCAAGACACAAAGGCCATAGAAGACCGCGGTCTGATGCAGGGGTACAAACAGGTACACGGCTATCAGTACGCTCGCCAGCAGGAGAAACAAGAGCACCACCTTCTTGCGACTCCGGAAATACTGGCTGAAAATTCCACTGGATATATCCCCGAACGTAAGGCCAATGTACTCCCACATCACCGCTTTCCCCGCTTCGACGGGACCGTCGAGGTTCAGGGCATCGCCGAATTCCGGCGCAAACGTCATGAGGATGCCCGCCACAAACCACACCGGCACGCCGATCAGGATACAACGTAGGTACTTAAAGAAACGCTGGCGCGTGGCG
>JBBEBN010000376.1:10484-11217 GCA_040882305.1 Cyclobacteriaceae bacterium
AGCTGAAAGAAATTTCCTTTCGATACGGCTTTTGCCTTGATCTTCGTAGAAATGCCGGACTCGAATACTTTCACCCGCATCACCAGAAGGAGGAGCCCCATTCCGCCGCCGATGAAGTACGCTACCCGCCATTCGACGAACTCCGTGACGAAGTAGGCCAGTACGGCGCCGAGCATTCCGACGCCGGCCACCAGCGATGTACCATATCCCCTGATCTCCTTCGGCAGCACTTCGGCCACCAGCGTGATGCCAACGCCCAGCTCGCCGGCGAGCCCGACGCCCGCGATGAACCGCAGCACGGCGTATTGCTCTACGCTCGTCACAAATCCGTTGGCGATGTTCGCCAGGGAGTAGATGAGGATGGAGCCGAACAGCACCGAGATCCTTCCTTTCTTGTCGCCGAGTACTCCCCAGAGAATACCGCCGACGAGGAGTCCCCCCATCTGTACGCTGAGGAGGTACACGCCGTCGTTCAACAGGTTCTGCTCCGATACACCCAGCGACCGCAGGCTTTCCACCCGGATGATGCTGAAGAGGAGGAGGTCATAGATATCCACGAAGTAGCCCAGCGCTGCCACGATCACGGGCATTTGCAGGAGCTGTCGCAATTTCGAAGGTTGTATCATGTTCGGTAGTCAGTGGTCAGTAATTGTCAGTAATGAGTAGTCAGTCGTGCGCGGCGGAACAGGTCATTGGATGCCACCAAAGCACAGGTATTTGATTTCCATAAAAT
>JBBEBN010000377.1:0-1833 GCA_040882305.1 Cyclobacteriaceae bacterium
CCCATCGACCACCCGAATGGCCGGCTGCCTGTTTAGTGGTGGTGCTGTGATCTATGATGATGATCTCACTCAAGCTGGGCGAGCTAATGGCAATCTGGTCCAGGTCAGCGTTATACTTGATGGCATTCACATGGTAAACATCTGATCCGATATTTTCGGGTGTTTGATTTCTCCATCCTCTCCCCTGTTTCTTCAAAATATCCATGCTGTCCTGCGTGATGAGCGGGGGTAAGGAATCTCCAAGATTGAAGTCCAGTAATTCAGGGTGGTCCGCCGGTTTTCCATAGTTAGCCCTCGTTGGGTCATGATCCTGGATCAAATGATCCCAGATATGCCACTCCCACACGATCGTTCCTCCGCGTGGACCTTCAGGTGCAATTTCAACGATCTTGTCAGGCCAAAGGCCAGCTTTTGGTGTTAGTTCAGGTTTTCTCCCTGCTGCCAGGACTTCTTCCAGAGTTTTGGCTTCCCATGCAATGGCGAGAATATTTCCGTTGGGCATCATCGTGAAATCGTGATGTGCGTGAAACGCTTCATTTGCGTATTCAAAATCCCACAGTATTTTGCCTTCCCAGGATATTTTCTGCACTCTTCCGCTTTCTCCCCCTCCCGCAAAAACTGGAAAATCAGGGTCTGCGGCATTTTGAACAAGCGAGCCATCTTCACAGAGATAGGCACCCATCACCGGATAATTTCCTTTCCATTCATGAACCACTTCACCCTTTCGGTTGATCAGGTACATCGAAGCAGAATTCGGCACGGCAAACATGATGTAACCTTCCGTAAGACCTTCGGTGTTGATCGTTAACCCGCGCGGAATTCTATGTCCAAACATATTCCTGTCTTTTCCGGGGGTTGATTTCGGATTCGCAGCGTCGGTCTTGTCGGTTTGGCAGGATGAAGACACTATCAACAATAAGCATCCCAACAGCAGGCGGGAAAGGTGAGTTTTGTTCATGGTGATTGGATTGAGGCCAATAAACTTAAGTAATTAATCCTTATGGGAGTAATTATTAATCATTAATACTTGACCCGCAAGAGAAATAAACATTAACTTCCCTGTCATTCTGCTACCTTAAAACCTAAACATCACCAAAATGTCAATCAAAATTATTGGTGCCGGATTACCCCGAACCGGTACGAATACCCTCAAGGAATCCCTTGAAAAACTTGGCTACAAGAAAACGTATCATATGAAAGAGCTTTTGGTGCATCCCAAGACTCTTCATCTTTGGTTAAGGCTGAAAGAGTCGGGCACTACGAACTGGGATGAACTGTATGATGGCTTCCAGGCAACGGTGGACTTTCCAGGCTACCCATGGTACAAGGAGCACATGAAACGGTACCCCGATGCAAAAGTTATTTTAACGGTAAGACCTTTTGAGAATTGGTACTCCAGTATTTACAGTACCATCTGGCAGGCGGGACCGCAGACCATCGGCCAGAAGCTGGTGATGATGTCAAAACTACTGTTCAATCCCCGCCTCCGGTCCGTGATCAAGTGTGTGAAATTTGCGAAGGGGACAATTTTTGGCACGCACCTTCAAGGTAAATTTGCGGACAAAGCATTCGCCGAGAAAGTATTTAATAAGCACATTGAAGATGTTAAAGAGTATGTTCCACGAGAAAAATTGCTGGTGTACGATGTTAGTGAAGGCTGGGGACCGCTTTGTAAATTCCTGGGTGTGCCCATACCGAAAGAACCCCTACCTCATTTGAATAAAAAGGAGAATTTCAAAGGGATGTTAGTTGAACTCATGAAGGGCAATATGGTTTAGTAACGCACGCACGAAGTGGATTGCACTTTGATAGCAAATAAGGGGAACACACTCA
>JBBEBN010000377.1:1933-11158 GCA_040882305.1 Cyclobacteriaceae bacterium
TTCGTGCGTGCTCCTCATTCGCCTCGGTCAGAGTTCTCTTCTGCGATCAAATCATTATTCGCCGGTAGTAACTTCTTGAGCGTCTTGTGGTGCCTGCATCCTTTCAGAAAACCACCAATCCTGAGCGAGGAAAGCGCGCAGGCCTGGTGCGGAGCGAAGGACCCCCTTGATAACGCACGCACGAAGTGGATTGCACTTTGATAGCAAATAAGGGGAACACACTCAGTGGTACACGCATGATACCTCTTCACCGCCAGGTATCTACCTCACCATTCAGCTTGCGCATTTTAATTTCTTCTCTTTTTCAGCCTCTCCTGAAGGAGAGGAAAATTCGTGCGTGCTCCTCATTCGCCTCGGTCAGAGTTCTCTTCTGCGATCAAATCATATCCATCATTAATCTGCTCGTGATCCTGTTGATGGAAGCCTGATTCCCGCTGCCAGCCGTGATGACGACATTTTAATCCGAGCGAGTGCACCTCAATGAATTTTTGTAAATTGTTCGGACTACCATTGCCTTCGCCAGGTATTTCTCTTGATAAACCTCAGTGGGCAGATCGCTGGAGGCAAAGTATTAAGATCAACCAGCTTGCCGGCCATCATTTTCGGGGAAATACTAAATTTATAGCGGACATGTAGCTCATCCAAATCGTTGTACAAGAAAAAATTAATCGTTTCTGAGCAGGAAGCATTTCTTACTAATACCGACGATGTTCCGGGATAATGATCGGCCTGGCGATTCCGTTGAGGTCATAAGCAACTTTCCCTTCGCGAATGGTGACTTCGCATTCAAGGCGGTTGTTTCCTTCTATCCGTTGGCCATCGCGATCATAAAATCCAAACTTTCCATTGTGGAGATTAAATATTGCAAGATCGGCGCATGATCCTGGAGAGAGGTTACCGAGCTCCTCACGCTTGATTATTTTTGCTGAATTCCAGGTGGCAGCGGTGACAACATCCTTCAGTTCCATACCCATGGCCATGAACAGGGACATCACATTTAAGATATTCTGCATCGGAGCATTGAAACTGTGTCGATTCATATCCGTGCTGATCGAATTCGGATAGAAGTTGCTCTTCAGTGCGGGAATGGCGCACGCGAAGGAAAAGCTCGCCGCGCCAAAGCCTACATCAAAGACAATTCCCCTCTTCTGCGCAGCAAGGACAAATGGTCTGAGTTTTCCATTCTCCACGATGGCTTCCCGTCCGCCGCCCTGGTTGTTTCTGATTCCGCCAAAGCAGTGTGTATATACATCTCCAGGTCTGAGGTGCTTGTTGTAAAGCTCATCCAGCGATAAGGGAGGATTGGAGGAGCCGAAGTCGATCATAACGGGGATGTTATTGGCCATCTTCCCCGCTAACACGGCCCGGTCTACGGGTGTCCATTCCGGTCCCTCGAAATGCGCGACCTTAATGCCAACGATATGATCGCTGTACCGCCTTGCCACGGACGCTGTCAGCTTAGCATTCATGTCGCTGGTATCTTGTTCATAGGCGCCGCCGCGGTAACCCTCTCCCACAATGTTGAGCCAGGCCAGCACACGCGTTTCCGATCGGTCTATGACGGTTCGTTTCAATTCCGGGAAGGATTTCCATCCCGAACTTCCCGCGTCTATCGTCGTGGTGGTGCCGTTGCGAAATGTGAAGTGGTCCGGAAACGGATCACCCGTACGCATATCGGGAAAATTATGGGAATGGATGTCGATCAACCCGGGAGTGACGTAAAGACCTTTTGCGTCGATGATCTGCGTCGACCCGTCTGTTTCGAGCCTGTCCGCGACGGTGACGATCTTTCCATCCCTGATGGCCACATCACGGACCCCATATACGCCGTTCTTCGGATCGATGACATGCCCTCCCCGCACAACGATATCATAAGGCTGGCAATGGATTGCGCCGACTGAAAACAAACAGATGCCAACCACCAGGTATTTTGTCAATCGCATTTCAGAGTCACTTTTTGTTGTGACAAGTTAATGAATTCTCCTTACTGTTGTTTCTCAACATCAGTGCACGTCCTTACGATTTTCCACCGGGACGCCTGAAATATGCCGCCACCCGGGGATGGAATAGTGCAAAGGCGATCACAGCCAGCAGGGTGGCATGCGTCACCAGTTGGGAAATCGTGTGAAAATAACTCAATGCGACGTGGTATGCCAGCCAGCTTACCAGGAGCCAGCGCCCGGCATTCGATCCGCGCAGCAACAAGATCCCTCCGACGGTGGCGAGCAGGCGGACGAACAGCACCCAGCTTGCGTCATTTGAAAACGGCGCCCCGATGTTCAGCTCCTTTAAATGGTACAGGAAGCCTGCGGCTCCTGCCGCGATGAAGAACCATGCGATGATGGTGACGGCCAGTGGGCGTTTCATTGGATATCAGGTTGACAAGCAGTTAAACAAATTCGATGTCTATAAATTCATTACCTACAAGCACACAGCAGACCAGGATCAGGTAGTCTGAAACTGAGATAGCTTTTGCCCTGAAATCATACACGGATCAGATGGCTTCGAACGCATGACGCTCAAGATCGAAACAAAACGGATTGCCGGTGATTTACGAAAGCGAGCCTGCTTCGGGCTGATTCAAATTCAGTAACACGCCCGAACAATATACTCCTGTATCATCTCGAAATACAACTTCTTCGGATCGGTACTCCAGTTTGTGCCGTTAAAGACCACAACAAGATCCAGTTCGGGTATTACAAAAATATACTGCCCTCCAAAGCCCCAGGCAAAGTAGCTGTCCAAGGTTTTATTTTTCCACGAAAATTGTTTCGTCCACCAGAAATAGCCATAACCGAAACCCGGTTCTAAAATGATCTTCGGAGAAGTGGACTCTTTTATCCACCCCGACGGCACAACCTGTTTTCCTTTCCAAATTCCATTATTATGATATAGAAGGCCAAACTTCAGCATATCACGCGGGCGAAGAAAGATATCACCGATGATCCCATCCTCAGATTCACCCAGGTCGTATTGCGTGATGCCCAGAGGTTCCAGCAGCCGTTGTTTGAATTCAGCGGGGTTCTCCAGGCGGGTGGTTTCCATCAGCACTCGACTCATGAATGCGTGGTTTAGCGAATTATAAGCAAAGACTTTTTCCCGGCTGCGCGGCTGGGAAAGGAGATAGCGGAACTCATCTGGTTGATTGCTGGCAATGACGGCGGAGTTTCTCTCGTCGCCATAGATATAAGTTACTTCATCCCACTTCAACCCCGTGGACATATTGAGCACATCGTGCAGTGTGATGCTTTTGTTTTGCGAATTGCAAAGCAGGTCTTCGTATTGTGGCAGATAATGACAGAGCGGGGTGTTGATGCTGGCGATCTCACCGTTGGCAAGGGCAATACCCGTGAGCGCGGATACCATGCTTTTGGTTGCCGATTGTATTCCGAAGTGCGCTTCACGCCTGTAACCGTAAAAATATTCCTCCAGTGCCAGACAATTATTGCGGGCGATGAGCATGCTGTGCACATACCCGAATTTCTTTTTCATGATCGCATGCACAAGGCTGTCCATCAGGTGTGTTCATGTTCGCAGTTTCCAGGGAACGCACGCTGATGCCGTCATTCTCGTCAGGAGGTTGCTCGTATTCATACGAGGTGGTTGTGCGGGGATTCAGACCTACGATCGTATCCACCCTGGCGGGCAGAAAGATGAGGGGACGAGCGATGCTATCCTCGCCCGTCCATAATCCTGTGATCTTTCCTGTATTTGCGTCGTAATGACCTTTGTAGGTCGAGAACGCATCTTCGCGATTGAACCGCAGCGTATCATTTTTAAACGACACATGGTGGATAGGTGCCTCATAAGCGCGAAAGCCGATGATGTGAAATGAAGGCTTTGTCTCCGTGTTGCTGTAGACAAGGCGGACGTTGTATCCATCCATCCGCAATATCCCATAATAGTCCCGTTGGGGAAGTCTAGAGGGGGTACATGAATTCAGAAATAGGAGAAATGTGGTGACAATGAGTATGCGGGTCATAGCATAAAGGTAGCAATGGATTGGACTTGTTAATGGTTTGATGCGGCCTTAGTTTGTTGTATCGATTTATGATGTCTGCGATAAGCTCTTCGGTGTGTTTAAATCAACCAATGCATAGTGTGTTATATATTGATGCCTTAAGATGCCGTTAATTCGTTCAGCGGTGTGCGACGTTGTGAAACAATTTGTAATAGAAGGACTGCGATCAAATGAGAGCCCCTTTGTCAACTGCCCAATGCCCATTGTGGCATGGCCATGCCTATGGCATCAATTGATTTCCAGTGCGCGATCCAAGTCCGAAATGAGGTCTTCCACATCTTCCACACCGATACTCAACCGGATGAGGGAATCAACCAAACCGCTTTTGATCCTTTCTTCCTTTGGGATGCTGGCATGGGTCATCGATGCAGGGTGATTGATCAGTGATTCCACGCCCCCGAGTGATTCAGCGAGTGAAAATAATTCGACGCTCTCCATCAACGTGGTTGCCTTTTCAACACGATCATCTTTCAATGTGAAGGAGAGCATCCCGCCATAATCGCGCATCTGTTTTTTCGCGATATCATGGTTGGGATGGTCGGAAAATCCTGGCCAGTAAACTTTACCGACCTTTGGATGCGCTTTTAGATATTCTGCGATCTTTCTTCCGTTGAAACAATGGCGCTCCATGCGAAGATGAAGGGTTTTTATGCCGCGCAATACGAGAAAAGAATCCTGAGGTCCAGGAACGGCGCCACAGGAATTCTGAATAAACGCCAGGTCCTGAAAAAGTTTTTCATCATTCATTACCAGCGCGCCCATGATCACATCGGAATGTCCGCCGAGGTATTTGGTCACAGAATGCATTGCGATATCTGCACCGAGGTCCAGAGGATTCTGCAGATAAGGTGAGGCAAATGTGTTGTCTACCGCCACCGTTATCTTATTCTTTTTTGCCAGGTCGGTGCAAGCCTTGATATCAACGATGTTCATCAATGGATTGGTAGGCGTCTCCAGCCAGAACAGCTTTGTTTTAGCATTGATGAGCGGCGCCATATTGGATGCCTTTGTGAGGTCGATAAAATGAAATTTGATCCCATACTTTTCAAATACTTTTCTGAACATGCGATAAGATCCGCCATAGAGGTCATTACTGGTGATCACCTCATCTCCGGGATTCAGCAATTTGATCACTGCATCGGTGGCGCCCATGCCGGAAGAAAAACACAAAGCAAATTTGCCGTTCTCAAGGGAGGCGATACTTTTCTGGAGGGCGCTGCGGGTAGGGTTCGCGCCGCGCGCGTATGCATATCCTTTGTGTTTGGCAGGTGATTCCTGAACGTATGTGGAGGTTTGGTAGATGGGCGTCATAATAGCACCCGTGGTGGGATCTGGTTTCACACCCGCATGTACAGCTTTTGTTCCGAATTTCATTTTCTAAGCGTTTGAGACGCAAAATAACCGTAAAAACTCACTTCGGGGTTACATTAGGAATGTAAGTTTTATTAATATCACCCCTGTGGTCTTTCGATAGAAATAGTTGCTGTCACCCTAACCTTTACACATGAAATTACTTTATGCTCTCGCCTTGTCTTTTTCGTTCGGAGGAGCCGCCGTTGCGCAGGTTGGCATCGGAACGGCGACCCCCAATCCAAATGCCGTCCTGGACCTGAGATCTCCGGGCAATAACCAGGGGTTTCTTGTGCCGCGCGTGACGACGGCGCAACGCAATGGCATCAGTCTCGGCTCTCAGGACAATGGATTAATGGTCTACGACAGCGATGACCAGAAATTCTATTACTGGCAGGATACGCAATGGCTTCCGATCAGAAGCGGAACCGACACGAGTCTGGAGGCTGGAACTGGCATAAGCATCACCGGAAATACAATTTCCGCGGTGCCTGATGGCGATGGTGATCCAGCCAATGAAATTCAGGACCTCGAGCTGGCAGGCAACAACCTTACCATTACCAGTAATGCTTCGGCCACGACCATTGATCTCAGTCCTTATCTTGACGCCGACGGAGATGCCACCAACGAGATCCAGGATCTGGCCCTCAACGGAAACAATTTAACGATAACAGACAACGGCACAGCAACTATCATAGACCTCAGCCCTTACCTCGACGGTGACGGTGACGCAACCAATGAGATTCAGGACCTGCAGCTGGCGGGCAATACCCTTTCCATAACAAATAACGGCTCGGCGACACAAATCGACCTCGCGCCTTTTGCCGGCACAAACACCGATAACCAGACATTAACATTCAACGCTTCAACCGGGCTTTTGAACATCAGCGGGGGAAACAATGTGACCGTCACTCCCGCAGGTGCGGCGGGGGGTATCCTTTCCAGCACCTATCCGAACCCGGGTCTTAACCTGGGCGCAGGTAATACAATTGTGTCCGCCCTGAACAATGCCGCCACCACTGCTTTGCTGAATGTAAACCGGCTCGGGAGCGAAGTGGTGTTGGAAACAGAATCCGCCGTGGGCGGCGTGATAAGCGGTAGTTTCAATACAGGCCTTCAAATAGCTGATAACGCGATCACCTCCGCCAGGATCCTCGACGGTGCTGTATCGACCACCAAAATTTCCGACGGTGCTGTCAACACTGCCAAGCTTGGTAATCTTGCAGTAATAACCGGCAAGATAGCGGATGCCGCTATCACGACGGCAAAGATCGGCGATGGAACAATCACGAACCTGAAGATCGCGGACGGTGCGGTAAATTCCGCGAAACTTTCAACAACAGGCGTGACGGCGGGAACTTACGGTGCGGCTACTGTAGTGCCTCAGGTTGCCGTCGACGCGCAGGGACGTATCACATCTGTATCTCCAGTCAACATCACTGGTATTTTGCCAGGCGGGGCTGCCGCGGGTGACCTTGCGGGAAGTTACCCGAGCCCGTCTATTGCTGCCACCGCAGGAACAAATATTCTTAACGCAGTCAACAACGCTATGACTACTGGCCTGATCGGCGCGAATCGCCTGACCGGGTCCGTTGTGCTGGACACGGAAATTCCCACGGCTTCCGATATCACGGGAAGTTTTAATGGCGGGCTCAGCTTCAACGATAACGCCGTTACAACCTCAAAGATCGCGGACGGCGCGGTAACGAATGCCAAGATCGGGGGAATCACTGCCGACAAGATTGCGGCCTCTCCAATTCCCGGCCAGGTTTTGACAACTGTTGGAACTGCCACGGCCTGGGCAACTTTGCCTTCTCTCGGCGGTGGTACTGTTACTAGTGTTGCAACCGGAAACGGGTTGACAGGAGGACCCATCATCACCACGGGTACCATCTCAATAGCTGCCGATGGTGTAACAGCAACGGAGTTAAGAGACGACGCGACTATCGACGTCAACCGCGCTGTCACGACCAATCATATTCGGAATGCTGCAGTGAATGACAGCAAACTCACCACTACAGGGGTATTGGCCAGTTCCTATGGCTCAGCAACGCAGATCCCTACTTTTACTGTGAACGCCCAGGGTAGACTAACCGCGGCAGGCAGTGTAGCCATTGCCGGTAGTAGCCCGGAAGGACTAGGGGAAACACTTGTAGCCAGTCCGGATGCCAAAGGAAATCCGGCGATCAATTTGTCTGCAGTGTCAGTAAATACCGCTTCCACACAAGGCGCGCTTAATGTGAATGGATCACATTTCATGAGCTTTACATTTTTCGATGACGGTTACACCATCACTAAAGATGATTATATTCTCATTAGTAATTCTGGAACTGCAAAACCTGCTACGATCGTCCTTCCAAAAGCCACCGACAACACCGGGAGGATATTGATAATACGATCACAAGGTGTTAACCTTAGTGAGGCTGTTACGGTGACCTCATCTGACGGACTCGACGGAGCTGGGTCTTCCGAGCCATTGTATGTGGAAAACGATATCACCAGAAATGTGGCATATTCTATTACCGTCATTTCAACGGGTCTGGCCTGGATCACCATCGATCGCGCCCTTTCCAGAAATAAAGGATAATCCTGTCTATGAAACTAACCGTAATCGTTCCTTTAATTTTATTCGTAGCCTCGGCCCACGGCCAAAGCCTTCATAATAACCAATCAATCATTGCCATCTCACCATCAGCTGTCCTGTACGTGAAAGATACCATCGTCAACAACGGCACGATCATCAACAACGGTGATGTGCAGGTGGGCGGATCCTGGATCAACAATGCGCAGTACGACGCAGGTCAGGGACAGATCACCTTCAACAGCGATCTCCCGCAGATCATCAACCACAACGACCAATCCTTCAGCAAACTCACCATTAGCGGCGGGGGACAAAAACTTTTCCTCGCCAATATTACCATAGAAGACCAGCTGGACCTTTCGGCAGGAACGCTCGTCTCGGAAAATGATGCCACGATCGTCTTTTCGCCCGGCGCGCAGATCACCGGTGGCTCGGACAATGCTCACATCCAGGGTGCAGTATACCATCAGGGAACGGGCAACAAACTTTTTCCGCTGGGCAACGGCACCGTCTATCTGCCTGTGGAATTGCTGAACGTTCAGGGGTCGACAGCCGATGTAGGTTTACGGCTCGTTGAGCCAGCAGGCGTCACGTTGCCCGTCTCGCCTTCGCTCACCGCAGTCTCTGCAAACCGTTATTGGGAGATCGATCTGGTATCCGGCTCACTGGACAACGCCCTTGTCATCCTTCCGGTAAGAGATGAAGCTATCGTTACCACGGCAGACGGGGTTGTCGTTGCCCAGTCTCCAGGTCTGACACAGGGATTTGAAAGCCTCGGAAATTCGGATTTCCAGGGGATATACTCGGATGGCAAAGTGACCAGCAAAAATTTTGTTTCCCAACCTTACATTGCTGTTGGAACGTCGAACAGCGCCATTATTGTTTACAACGCTGTTTCTCCGAACGGCGATGATCTAAATGATTATCTCAGGATCGGAAACATAGAGCGTTATCCGGAAAACAAGTTCAGCCTGTTCAACCGATGGGGCGATAAGATCTTTGAAATAGACAACTACGACAATAAAGACCGCGTGTTCAGGGGGAAATCCAACGTCAATGGAGAAAAAGATCTTGGCAACGGCACCTATTTCTATGTCATTGAAACCAAAGAAGGATTGAAAGTCAATGGCTTCCTGTCGCTGAAGAATTAGAACACGCTCAATGCCTTACCATCCCACATGCCTGCGTTCAATTCCGTAATTCTGCAATTCTGCAATTAGTGTTGTCCGGGGAAAAATCTAATCGCATCAAAAACATCGAATGGATTAAACGC
>JBBEBN010000378.1:0-11130 GCA_040882305.1 Cyclobacteriaceae bacterium
GAAGCCATCACTTATATCGGACTTCTCCTTGCATTCTTTGGCGAAATTAACTTTGAAGGAACGTACAGCGCCAACTTCTATCTCGGATCCGCCGCCATTTTCGCCTGTGCGATCACCTATGCCATCTACCTCGTTGGAAGCGGGAGGATCATTCCCCTCGTAGGCGCCGCAAAGTTTAACAGCTACGCCATGAGTTTTGCGTGCATCGCAGTTTTGCTTCATTGGTTCGTCACCAGCGATCAATCGCTTTTGGATCTTTCAACGCCGGTCTATGTTTACAGTCTCAGCATGGCGCTGCTATCGACGGTCATTCCCTCCTACCTTATTTCAGAGGGTATCAAGCGCATTGGATCAGACAATACCTCCATAATAGGAAGTATCGGCCCCGTTTCCACCATCATCCAGGCCAATATCTTTTTATATGAACCTATTTTTGCTTTGCAGATCGCCGGTACGGTACTGATCCTGATCGGTGTGCTCATTATCGGCAGAAAGAAATAATGCAGGTTCCGTTTAAGCCCAAAATATTTCCGGTTTAGCGAGTTCGTGCGGCTATAATTTGCCGCAGCGAGAAAATGTGTAAAAATACGGCTACCGGCAATAACACTGACGCCAGCAGGAGATAAGGAAGCTCCGTAAATTCAGTATTACCGGCTTGTCTGACGTAATCCGTGAAATAATAAGTAGAGACGAACGCATAGACTGTGACACTGAGGATCAGCATGGAAATTACGTTCCAGATTAATAACCCTTTAGAAGAAATTCTCCCCCTTTGGATGAGAAACGCAATGACCGGCGCCGACGCTCCCACGACAATATCATAATTGATTCCCCTAAACGTTGCGCGCTCCGGAAAAATCCCTTCCATAAAAGCGCCGTAGATCAGGAACTCCACCACAATCCTGAAGGACTGAAAATAAACAGGCACATAAGGAGGCGTCCGCTCTAATACTTCACGGAAACTTTTTCTTCCGGTAAGAATAATGCAGCCCACAATCGCGGGGATGACAATCAACAAGGCAATCCGGGGCGGTAAACTAAAGTCAGTCAGTACGCCGGTGCGGTCGATTATAAGGATGTAAACGATCCATACCGCTAACAAAGCTGCATGATAGAAAAACAGACGCTTTCTCTGGCTGCTGTAATTCAGCAAGTAAAAAACCATGGCAAGGGCGACAATAGCCCATGCATAAAATCCTGATTGTACCATATTGAATTTTTTGTCAAATGTACGCTCACCACGGCCACAGTTATTTGACCCGGCATGCTAATTTTTCCCGGTACAATGAGGGGTACATCTTTTCATGGCGCAGAAATAAGCGACTGAATGCCGACAATTCCGAAAAGAGACGCAAAATCTTGCGTCTCTACACCGAGGGTCCATTAATCGACGTGCTGGTCACCCTTCAGTAGTTTTCAACTCCGGATTTGTTTCCGTTGAATATGAAGACTCAAGCAGAAATTCCTTAAGCACATCCCAGCTTTTGCCGTTGTGCTTCAGCACTGCAATTTTATCCGCCATAAACTCTGCCTTGTATTCCTTCTTTGAAAACTCCTGCCATGCAAGGTGGTATTGCGATTTCTTCAAATCGCGAAAGGCGAGGGTCAAGTGCGGATGGTAGGGACGATCCTGATAATTCGCATTAAAAATATTGAGCTCGCGTTTGAAAAACCTGTGCAGACTTATCTGAAGTGCATCCAGCGCATCGCTTTCCGCGACTTTGATAAAAATCACCCGTGGAGGAAAATGTGAAAAATTATCCAGACACACTTTGATAGGATCGTGCCGTCCGGTGAACTTATGAAGTTTGGTGGCGAGTTTCTTTTCTTTCTCTTCATTCCACAAAAAGGGCATGTG
Source organism: Cyclobacteriaceae bacterium (assembly GCA_040882305.1). Taxonomy (GTDB): domain Bacteria; phylum Bacteroidota; class Bacteroidia; order Cytophagales; family Cyclobacteriaceae; genus Chryseosolibacter. The sequence continues at coordinate 1,859 of JBBEBN010000378.1, forward strand.
CAGGGTGATGTGGGGCGGAGAATTTAAAGCGGCCTTACTGTTATACTTGTCCCTGAAATATTCCTTCAATTCCAACGCCTCCTCATACACGGGAGATGGCGGGATGAGGGCCACAAAGTACTGTTTGCGTTTTTCGTATTTCGTCGCCATGGGTACCGGGTGATGATACTAATTTACTCAACTTTCACCGTAAAAACATGGGCCAGCACTGCGCTCTCTAGTGGCAGCGCAATCATCGGCTGACTCACGCCGTATCATTATAAAAACATCATCAGGATCGCCAGCACAAGCGCAATGCCTGCAACAAAGACGGTGACCAGTACTGGCTTGTGCGCGGCAATATACGCCTTCGTTTCCGCCTGACGCGGATCAAGCCGTCGCTTAATAAACTGCTTGCGCTTTGGCGGGACCAAAGTGTAGATAGCCAGGAACATAAAATAAACAAAAGCACCACCAAAGATCCAGACCAGAAAAGCTCCCAATGGCGCTAGCATAAAACACGCGAAAAAAGAAATCACTGAAAGTACTGCGAAAAGAAGAGTCCGCCTCTTCCCAGTCATGGCGGGGGTTTTCATGAGCAGGAGTCTTTATGATAGCAACTCCCATCTAATATCGGAATTTTACGGATTCTTCTGAATAAAGATCGGCATCAATGTGCAGAGAAAAAATACAGGATACCCCGAACCTGGAGTTTTCATGATGGCTACGGTGTGTGAACAGCCAATCCAAATATCGCATTTTTACAGATTCTTCTCAATGAAATCCAGCATCATCGTGTAAAGGTGATGCCGGGTATTTGCGCCCTGAATGCCGTGATGCTTGTCAGGATAAAAAAATGATTGAAAGTGCTTCCCCGCGTTGATGAGGGCGTCCTCCAGCACAACGGAGTTCTGAAAATGCACGTTGTCATCGCCCGTTCCGTGGATGAGTAAAAAATTCCCTTCCAGTTTTTCGGCATACGTCGATGGGGAATTCAGATCATAGCCATCCGGATTCAGCTGCGGCGTCTGTAGATACCGCTCCGTGTAGATGGTATCATAAAACCTCCAGTTGGTCACTGGCGCCACCGCGATGCCGAGTTTAAAAACACCTGCGCCTTTCGTCATCGCCAGCGACGACATGTATCCGCCGTAACTCCAACCCCAGATGCCCATGCGCGTTTCGTCAATGTAATCCATTGTAGCAAGATAGCGCGCACCGTCGAGGTGATCCTCCAGTTCATATTTCCCCAGCTGCTTGTACGTAATTTTCTTAAAATGTTCGCCACGGCCGCCTGTTCCCCGGGGATCGATGATCGCGACGATATATCCCCTCTGTGTGAGCATCTGGTGAAAATAGAAGTGTCCTCCCGCCCAGGCGTTCTCCACTTCCTGTGATCCGGGTCCGCTGTACTGAAATACCATGACCGGATATTCCCTTGAAGCGTCAAAATTCTGAGGCTTCAGCATTAAACCGTTCAACTCAGTTCCTTCACTATTCTTAAAAGTGAAAAATTCTTTCGAAACAACGCCGTAGTCCTTAGCCACGCGGGTGAGTTCTTCATTTCGCTCCAGCACTTTCAACGCAACATTTTTACGTGTCCTGTAAAGCGTTACAACGGTAGGATGGCTGGCGCTGCTGTAATGATCAATGTAGAACTGGTAGTCGTTGCTCATATTGATCTCGTGCTTGCCCCGTTCCCGTGAAAGTTTCGTTTTCTTTTTCGCGTCCAGAGACACCGCATACAAATGGCGTTCGAGGGGAGATCCTTCCGTTGACAGATAGTAACAGACCTTACCCTTTTCGGCACAGCCTATGAATTCGGATACTTCAAAATTGCCGCCGGTCAGCTGGCGGATCAGCTTTCCCTGCATGGAATACAAATAGATATGTTTGTATCCACCCGATTCCGTCGTACAAACGAACTGAGTCCCGTTCCCAAGATACAGCACATCGAGAACCTCAATATCAAAGTAAGTGTCTGTCTTTTCATCCAATATAATTTCCGTAGAACCTGTGCCGGCATTTGTGTGCAGCAACTGCATGCGGTTCTGAAGGCGGTTTGATTTCCGTATAGACAGGACGTTAGGGTCGGCGGTCCATTTTAGGCGGGGGATATAGATATCCGTCTCATTGCCCGTATCCGCTTTTACTTTTTTCTTCGAAGCCAGGTCGTAAAACCAGATCTCCACCACCGAATTTTTCTCCCCTGCCTTCGGGTATTTATAGCGATAATCGTGTGGATACAGTAAGTCGCCCCACAACTGGAGGTTGTACTCTTCTACTTCACTTTCGTCAAAGCGATAGTACGCGAGTCTCATTCCGTCGGGTGACCACTCAAACCCCACAACAAAACTGAATTCCTCCTCGTAAACCCAGTCTGTGGTGCCATTGATAATGGAATTGAACTTTCCGTCGCTGGTAACCTGTTCCTCGTCCATGTCGGTAAGGGTAACATAAAAGAGGTTATTGTTTCGTACAAATGCAACCCTTGTACCATCCGGAGAAAACGTCGCATACGATTGCCTGCCCCTGGAGGAGAGTGGCTGAAGAATATTCGTGTCGAGGTTGTATACAAAATATTCGGCGACGAAAGACCTGCGGTAAATACTTTGCCTTTGTGTCTGGAGGAGCAGCTTTCGTTCGTCGGCGCTGAAAGAATATTCATCAATGACAATGGCGGTTGGAATTGCGCTGCCATCCACGAGCGTCTCTACCGCCTGGCCGGTGGTAATATCGTATTTGACGATCTTGTTGCCCGACAGGGTGGTATAGTACTTGCCATCGTTCATCCAGTTAATGCCGCTTACATCGTTTTCGGCAAAAGTGTTGCGGGTCGTGAAGTCGTCAACCGTGATCCTGTTCTGGGCCGGGACAAGGGTAACACTGAACAAGAAAAAAAGCAGCAGGCATCTGAAATTATACATAGGAGATTGCAGTAAATTTTTTGTCTGCCCCAATTTTTACAATATTGTTGAATAATCAAACTCTATTCCCCGAAATGAAGGAATACGACATTATCATTATCGGCGGTGGCCCCATTGGGATGGCCTGTGGCATCGAGGCTAAAAAGGCGGGATTGTCTTATGTTATTCTGGAAAAGGGATGTCTCGTGAATTCGCTGTACCACTACCCGCTGAACATGACATTTTTTTCCACTTCCGAAAGACTCGAGATCGGCGGCGTACCTTTTATTTCACACGGGCCAAAACCCAACCGCTTTGAAGCACTGGAATATTATCGCAGGGTCTGCCTGTCCTGGGATTTGAATATCCGGTTATACGAAAAAGTGCTCTCCTCGAAAGTGGTCGACAACATCCACACGGTGCACACGGCGAAGGGCGAATACCACGGCAAAGTAGTGATCCTGGCCCTGGGATTTTATGATCTTCCTTTCCTGTTAAATGTGTCGGGAGAAGACCTTCCGAAGGTGTTGCACTATTACGACGAGCCTCATCCTTATTTTGCGCAGAAAGTGGCTGTTGTCGGCGCGTCCAACTCCGCAGTAGACGTTGCGCTTGAAACCTGGCGGAAAGGCGCTGAGGTGACGATGATTGTAAAAGACGTCACGATCGGAGACAATGTCAAATACTGGGTCAGACCTGACATTGACAACCGCATCAGGGAAGGTTCTATAAAATGCTACTTCAATTCACAGGTGCTCGAGATCACTCCCGCGACAGTGGAGATAAACACTCCCGAGGGCAGGAAGTCCCTTGAAAATGATTTTGTGCTGGCGATGACAGGCTATCAGCCGCCTTTCGAATTTATGGAGTCGTTCGGAATCCGTTTTCACGATGATGAATACCACACACCCGTCTATGATGAGACCACCATGGAGACAAATGTTCCTAATCTCTACCTGGCGGGTGTTGTTTGCGGTGGGTTAAAAACAAATAAATGGTTCATTGAAAATTCACGCGTACATGCCGAAATCATTGTGAAAGATCTGAAGCGGAAACTTTCCTTCGTTGAGCTTTGACGAGGGATGTGCGTAGAGACCAGAGATTTTGCGTCTCTACACACGCACCGCGCGCGCTTACACAACATGGTCGAGAATTGAACCTACCTGACCCAGATATCCGCCTCCGAATAGATTCACATGAACAAGCAAGGGATAGAGATTGTAAACATCCAACCGCTCTTCATAGCCAGGCTGCAAGGGGTAGACTTCCTCGTAACTGCCTAGAAACGATGGATGAAATCCTCCAAACAATTGCGTCATAGCCAGGTCTGCCTCCCGGTGACCAAAATAGACTGCGGGGTCAATGAGACAGGGCTCTCCCCGGGAATTGGTCATGATGTTTCCTCCCCACAGATCGCCATGCAGCAGCGCGGGAGGTTCTTCAGGAAAGAATGAGGGAAGTTTGCTGAAAAGCTTATCGAATTTCTTTAATCCAGCTGTGTCCATTTTCCCGTGATCGTTCGCCACCTGCAATTGGACCTGCAGGCGCTGTTCAATAAAAAATTCCACCCAGGATGATGTCCTATTGTTTTGCTGCGGCAGTGAACCAATGTAATTGTCGTGATCGAGGCCAAACTTGTCGGCGGATTTTTTGTGTGTCGCCGCAAGTCCGGCACCGAAACGTTCCCAGTATTTTTCCGCTTGCCTGCCTGCCTCTATATGTTCCAGTAAAAGGAACTGGAACACGTCTGCGTCGCCCACATGAACGACTTCAGGAACCGCCACTGCCCCGGCTCCATGCAACAAGGAGAGGCCCCGTGCTTCGGCGACGAACATGCCAGGAAATTTTTTCAGATCGTTCCATTTCAAGAAATAGGTCCCCGTTGAAGTCGTCACCCTTCCTCCGTGGTTGATGCACCCTCCGCTTGAAATCGAAAAACTCCGCACCGTTGACCCTGTGGTTGTTTCAATACTTTCAACTATCGGAAGGGGAATGGAAGGCACCATCGCTTACTTTGGCGATCCAAGGCTGATGCTGACGCCAGCGTAATAATTCCTTGGCATGGCAGCATTGTAAAACCTGCCTCCAAACGCGTTCAGATCATTGCCCAGGCTGTAGGTTTCATCCAGCGCATTGTCGATACCTGCAAACACCTCGACGCTATGGGATCCCTGAAAGGTGGCATTCCACCCAGTGCGTATGCCCAGCAATACATATGATTCAGCGAAGGCAGTGTTGGGATCATTCAGGGGAATGTGGTCAACATAATTAACGGTAAGGTTAGTTGTGAACTTTCTGTTCAGGCTCACATCCAGTCCGCCGGAAAAAATGGTGGGCGCAACGCCGGTCAATGCATTTCCGGAGAAATCCACATCAAGCACGACATATTCCGTAAAGCGGTAATGCTGATAGGCATAACTGGCCCAGAGCTTGAACCGCGACAGGAAATCTTCTTCGTTGACAATGTCATATGACACCAACGCCTCCATGCCTCGCTGCGATGTTTTCCCGGCATTGACAAAATAATCCGCGCCATTTGTGTTGGTCTGCACCACGATGGTATTCCTCAGTTTGAAATCATACACGACGAAGTCATAACCCAGCTTCCGATCGAGCAGGCTTCCGCGCAAGCCTAATTCCAGGTTGTTTCCGCTTTCCGCCTTCAGGGTATTGCTGAAAGTGTTCGTGGATGGCCTGACTTCCGCCAGAGAAGGAGGTGAAAATCCGTCGCTATAGCTTGCGAATACGGAGATGTTGTCTGAGAATTTTTTGAGTATCGCCAGGCGCGGTGAAAAGACTGCGTCAAAATTGCGCTCTTGTTCTACCTGCGGCGCGGGCTCTACACGAAGGAAGTTGTATTGAAGAAAATTCACGCTTGCTCCAGCTGTGATGAAAAAACCTGCGCCCACCTCCACATCTCCCTGCCCGAAGACAAGTCCGGCTCTTGAAGTCACTTCGTCCCGGACCTGTACTGCTGCCTTATTGCCGGCTCCATCATTATCGAAGACATTGATCGGCGATATAAAGTACTGGTACTCTCCGCCGAAAGTAATCTTTCCTCCCACAGACGCTTGGTTCCGGTATATACGGTATATGGTGCTGGTACGAAGGCCGAAATTCGTTTCGTCGCGGTCTTCATAGTTCCTGATGGTGGGGTTTTCAAACGCCGAAAATCCACCGTATAGCCCAGTAGTGGTAGACCATTGGTTGTTCCAGTCGTGGTCGTAAATAAATCCTCCAAATACCGTTTCGTTTGTGACCGCAGCCTTTGCCTCCACAGCTCCAAGGTTCGGCCCCGCGGCAGGGCGCGCCTTTGAGGGGTCGGCCTTGAACTGGGCCTCGGTCAACCCACCCGGCGTTTCGTAAAACAGGTTTGAAAAAATAAGGGTAGAAGTTAGTGTTCCTTTATTACCCGCGCGAAATTTCAGATCGGCATTGAGGGCATTTCTTTTTAGCGCTGACTGTTCGCGGTATCCGTCTGACTTATGATGCGCAAACTGAATGCTCGCGCTGAGGTTTTCTTTCTTCAATTGACCACCCAACAGGTATCGCTGCAATCCGTAGCTTCCCACCACCGTGCTGGCGTGCAGCTGATTCCCTTTTACTGCCGGACTTTTAATCAGTAACACGCCACCAGTCCCTGCTCCGTATAGACTCCCTCCAGGCCCTTTGATGACCTCCAGGGTTCCAATGGCGCCGAAGTCAAGGAGGTTCAGATAAGTATTTCCACCGCCATCCGTAAAGGGCAAGCCGTTCCAATATGCCTTAACATTCCGAACACCGAAGGGCGAACGCAGCGAACTTCCGCGGATGGAAAACCGGTAGCTTCCGGGGGAGCGCTCTTCCATTCGTACACCCGGAACAATATTCACGGCGGGAAGTATGGAGGTATTGTTGAATCGGTGCAATTCCTCCGCCTTAAGAAATCCTATGGAAGCGGGTACCTCATCCAGACGCCGATTGGTCTCATAAGCTTCGATAACAATCTCTTGTAATAACCGGGACGTGTCGCCCTGGATTTGTTGGGCGGACAAAAAGGTACAGGCAAGTATAAGGGCAACGGTAAAGATCAGTCTCATGCTGCAATACTATACGAAAAGTTGATACAAGAACAGGCTTTTTTAACCGGCGGCTAACAGCGCTTCAACGGACTTTGCCTCCGGGAAAAATTCGAGCAACCGCAGCATGACCCGGTCGACCAGAGTATCCGGACAGGACGCGCCGCTGGTCAGGACAATCTTCACGGGAGATTTTTCCGGAAGGAAATTTTGCGTTACCAGCTTTTGCTTGTTGGGATAATCAAAATGGTGGATCTCCCGGGCAGATCTGATCTCCGTTTCGGAATTGATAAAATACGTGGGAAACTTCCGGGCGCACAATTCAACGATATGGGAGGTATTTGAGCTATTGTATCCACCCACTACCACGGCCAGGTCGGCATCGGTGCCCAGCAGTTCATAGGTTGCGTCCTGGTTGTCGTTGGTGGCATAACACAGGGTGTCGCGGGTGTCGGCGAGATGATCTTTAATACTTTCCTGCCCATATTTTTCAATCATTACCTGCTGGAAATAGTCAGCGATTGCCTGTGTTTCGGTAGCCAGCATAGTGGTTTGGTTCACCACTCCCACGCGGAGGAGGTCGCGGTCGGGATCGAAACCCGGCGACATCCTGCCCTCGAATTTTGAAAAGAACTTATCCTGTGAAGAACGTCCCTGAAGATACTCTCCGAGACTAACCGCATCTTGCATGTCGCGAACAACAATTGAGGGAGCGTCCTTTGAACTGTGGGAAAAAGTCGCCCTCGTTTCTTCATGGCCGGGTTTGCCGTGAATGACGATGGTATATTTTTCAGCGCCCAGTTTTTGGGCGCGGTTCCAGACTTTTTCCACGAAAGGACAGGTGGTGTTGTACTTCTGCACTTCTACACCCTTATCGAGCAGAAGATTTTCGATCTCGAGGGTGGTGCCGAAGGCGGGAATGATCACCACATCTTCAGGGTTAATCTCCTCCCATGGAATAAACTGTCGCCCATCCGTATCCATGATGAATCGAATGCCGCGCCCCTGAAGGTCCCCGTTTACCTCCTGGTTGTGGATCATCTGGCTCAAGAGAAAAACCCTTTTGACCGGATTTTCTTCCAGGGCCTTGTAACTTATCTCGATGGCATTTTCCACCCCGTAGCAAAATCCGAAATGGCGCGCGAGATAAAAGACCACGGGCCCAAAGTCGAGAACCGATGGCGCAAAATCCTGTTTACGCAAATCCTTTACCCTGCGGATCTCCTTTATCCTGCCGGTTAGGGAAGAACGGTAATATGCGGGTATGTCAAACTTTTTAATGGCAGTGCGTTATCGTCCTGATCGCAAAATTAGGAGTTTGTTCCGTATAAATGTGAGTGGAGAAAAAGAATGCATGCGGTCCGTCAGGATCGCATGCATTCTATCATGCAGCTTTTGAAAGCTTGTCTTCTCTAATGGTGTTGATCCTGGGTTCTTTCTTTTCAAGATCGAACCACATAACTTCCACCAGATTTTTTTTGATGTACTTCAACACTTCCATCACTTTACCGTCAGTTTTGCTGCGAACGTGTTCACCTTTTCTAAACAGTCTTCTCATATTTCCAATTGTCTTACTTTCTGAATGCATAGTTGTATTCAGCCTTCGGGTTTTGTTTGTATGCGCCCGAAAGGATGATCAACTCACCCGTTTTCTTATTTCTGAGGATCTCATTAAACTCTTTAACGGATCTTACCGGCCTGTCGTTTACCCTGGCGATTATGAATCCTTCACGGATATCGGTATAGCGGGCCAGTTTTCCGTTCCCGAGCGATTTTACCAGGATACCTTGTTGAAGGCCGAGCTCTTCAAGAACCTCTTCATCGACGTCTTCCAATTCCATGCCGAGAGATGTGAGCGCTTCGCGGTCTTCAGGTTTCGTTGGACCGATCTTTCCTTCCCGTGTTTTCAGTACTACAGGGAAAGTCATTTCCTTTCCATCCCTGTTAACGGTGATATTGACTTTATCGCCAGGTCTGCGTGTACCAATATACTCAATTAATGACGTATTTGTACGAATCGTGTTATCATCGATCTTAATCACCACATCCCCTTCCTTCAAGCCGGCCTCTTTTGCTGAGCTCTGCTGAGCAAATGCGGATATATATGCTCCAGAGGTTACCTCAAGGTTCCTTTCCTCTACGAGTTGCCTGTTTACGGACGTAATGGAGACACCCAGCCATCCGCGCTGAACCACACCAAATTCGATGAGGTCTTCAGCGATCTTGCTCACAATATTTGAAGGTACGGCGAAGCCATATCCGGAATAAGCGCCCGTCGGACTTGCAATAGCAGTGTTAATACCAAGCAGGCCTCCCTGAAGGTTTACCA
>JBBEBN010000379.1:0-11029 GCA_040882305.1 Cyclobacteriaceae bacterium
GGAGAACCCGATCCTTCCCCTCGTCAATACTTTTACGACACTCTTCCTTGAAAAAAATCTCATGAAAATCTATGAACGGGATTTCATAGATCTCCGGTTGAGAAGGAATATCAATCCGTTTATCTCTGTTACTTCAAGCTGGTCGTGGAGCGACCGGAGGGAATTGTTTAATGTGTCGGATTACAAACTGATCGATCGGCAGGATATAGAAGATTATTCGCCCAACCGACCTGTAAATGCATCTCTGCCGGATGCGGGGTTCCCAAACCATCAGGCTTTTACCGGGTCGCTGGGTGTCGTCACACGACCGTGGTTAAAGTTCAGGATCCGCAATGGAAACAAGAGGCCCATACAAAGTTCTTCTCCCACGATCTCCCTTGATTACAGAAAAGGTTTTGATAGTGTCCTGAGAAGCGATGTGGATTTTGATCAGCTGGAACTCGGCGTGAAACACGAATTCAAAGTTGGCGCGCGCGGAAAGATCGATTTTTGGTTTCGGGGAGGAATGTTTCTCAATAATGAACGGATGTTCTTTATGGATTACAAACATTTTCTGGGTAATCAGACACCTTTCAGTACCAATGACCCCGTGGGCAGCTTCCGGCTTTTGGATTATTATCGTTTCAGTACAGACGACCGGTATTTTTCAGCCAACGTTCATTATCAATTTCGCAAACTGCTTGTGACCGCGATTCCTATCGTCCATCTCGCCGGGATTCGTGAAAATATCTTTCTCAATTATCTCGCAACACCGCACTCGCAGAATTACACGGAAGTGGGTTATTCCATCGATGGTATCCTTCGCTTTTTCCGGCTGGAAGCCGCGGCGGCCTTCCGTGATGGGAAACACACGGGTTACGGCTTCAGGGTGGGCATAGCGACGAATATTGCAGGAAATTTTTCTGATTAGGGCCGGAAAGACTTCAAACCTGTGGAGGATTTAGGGTGAGGTAGATCGAGCTATGAGCTTTCGGCTACCTATAGAAAGTACTCATTGCGAAAAATTCCGTTTTCAATATTACTATCTTTGCATTGAGATGCTGTCCATATCTGAATTTCTGAAACTCCGTGTTAGCCTTCCCGTTGTGGACGTGCGTTCTGAAAATGAATATCTGGGTGGCCATATCAGGGGTGCCGTGAACATTCCCATCTTAAACAACGATGAACGTGTGAAGGTGGGAACGGACTACAAACAAAAGGGCCAGGCAGAAGCTATCCGGACTGGGTTCAGGCTTGTAGGTCCGCGGTTGCTGGAGATCATTAATAAGGCTGATCAGGTGGCGGGTGGTGGAGAACTGCTGGTTCACTGCTGGCGCGGAGGCATGCGATCTTCCAATTTCTGCCAGATACTGGGAATGGCAAAAATGGAAACACATCAGCTCCAGGGAGGATACAAGTCGTATCGCGAACAAGCAGTCGCATCCTATCAGGTGCCCATGAGGTTGCAGGTGATCGGAGGTTTTACCGGCAGCGGTAAAACCGAGATCCTGCGGGCATTGCGCCGGCATGGTGAGCAGATCATTGACCTGGAGACTTTGGCGAATCATAAAGGCTCCGTCTTCGGCGGATTGATGATGCCTCCGCAGCCCACAACAGAACAGTTTCAAAACGAACTGTTCGAAGAATTGCTGAACCTTGATACATCACGCAGGATATGGGTGGAGGATGAGTCCATCGCCATCGGAAAAATTTTTCTCCCTCAGGGGTTTTGGCTTCAGATGTGCGCTGCGCCGGTCTATCATGTAGAAGTTGACAAATCCGTGCGTATCCAGCGACTGGTGAATGAATACGGCCCGTCAGATAAGCAGGAGTTTCTTGAAGCCATGCAAAACATTACGAAAAAACTCGGCGGACAAAACTTTAAAGATGCAAAGCAGAAACTTCTTGATGGTGACATGGCCTGCACCATTGACATTCTGCTTCGTTATTATGACAAAGCTTACCTGACAGGCCTGACAAACAAACAGCATCGCATTAAATCCAGGATTTCCTGGGATGGTAAAAATGTTTTAACGTGCGCGGATGATTTAATTGAAAGCGCAGGTTAGTCTTCATCGAAGCCCGGCCGGATAAACACTTCCGCTTTAGGAAATTCCCGCTTTACCATGGTCTTGATCTTTTCCAGTATTGCAAGGATTTTCAGGAAATCGTCCTCCTTTTCAGGAAGGATATCAAACAACGCAGACCAGGCCTGCATGGACCTGTCAACGCCAATCAGGGCAATTTTTGCGGACCCATCAAAGTCGCGCTGAAATCCGTTCTCTTCCTTCCACTCGTCATCCTTCAGTTTTCCCATCATCGCCCTCATGAGTTTTACGTGAATAAAGGTCATGTACCATTGGATGATCGTGAGACTGTCTCTTATGGTGCCGGTTTCTTTTTTTGCACCTTCGGCAGACTCTACCCCCAGGGTTAGCTCAGCTTTTAATGCATCCAGTCGTTCCAGCATTCCGGGTTGTGTCTTTAGCCAGTCGCGCGCCATACCGCTGTACTGAAGGGTCAACCTGCTCAGGGGATGCTGACTGCTTTCTATTTTTATTCTTTCTTTTCCATCCTGAACTTCTTCCGGCTCGACAGGAAGATTTTCGAGGTCCACTCTGAAATGTTCGGCGGCTTTTTGGAGGAGTTCCTGTGCCTTCAGAAAGTTCTTGCCGATACGGCCCCAAAAAGCTTTGTTCTGCATATCCATCTCTTCCGGCGGGAGATTACTTTCATCCTCATAAACCGCGCAACGGCTTGTAAACTTACAGCGTTCGCACCAGCGATCACAGTAATTGTAGATTCCAGCAATATTTTTTGACATGTTGAAAGGGTTTTTGTTTTAACATGGTTTAAGTTGATAAATTTACGCTCATGGAGCAAGTCAAACTGACACAATACAGCCATGGGGCGGGCTGCGGATGTAAAATTTCCCCCGCCGTTTTAGATACGATCCTTCATTCCGAGTTGCAGAAACCCTCATTTTCTTCGCTGCTGGTAGGAAACGAATCACGCGACGACGCCGCAGTTTTTGACCTTGGCGATGGAACCTGTATTGTAAGCACCACCGATTTTTTCATGCCCATCGTGGACGATCCTTTTACCTTTGGTGCTATTGCCTCCGTGAATGCCATCAGCGATGTCTATGCTATGGGAGGCGACCCGCTCATGGCCATTGCCATATTGGGATGGCCCATTAACGAAATAGCTCCAGAGATTGCAAAAAATGTTATGGAAGGAAGCCGCGATGTATGCAGCCGGGCGGGAATACCTTTGGCAGGAGGTCATAGCATCGATTGTCCCGAACCGGTATTCGGATTAGCGGTGACAGGAAAACTGAAAAAGGAAAATCTTAAGCGCAACGACTCGGCGAAACAGGGATCGCTTCTTTATCTCACGAAACCTCTCGGTGTTGGTATCATCACCACGGCACAGAAAAAAGGAATTGTTAAGGATGCCCATTTAGAACTTGCTATTGAAAGCATGCTGACGCTGAACAAACTAGGAGTAACATTCGGAAAGCTTTCATTTGTCACAGCCCTGACGGATGTTACCGGCTTCGGCTTACTGGGACATCTTTCAGAAGTATGTGAAGGCAGCGGACTGTCAGCTGAAATTGAATTTGATAAAGTGCCGCGGTTCGATTTTCTGGAGGCGTATGTGCAACAAAACAGTTTGCCGGGCGGAACTGCGCGCAATTGGGCAAGTTATGGTCCGAAGGTCACAGGGGTATCAGATTTCCAAAAAGCAATCCTGGCCGATCCTCAAACCAGCGGAGGGTTACTTGTCGCCGTGGAGGAATCGGAGGCGCCTGCTTTCGAAGAAATCCTGGCTGAAACCGGAAATTCCGCCAAACCTTTTGGGCGGCTTGTGAGGAAGGCATCTTCACTTATCACAGTGAGGTAAAAAGGCAGGTTGAAATTCAGGTAAAAAGGCAAGGTTAAAATGCAGGTTAAAAGACAGGTTTAGAGTCATGTAACGTTGAGTGTATTTGAACCTGGACCTGCATTTAAACCCTGCCTTTCAACCGGTATTAAACCTGCATTGAGATTAAGCCGAGTTACGCGCAGCGTTAATGATCCCAAACATGCAGCGCAAGATCAGCTTCTTGTAAAGGTCCATGAATGATTTCTCGGAGTTTTCGCTGTTGCGCAGGTGCTGAATGCCAAACTGTTGAATGGTGATCAGAGGAAGTACAATGCGCTCGCGCAATTTCACGGAGTCACGGTTTATGGGATTGTTCTCCATTAACTCTTTTAAACCCGATACCTCCAGTATCATCTGTACCGAAAGATTAAATTCGCTATTCATCTTCTTCCAGAACTCACCGAACTCCTTGTCTTTTGCGAGGTAGGATGTCGCGGGAAAATAGCTTTTCGTCATTGACATCATACTGTTTGCCAGCAGGGTGCGAAAGAACAAAGACTGCCCGTAGAGTTTTTTTAACTCGGGCATCTTTCCATCTCTTTTTAATTCCCGCAGGGCACTGCCAACACCGTAAAACCCCGGGATATTTTGTTTCATCTGCGCCCATGAGCCCACGAAAGGAATCGCGCGAAGGTCTTCAAATTTCAGTCCTTCATCCTGGTTCCGCTTCACTGGGCGCGAGCCGATATTGATGTCGCCGAAGAAACGAAGGGGTGTCACCCTTTCCAGATAGGGAACGAATTTAGGATGATGCTTCAGATCCAGGTAGGACCGATGACCTGCTTTCGCAAGATTCTCAAGCAGGTTCTTTTCCCTGTCGCTCAAGACAGGTTTTTTATTTCTGAATACATCATTTTCAATACCCGCAGATAAAAGTTGCTCGAGGTTGAAAAGACAGGAAACCGGTTTACCAAAGTTCGAGCTGATAGTTTGCCCCTGAACTGTCACCTGCACTTCATTGTCTTCAATGGTGTCGCCTAGTGAAGCATAAAAATCGTGCGTGTTTCCTCCGCCCCTTGCCGGAGGCCCTCCCCGTCCGTCAAAGAATACCGCCGTCAATCCATGCTCCCTTGACAGCAAAGTGAGGTTTTCCTTTGCACGGAAAATAGACCAGTTTGCGCGGAGGTATCCTCCATCCTTGGTGCCATCGGAAAATCCGAGCATGATCGTTTGTTTATTGCCCCTTCTCTTCAAGTGCTCGCGGTACGCCTGTACATTATACAACTCATCCATCACTTCCGCCGCATTGGAAAGGTCTTCAATCGTTTCAAAAAGAGGAACAATATCCAGGGGCAGGTCATCTCCTTTGCCCAACAGCAATTTTGCCAATTGGTAAACGCGGATCACATCGAGGGCTGACTGACAATTGCTGATCACATAGCGGTGGCATCCCTCGGCACCGTTCATCTCCTGAATTTTGGAGATCACCGTGATGCTTTCAATCAATTCCGTGATGAACGGATCATCAAATTTTATCTGTTTGGGCTTGAACTTCAGGTTGAGCAGAGTCTTTACCTTTTCTGCATTATCCAGGTTTTGAAAGTCTTTTAATTTCTTGTTTTTCGTGCGCAGTTTCTTCAGGATCGCGTCCCATGCATCTCCATGCTTCCGGCTATCCTGCCGTATATCCATGCTTGCGAAGTAGAATCCAAAGATCCTCACTTTCAGGATCACCTCGTCGAGGAGATCCAGGAATAAACCGCGGTGTGTTTCGATGATGGACCTGCGGGCATCCGAAAGATCTTTCAGCAGTTCTTCCGGACTGGCATATCCGCCTTCGCCACTTCCGTAGGCAAGGGGATAAATTTTTCTTTCCACCCCGGCGATAATATTATCAACTCCCTGGAAGGTAAGTCTTCTTTTAAGAAACCGCGCGTCGCGATAATAACACCGCATGAGTGTTTGCTGCAGATGCTTCGCCACCTTCAGCGTTGTCTCGTGGGTCACGAAGGGGTTGCCATCCCGATCGCCGCCAGGCCAGAACCCAACTTTTATCAGGTTAAAATTTTTCCACTCCTCAGGATCGATCTGAAGCCCCCTTATCAGTTTGAGGATGATCCGCGGAATCACTTCATAAAATACATTTTCCAGGAACCATGATAAACTTGCCGCTTCACCAAATGGAGTGGGTTTTTCCCGGTTGATAAAAGCGGTTTTGCCGAGCTGACGCAACAGAAGATTAATGTGCTCCAGGTTGCCTTGCCCAATCGCCTCTTCCAGATCATTGATAATAGCCAGCACGTTGCCAGGGTAAAATTGCGTTGGGTGGGCGGTAAGCACGATCCGGATACTGAAATCGTTCAGTTTTCTTTTAAGGTCCTCGATCACGCCTTCGGATTCTGCACGAAGGAGCAACTCCGTGAGCGTGCCTTTACCATTGAGATCGTTTATTTGCGCAAAAGCAGCATCTTCGATGGAATCGAATAATACTACCTGACGTTCGGTATACTGGATGAAATTGAAAAGCAGGGCGAACAACTCTTCCCGCGTGGCGTTGGGCACAAAATCGCTGAAAAACTTTTTTATGATCGATTTTGGATCCTTCCCCTTGCTAAAGCCGGTTTCGCAGGCCTGCTGCAATAATGGAAGCAAGGTACCCGTGCGGTAAATGCCGGTATAGGGAAGGTTTAGGAATAGACTGTTGTAAATGTGGTATCGGGTCGAAACAGCCTGATTGTAGTTCGTGACCATGTATAGCGTTTGTAATCCTGCAAATTTATCAATTAGGAGGAAAATGTTAAGAAGTTGTTAATCTTTTTCGGGCCCTTCGATCTTTCCCGTATTTTTATCGCGTGAAAAGTTCGTCCATCAGGTTGATCGTCATGCTCGCGGCCCTCAGCATTACGGGTATTGTCATTACGCAATGGTATTGGGTACGCCGCGCATTTGACCTGAAGGAAGCAGAGTTTGAAAGAACGGTCAACACGGCCTTGTTTAATGTCGCACAGCAGATATTTGAAATCAATAAAACGCCGTCTCCGGCAGTTAACCCCGTAAAGCAGGTTTCCACGAATTATTTCATTGTTCAGGTAAATGGGGAAGTGGATGCCAGCTTACTGGAATTCCTGCTTCGGTCAGAATTTGAAAAGAGAAACATCGCCGTCGATTTTGAGTATGGAGTCTATGACTGTTCCAGCAGGAAAATGAAGTACGGGGATTATATCCCGCTTAAACCGACAGCTGAGAAGACCACCAGTCAGAAACTTCCCGCATGGAGTGATTATGGAAATTACTTCGGTGTCCAGTTTCCCAACCGTGAAGCCCATCTTATGAATCAGATGGGGATCTGGTCTTTCTCTTCCCTTGTGCTGCTTCTGGTCATTCTGTTCTTTGCGTATACCCTTTTCGTTATTCTCAAGCAGAAGCGCCTTTCGGAGATCCAGAAGGATTTTATCAACAACATGACCCATGAATTTAAAACTCCCATTTCGACCATCGCGGTTTCCACGGAAGTTTTAAAAGACCCCTCCATCGTTCACCATCCGGAACGTTTGCTTAACTACACGACCATTATCGAGAAAGAAAATATACGGCTGAAACACCAGGTGGAACGCGTGCTGCAAATGGCAAAACTGGACAAGGAAGATATCGGTCTCAAAAAGGAGAAAGTGGATGTTCATCAGATCATCCGCGATGCCATCCAGAACACTGCCCTTTCTCTTCAGGAAAAGCACGGAACGATTGTCTGCGATCTGAGCGCTGAGCGCCATAAGATCGATGCGGACCGCCTGCACCTGACCAATGTATTGTACAACCTGATCGATAACGCCATTAAATACTGCAAACAATCGCCTGAGATCGTCATTAGTACCGGCAATGAAAACAAACACCTCTGTATCGACGTTAAAGACAATGGACTTGGTATTGCCCCGGAAAACCACAAAAAGGTATTCCAGAAATTTTACCGCGTTCCGACCGGAAATGTGCATGATGTGAAAGGATTCGGGTTGGGGCTTCATTACGTAAAATCTGTGGTCAACGCCCACAGGGGAACTGTTAAACTCGATAGTGACCTTGGCAGAGGCAGTATTTTTAAGATCATTCTTCCGGTAGAACACCGTTAAAATTTATGCGCCCGAAAAAAATACTTTTGGTGGAGGATGACCCGAGCCTCGGATATGTTATACAGGACAACCTGACCAGGAAGGGATATGAGGTTACCTGCTGCAAGGATGGTGAAGAAGGCGAGCAGGCTTTTCTCAACGCTACTTTCGACCTGTGTATACTTGATGTTATGCTTCCCAAAAAAGATGGGTTTTCCCTCGCCGCGAGCATTCGTGAAAATGACAAGGAAGTTCCCATTCTTTTTCTGACGGCAAAGACAATGGTAGAGGACAAGCTGAAGGGTTTTCAGACCGGCGGAGATGATTACATCACCAAGCCCTTCAGCCTCGAAGAGTTGTTTTATCGCATAGAAGTGTTCCTGCGGCGCACCCGGGATCTGCACAAGGAGGATACGGTATTTAAAGTAGGCCAGTTTCAATTCGATCCGTTTAGTTTTACGCTTCGCCATAATGGCAATGAAAAAACACTTACTCAGAAAGAGGCAGAAGTTCTGAAGCTTCTTTACACGAACCGCGACCGTGTTTTGAAACGGGAAGAGATCCTCACCCATGTCTGGGGCACAGACGATTATTTCATGGGCCGCAGCATGGATGTTTTCATCTCAAAACTGAGGAAATATTTGAAGACCGATCCTGATATTCAGATCGTGAATTATCATGGAGTGGGGTTTAGGCTGGAGATCAGGTAGGTGTTGTCACGAGCCGCTCCCCCGTACGCACCAATTGGATGTATCTAAGGGGGTTTGCGGGAATCAATCACATAAACAATTCCCTTAAAACCTGCACCGATTTTATTTCACCGAGGTGCTGCATGTGTTCAGCATAGAATTTCAGAAGCAGGTCCAGCAATTTTCTTCGCTGGTTGTAGTTTATCTTGAGAGGTACGTCATAGTCTGCCTGAAGAAGGTCATTCAACACGCTTTTCGTTTCACTGTCAGTGACTCTGCCGCTGAGGAACTCATTTGCGCTGAACACTCCAAAACCCAGGTGGCGGGCCAATTTCAGCATGAAGATCAGATGAAAATTCTCGTATCCTTCCTGAAGGCTGTCCAGAGAAATGAGGGATTCAAACAAGAACTGAAATATTTCGCCTCCATGGCTTTCATCCTTCACAGTTTTATTCAACAACTCGTTGATGAACATGGCGAGTGTTGATTTTTTGACATCTGCAGTGAGCGTCCCATAAGGATGAAGACAGGATATTTCTTTTATCCGCTCAATGTTTGCGTGCTCACGGTGGTATACCACCAGGTTTAACAATGTCAGAGGCTGATAAAGGGCGATCTTGTTCCTGGCTGATTTGCTTCTTACGCCGTTCACCATGTAGGATTGCAATCCAAACTGCTCTGTAAAGATTGTGACAATGATCGAAGTTTCTCCGAATTTCGTGAACCTGAAAACAATGCCGCGCGTCTTGAAGATCATTGGATGTTATACATGTTACCCCATTCTTGCCTGTTCTCATTCGACGACGGCAATCTTCCCAACCACGCTTTCACGACCATCTTCACCAATGGCAAAAACCAGGTAAATGCCCGTTGCCGCGCGCCTGCCCTGATGATCTCTCACATGCCAGGTCGCCATGCCGCCATTGGCCTGTGTTTGCCAGACCAGTTTTCCACTGATGTCGGTGATCTTTACAGAAGCACTTTCAGACAACCCCGTTATGCCCACTGTGCCGCTGAAGCCCGGGATCACCGGGTTGGGAAAGATCTTCACCTCTGTGAATTCAGCTCCCGCCGTAACAGCATCGCCTCTGTACGATATGATCCCCTTGTCTGTGGCAAAGAATACTTCTCCTGTCAAAGTATGGATCTCAATATCGCGGATGATGTTTGAAAGCAAGGGACTATTCTCGCTCGTAAAATGCCGCACCAACACTTCTCCTGTTGGATTAAACAACCACACCCCCTCTTCCGTTCCGATCCACTTGCGGTTACCCCCGTCCACTTCCAGGGCAGTGATCTTTTCATCGCGCAGCAGAAACCGGTTTTCAAAGACCGGTTTTATTGCATCTGCCTCCGGCGAAAAAAAATACGCTATACCTGCATCTGTTCCAATCCAGATGTAACCGTCCCGGTCAACGGTAAAGGAGTGTATATTTTTGTCGGGTAAATTACCGCTACCCGCTACATCAGTCTTATAGTACCCCTGGTTACTGCTTCTTTCCCATACCATAAGGCCGCCGCCGGAAGCGGGGTGCAGGGCCGTCCACACATTACCATCACCATCGATGATGATGTCTGTGGGGTTTTTCTCGTTAGCAAAACCAAAGGAAAATGAATCCCAGCTCCCATCGCTTTTCAGTAGGTGGAGCGGTTGGCTGCCTCCGAAGTTTGCAACCCACAGGCCATCCGCAGAAGGCGCCAATGCAGCAATGTTTGACTTTCCGGGCTCCGCATGCCTGAGTGGACTGTTGGTTTCATCCAGGATAGTGCTATTGCCCGTACCGTCGGTGACCAGTAGACCGGATCCAAAAGATGAAAGGTAAATCTTGTTGTCATGGAAAGCGATATCTGTGAGATCGGGAACCCCCTGCAAGACTGTGGACCAGTTTCCATTTTCAAAAATATTCAGCTCTGGGGGGTTCTTTAATGGCTCGCCCGAAGGTGAAAAACCTCCGGAAACGACAAACAATTTCCCCTGATCGTAAACCATCCGGCGGACGGCGGCCACCGATGGACCATTGGGAAGATAAGAAGTGAAAGTCCCCCCGGTATCAGACACTAACCCTGAAGCCCGATCGCCGACCCAAAAATTTCCCGCTCCATCCTGTTGAACGACAGCGGGAGCCTTTATGAGATCATCCTTCAATTGCGAAATTTCCCCTGAGAGGTTCATTATCCAAATGGTGGAATCGGTTATCATTAAAAGATTTTCGGTTGAATGGTTGAGTGACTGAATGGCCAGCGTATCGAGAAACGCTTCCTGTATCCAATTGCCATTGCCCAACCGGTAGACCCCCGTCGGCCCCGTCGCGTATATTTTACCGTTAAAGGGCACGACAGCGCGGATCGGGCCGGAAAAATTTCCCTCATCAAACCGTTCCCAATTATTGT
>JBBEBN010000380.1:0-10820 GCA_040882305.1 Cyclobacteriaceae bacterium
CGGAGAAACGCCTGAATACGGATAAGTTGCGGCAGATCGACGCAGTAAAAGACGCTCTTTTTCCGAATGGAGTTTTACAGGAGAGGGTGGATAATTTTCTGAATTTCTACCAGCAGGACAAGCAGTTCATCGGCAAGATCCTGAAGTATTTTGATCCGTTTGACTACCAGTTCAACGTTTTAACTTACACGGAGGCATGACGAAACAGGAGCTCAGAAAAATTTATCTTAATAAAAGGATGGAGCTTTCTGAAGCAGAATACACTCGGATGAATGAACAGATATGCGCCAGTTTTTTCGCATCTGTAAAACTGAAAGGCATTGACGTGCTTCACACATTCCTGCCCATTAAAAAAACCCGTGAGGTCAATACCTGGCTGATCATCAACCGTCTCAGGAAAGAATTTCCGCAGGTTCAGATCTCCATCCCAAAGATCAACAATCAAAGTGCGGAGTTAGAGCATTACTATTTTCAAGGCTCGGAGCAGTTGGAGATCAATACGTGGGAAATTCCGGAGCCTGTAAAGGGTGTGCCCACGCCTATAGGAGTGATCGACGCTGTATTAGTGCCGTTGCTGGCCTTTGACAAGATGGGCAACCGCCTTGGTTATGGAAGAGGATTTTATGACAGGTTCCTCAGTGGCTGCCGTCGGGATTGTTTGAAGATCGGGCTGTCGTTTTTTGAAGGCGAGGAAAAGATTGAAGGAGTCGATGATATGGATATTCCTTTGAACATGGTGATTACACCGCGGAGCGCGGTCCTGATATAGCATTCCCGTAAGAGCATGATGTACGTTGGCGCGTCTTAGACTTAGTGGGGTCTGAAAAATGTGTTATACGAATGGCTCCTGCTGACTGAGGCAATGAAAGGAACCCAGACCCCAGATAATGTCAGCAGAGTCAAGTCCGGCAACTTTTTTCGCAGGGAACACTTCCTGCAGAATGCTCAAGGCCCGGTCGTCATGTTCGTCGCGGAACGTGGGAACGATTACATATTTATTGCTGACGTAGAAATTAGCGTACGATGCAGGAAGGCGCATGTCCTCGTAAATCACGGGGGAAGGCATGGGCAATTCAACAATGTTCATTTGCCGGCCGCTCTCAAGCCGCATTTTGGACAATGCCTTTGCATTTTCCTGAAGGGGTTCGTAGTTGTCATCATTCCTATTGAACTCGACCACCGTCACCACCGTGTCGTTGTTGACAAAGCGCGTCAGATCATCAATATGGCCATCCGTATCATCACCAACGATGCCATCACCGAGCCAGAGTATGTTAACCACACCGTAATACTGATAAAGGTATTGTTCAATCTTCTTCTGGTTGAGCTGAGGATTCCGGTTTTTGTTCAACAGGCAGGATGTGGTGGTGAGTACTGTGCCTTTACCGTTGAAATCTACCGAACCTCCTTCCATCACGATTCCCGGATAAACGACAGGAATGTCATAATGAAGCGCAATCAGTGTCGGGATCTGATCATCCAGGTCAAAGGGAGGATATTTTCCTCCCCACGCATTATAGCCCCAATCCACGATGATCTTTGCTGTTTCCGCGCCGGGGTTTATCAAAAATGCCGGGCCGTGGTCACGGCACCATGCGTCGTTTGTCGGGTGAAAGAAAAACTTCACTTGTTTTAGGTCTGCTCCCTCGGCGTCGAGATAATGCTGCGCCTTTTTTTTCATCGCCGCGTCAGCGACATTGATATTTACTTTTTCACCTTCGGCAAGCAGTTTGACAAACCGGGCATATACGGGAAAAATCGTTTCTATTTTGCCTGGCCAGGAAGCTTCCTTGTGGGGCCAACTCAACCAGGTAGCAACATGCTCGTCAAATTCAGCAGGGAAATAATAGCCGTGTTCTTTAGGGATAAACTTATTCAAGACAGGAAGGGTCTAAATGCGCGCCCAATTTTTAGATCTTAAATCTCAATTTTAAATTTTAAACGGACCTATCGTCGATAAATCTTTTCGTGATCGGTTGGTACGAGTCGATCCTTCGGTCGCGAAGAAAAGGCCAGTGTGTGCGGTAGCGCTCTGTTTCATGGAGGTCGACCTCTACCACATTGACTTCCTCCCTGTCATGTGATGACAGGTGGATCAGCTTTCCAAAAGGGTTCGACACAAAAGAGCCGCCCCAGAATTTCATTGCCCCGTTCTGCTCGAGTCCGACCCGGTTTACACTCACCACGTGTACGCCATTGGCAACAGCGTGGCTGCGCTGAATTGTTTGCCATGCATTGTATTGCTCTTCATTGGTTTCTTCATCCTGGGAGGCGGCCCACCCGATGGCTGTGGGATAGAAGAGGATCTCCGCGCCCATCAGCGAGGTGATACGGGCAGCTTCGGGATACCATTGATCCCAGCAGATAAGCACACCCACTGTTGCGTATCTTGTATTGAAGACCTTATATCCCAGGTCGCCAGGGGTAAAGTAGAATTTTTCGTAATAGGCGGGGTCGTCGGGAATATGCATTTTCCTGTACTTCCCGAGATAGGCGCCGCCTGCATCCAGCACGGCGGTGGTGTTGTGATAAATTCCGCTTGTTCTCTTCTCAAAAAGGGAGGCGATGATCACGACATTCAGTTCCTTTGCCAGGGCCGATAAAGCCTCCGTAGAAGGACCTGGAACCGGCTCTGCCAGCCTGAAATTATCGTAATCCTCCGCATCACAGAAATACAAAGACGTGAAAAGCTCCTGAAGGCAAACGATCTGTGCGCCATTTGCTGCCGCCTCGCGGATCCTGGCAATAGCCTTTGTCAGGTTTTCTTTAGCGTTGGCAGTACAGGACATCTGCACCAGTCCAACATTGACTTTACTGCTCGACACGACTCAATAATTGTTGTTCGGCAAAAATAGTTCTATTCGGGGATAATCGGACATATTTGACGTGAATTGTGAGCGGTGACCGTGAGTTGCTTTGCCCGCCATAACTAAGGTGAATGTGTATGGGAAGCGATGTTGGTGAGTGAGCGTGCAATCTCAATTTAATGCCAGATCGATAAATAAAAAAGGGCCGGGAACGGCCCCTTTTTATCTTAACAATTAACTTATGAAATACAGAATCTATGCAGACTTCGCGACATTCACGAAAGACTCATCTTTGGATTCAAGATCGGAGGTTCCCATGAGCCAGATATCCACGGCCCGGGCGGCTTCGCGGCCTTCAGAGATGGCCCACACCACCAGCGACTGGCCGCGGCGAATGTCACCTGCAGCGAAGATGCCTTCGCGGGTGCTCATGTAGTTCTGTGTTCTTATGTTGCCACGTTCATCAAGCTCAATGTTCAGCTCATCGATCATGCCACCTTTTTCTGCGCCGATGAACCCTACCGCCAGCAGGGCAAGTTCGCACGGGATGATGCGCTCAGAGCCAGCAACTTCCTGGAAGCCCATCTTTCCCTGTGAATTCGGACCCAAGACAATATCAACCACCTTTAAACCAGTAAGCTTACCGTTGTCTCCGATGAATTCCCTGGTGAGGATTGCCCATTTGCGGTCTACACCTTCTTCCTGTGATGAAGACGTCATTAAAACCATCGGCCACAGGGGCCAGGGATTGTCAGCACTGCGGGTCAATGGCGGTTTTGACAACAGCTCGATCTGTGTAACTGTCCTGGCTGCCTGACGATTCGAAGTCCCCACACAATCTGATCCTGTATCGCCACCACCGATCACTATCACTTTTTTCCCGGTTGCCAGAATGTCCTCTGCAAAAATATCATTTGAAATGATACGGTCGCCGGCTACACGCTTGTTTTGCTGCGGCAGGAAGTCCATTGCAAAATGAACACCTTTGAGGTCTCTCCCCGGAATGGAAAGGTCGCGCGGTGCGGAAGCGCCACCGCATAGAACCATAGCGTCAAATTCATCGTCGAGATGGGCGGCACTTACATTTACACCTACGTGGGAGTTTGTTCTGAAGATAATGCCTTCCTGTTCCATCAATCGGATCCTGCGATCGATCACATGTTTTTCAAGTTTGAAATCCGGGATACCATAACGGAGCAAGCCGCCGATCCGGTCGCTGCGCTCGAACACCGTCACCCAATGACCTGCCTTGTTCAGCTGCGCGGCTGCCGCCAGGCCAGCGGGGCCCGATCCTACAATGGCAATGCGCTTGCCGGTTCGGAACTTCGGAGGCGTGGGCTTGATGTATCCTTTCTCAAATGCTTTTTCAGCAATGACCTTTTCTATATACTCTATCGTAACGGAATCGTTGTTTATGCTCAACACACAGCTCGCTTCACAGGGGGCAGGGCAGATCCTTCCGGTAAAGTCCGGGAAATTATTCGTGCTGCTCAAGATCTGAATAGCTTCCTCCCAACGGTCCTGGTATACGGCTTCGTTGAAATCAGGAATGTTATTTCCCAGCGGGCATCCACTGTGGCAAAAGGGAACACCGCAATCCATACAGCGCGTTGCATTTTCCTTTACCTTCTCTTTATCAAGCGCGGTGTATACCTCCTTATAATCTTTTATGCGTTCCTTTGGATCGCGGGATTTTGGCATCTCCCTTTTGTATTTCATAAACCCATCTATCTGACCCATGTAGTGATTTTTTAAACGTCTGATTTTATTATCGCAGGTATCAACTCTTAAACGGCTACCTTTTTGCCCGCTGCCTCAAGTCCGTTCAAAGCCTTTTGGTTCTGAAGAACAGCTTTATAATCCTTCGGCATGACCTTCACGAAATGAATACAAGCCACTTCCCAGTTTTCCAGGATCCATTCAGCCGGGTCACTTCCGGTATAGCGGAAATGCTTTTCGATCATTTCCCTGACCTCCTGCCGATCCTCTTCTGTCATGGTTTCAAGTTCAACCATGTCTTTGTTGCAAAGTTTGGGCAGGTCTTTTTCTGTGTCTAAAACATAAGCGATCCCTCCGCTCATCCCTGCCGCGAAATTCCTGCCTGTCTTTCCAAGCACAACCACGCGGCCACCGGTCATGTACTCGCAGGCGTGATCACCTACGCCCTCTACCACGGCCTTTACCCCGGAGTTACGAACGCAGAATCGCTCACCTGCCTGCCCGCGGATATAGGCCTCACCGGAAGTCGCGCCGTAGAACGCCACGTTGCCGATGATCATATTGTCCTCGGGTTTGAAAGTCGCTTCCTTATCAGGATAGACGATGAGTTTTCCGCCCGACAAACCCTTTCCGAAATAATCATTCGCTTCTCCTTCCAACTCAAAGCGCAGCCCCGGTGCGACAAAAGCACCAAAGCTTTGGCCTGCGGAACCCTTGAAGTTGAAATGGATGGTATCCTCGGGAAGTCCCCGACCTTTATATCTCTTCGAGACCTCATTCGACAGCAATGCACCAACGGATCGATCGGTGTTCCTGATGATAAATTTCTTCTGGATCGGTTCAGCTTCGTCAAGCGCAGCTTTTGCAGCTTCCACCAACCGCCAATCCAGCACTTTCTCAAGCTCAAAGTCCTGCTCGATCTGTTTGAAGACACCGACGTGCTCTCTTACTGGCTCGCGGTGGAGGATCGGAGAAAGGTCCAGTTTCTTCACTTTCCAGTGGTCGACATCCTGGCGCACGCGTAAAACGTCTGCTCTTCCCACCATTTCATTTACCGTGCGGAAACCGAGTTCAGCCATCGTCTCCCGAAGATCCTGAGCGAGGAAGCGGAAGAAGTTCACCACATGGTCCGGGTCACCTGTATACAGTTTACGGAGTTCCTTGTCCTGGGTCGCGATACCGACGGGGCAGGTGTTCAAATGGCATTTGCGCATCATAATACAACCTTCAACCACCAGGGCAGCGGTTGCAACGCCCCATTCTTCCGCACCTAACAAGGTAGCGATGGCGATATCGCGACCTGTTCTGATCTGGCCATCGGTCTGCAGGACAACACGGCTTCTCAGATTATTTTTTACCAGCGTCTGATGCGCTTCGGCAAGACCGAGTTCCCACGGCAAACCGGCGTGGCGTAGCGAGCTGATCGGTGATGCCCCTGTTCCTCCATCCGCGCCGGAGATAAGGATGGCGTCAGCTTTTGCTTTTGCCACACCCGCCGCAACAGTACCAACGCCGGCCTGAGATACAAGCTTTACGTTGATCCGCGCCTGGCGGTTGGCGTTCTTTAGGTCGAAAATTAGCTGGGCCAGGTCCTCGATAGAATAGATATCGTGGTGCGGTGGCGGAGAGATCAATCCTACTCCGGGTGTGGAGTGGCGTACACGTCCGATCCATTCGTCCACTTTGTGGCCGGGAAGCTGGCCGCCTTCACCAGGCTTCGCTCCCTGTGCCATTTTTATCTGAAGCTCATCGGCGTTGGAGAGATAGTAGCTCGTCACACCGAACCTTCCCGAGGCGACCTGCTTGGTCGCGGACCGCTCCCAATCACCATTGGTCTTACGCTCAAAACGTATTTCGTCTTCTCCCCCCTCACCGCTATTGCTCTTCCCCCCGATGCGATTCATGGCGATGGCAAGGGTTGAATGCGCCTCATGAGAGATCGATCCGAATGACATGGCACCCGTTGCGAAACGCTTGAAGATCTCTTCGACAGGCTCCACTTCATCAATGGAAATGGCGTTGCGTTTTTTGAATTCAAACAGCCCGCGCAAGGTCAAAGTATCTTTAGTCTGGTCGTTGATCTTTGCAGCGTACTTTTTGAAAAGGGGATAATTATTTGTCGTTGTCGAATGCTGAAGGAGGTGAATGACTTCCGGGCTGAACAGGTGTTTTTCACCACGGCGTTTCCATTGGTAGATTCCACCCACCTGCAGCGCCGTCGCCTCCTTCTGGAATGCAAGCTTATGACGCACGAGTACTTCCTGGGCCAGGTCGTCGAAGGACAATCCCTCAATGCGGCTGATCGTACCCCTGAAACATTTTTCAATGACATCGCTGCCCAATCCGAGCGCTTCAAAGATCTGTGCGGACTGATATGACTGAAGGGTGCTGATACCCATCTTGGACATCACCTTGAGCAGTCCGCTCCCAATGGCTTTCTGATAATTCCTGTAACACTCCTCATCTGTTATGTTGCCAAGTGCGCCTTCTTGATTGAGTGCGTGAATGGTCTCAAATGCCATATAAGGATTGATGGCACTGGCACCATATCCGATGATGGTGGCAAAGTGATGAACCTCCCACGCATCGCCTGCTTCTACCAGAATTCCGGCAAGCGTGCGGATTCTTTTCTCCACGAGGTAGTGGTGCACGGCGCCAATGGCGAGCAATGAAGGGATCGGTGCATATTCCGGACCGATCTTCTTGTCGGAAATCACGATGATCTTTTTACCGCTGCCGATGGCCTTTTCCGCTTCACAACAAATGCGGATGAGACTTTCTTCCAGCCTTCCCGGTTTGCCATCCGCTAAAAAGACGGAGCGGAGAATGGAATAATCAAAGCCGTGTGCCGGAAGGTGTTTCAGCTTCTCGAGATCAGAGTTCAGCAATACCGGTTGGGATATATGGATCTGATTGGTGTGCTGCGGTGTCTCATCCAGCACATTAAGGCTGACGCCAATGCGGGTAAACAACGACATCACTAAGCGCTCGCGAATCGGATCGATCGGCGGATTGCTTACCTGCGCAAAATGTTGTTTGAAATAATTCGAAATGTGACGGCTTTCCTTGGAGAGTACGGCAAGGGGAGTGTCATCTCCCATGGAGCCAATGGGCTCATATCCGTTGGCGGCCATGGGCGTAATGATCACTTTGAGGTCTTCGGAAGTATAGCCATAGGCATTTTGCCTTTGCTTCAATGACTTGTCGTCGAAGTTGTCTTCATAATATTCCTGCTCAGGCTCGAGCCTGAGCTTAAGACGGTTTTGAATGATCCAGTTGTAATACTGCTTGCCTTCATACACGGAGCGTTTTACTTTCTCATCATCCATCACTTTTCCCTGGTCCAGGTCAATGAGCATCATTTTTCCGGGAGTGATACGACCTTTCTCCAGAATATCTTTTGGATCTACAGGAAGCGCTCCGGCTTCAGAGGCCATCACTACACGGCCGGAACGGGTAATGTAATACCTCAATGGACGAAGTCCGTTCCTGTCAAGCGTGGCACCGATGCGATTTCCATCCGTGAAGACGAGGGCAGCTGGCCCATCCCACGGTTCCATCATGGATGCATGATATTTGTAGAAGGCCTTGCGGTGCGGATCCATTAATTTATTATCCTGCCATGCCTCCGGCACCAGCATCATCATCACGTGCGGAATGCTGCGACCGGCGATAACGAGCATTTCAACAAGTGCATCGAGATTGGAGGAGTCAGAACCTTCCGGCATGGTGACGGGAAGCACCATTTTTAGCTCTTCATCCGTGAAGAGCGTTGATTTGAAGAGCGCCTCCTTGGATTTCATTTTATTCACGTTGCCCCTGATGGTGTTGATCTCACCATTGTGGGCGATGTAACGGAACGGTTGCGCCAGCTTCCAGTTCGGGAATGTATTAGTGGAAAAGCGTGAGTGAACCAACGCCAGGCCTGTACGCAGACGAGGATCCTGCAGGTCGAAAAAGTATCTGCGCAGCTGCTCAGTTCGGAGTTGCCCTTTATAAACGATGGTCTTTGACGAGAAGCTCGTGATATAAAACTCCGTGTTGCTTCCTTTTACTTCGCGCGCAATTTTATGGGAAGTGAAATTCCGGAGGACAAACAATTTACGCTCCAGGTTTTCGTCGGTAATGGTATCCGCTTTTGCTTTAACAAATACCTGTTCGATCATGGGTTCAACTTCGGAGGCTTCAGGACCGGGTATGCTATGGTCTACCGGCACGCCGCGGAAGCCCAAAAGCTCAAACCCCATGGCCATGATGTTCTTCTTCAGCACATCTCGGCATGCGTTCGAAACTTTTTTGTCCCGCGGAAAGAAAACCATGCCGACGCCGTATTTGCCGCGGGCGGGAAGTTCAAAGCCGAGCCTTGCAGCTTCTTCGACGAGAAATTCATGGGGGAGTTGTATGAGCACACCGGCCCCATCTCCGGTTTTCGCATTGCAGCCTTTTCCGCCGCGGTGCTCCATATTCTCGAGCATGGAAAGAGCATCGCGGAGAACGGTATTGGTCTTTGTTCCGTTAATGTTGGCCACGAACCCGATACCACAGGCGTCGTGTTCGAGCTCAGGAGTGTATAATCCTTTGTTAGTGGTTGTCTGCATCTCGTCTGGTTAAATTAGTCTGGGGAAAATTTGGCGTCATTCACCCAAACTAATTTCTGAAATTACGAAAGTTGCAGGAGGAAATTTGGGCTTTGGCCCTTGCGAAAAGAATTTTTTGAATCTTTTCACATTTGGCCCAAAATGTTTAAAAAATGAAAAACGTCAACGATTGCAGGCTAACGGATTTTCAAATTTTTGAATTAAACCGAAAACGATTGAATTTTTTTCAAATCTTTTACGGGGCGATTAGTAAAATTTCAACCGCAACTGAACTTTACGATAGTGGAGGTGATCGCGTTTCCACGCGGTCGATCCGGTGGTCCTAAGTCCCCCACATTCACTCTCATGGGGCACCCGTCCAAGCGATCTTTCCGCACCCCTTCGTTTTCCCAATATCACTTAAGTCCCAGACTTGCGCCGGCAGGCCTGTTGCGCTTCCGGCAATATTCATCAAACCAGCTGACCACCCTTTCGGAAATGTCCTGAATGAATTTGGGCTCCTGCGGTCCGTGTGGCGTGCGGGGATACGTTACCATTTGTGTTTTAACGCCCAGTCGTTTTAGGGCCATGTATAGCTCAAGGCCCTGTGAAAGCGGCACGCGCGCATCGCGCTCACCATGAATGACCAGGGTGGGCGTGGTGACATTCTTCACACCGAACATCGCGGAGTGTTTCATGTACACGTCCGTGCGGTCCCACATTTCCCCTTGGAAATAATCCGGGATAAAACCCGGTATATCGGCTGTGCCCGTAAAACTCAGGAGGTTTGTCACACCGGCGCCGACCATGGCTGCTTTAAACCTGTTTGTTCTCGTGATGATCATAGACGTCATGTATCCACCATAGCTCCACCCGGTAACGCAGAGGCTATCCGGATGAGCGACACCATCTGCGATCAGCTTGTCAACGCCACCCATGATATCCTCGTAATCACCGTATCCCCAGTCATTGCGATTGGCTACCCGGAAATCTCCGCCATAACCCGAGCTTCCCCGTGGGTTTACACGGAGCACCGCAAATCCATTGTCGCTGAATACCTGTAGCGGATAAGGAGACGATGCTCCGGTATAATTTTGCGTAAATACCCCCGCCGGGCCACCGTGAATGTTCAGGATCAGCGGATATCTTTTTCCTTTCTCATAGTGAGCCGGATAGGTTACAAGCCCTTCGATATCAAATTTTCCATCTTTGGCCTTCCATTTTACCACCTCTGTTTTTGCATGCCTGCGTTTCGAAAAGTCATCGTTCAGCCGCGAAAGCGCTTTCATCTTCATGTCTTTAACATTCATCACTGCGACCTGCGGCGGCAGCGCGGACTCCTCATAGATCAAGGAGAGCATATCACCGGCATGGCTGATCGAGGGGGAAGTAAACACGCCTGTTGAGGGCGTTATCATTTTTGGAGCTTTGCCATCCATCGGAAGGGAATAGACCACGCGCGACGTTTTGAAAGCTTCGGTGTAGAAAATATTTCTGTTGTCTTTGCTCCAGGCAAATATTTCCGGAACCTCGTCAAAGGTGGTGGCGAGTTTACGGATGTCGCCACCTTCAGCAGGTATCACAAAAACATTGGCCCGCCGAGCCCAGCTTGCTTTTCCGCCATCGGACACGAATGCGACATGCTGGCCGTCCCAGGAAAACAGCGGATTGCCGTCAAAACCCGCACCGGCCACCAGAGGCCTTGTCGCACCGCTGT
>JBBEBN010000381.1:0-10782 GCA_040882305.1 Cyclobacteriaceae bacterium
CAATGCTGATCCCATCGGGATTCAAATCTGACACCACTTTTTTCAATGCGGAAACTTGCTGCGACCTGTAATTTTTCCGGGATGGACAGACAAATTCCACCCATTCGTCTTTCGCAATTTTTCCCTGATCGGTAACGGCGTATAAGGTACTATCGGCTGCAAGCACCCGCGGATTAAAAAACGCGGGGAAAATTACATATACGGGTATTGTATTTTTTCTCAAAACCTCGCGAAATGAGTTATTTGCGGCTAAATCCTCACTGATGAATGCGGTATTGATTCCAATATCTTTCCATTTCTGTACGAGTGCATCAACATCGCCCGAATAATGATAGATTTTTATTCCAATGATCTTATGGGGTTTCTCGGTGCAGGAAAATATTGTCAGGAAACAGCATAGCAGTACAGCTATCCTCAGTTTCCCGATCTGAAGATCTTTGCGTGGGAAAAAAATTAGGAGCTTATTTTTCGCCTTGACTGTACGGTTCTTGAATAACATTTTTGTTTCCGTTCGAGATCTCAAATTCCGTGTCGTCCAAGATGCATTATTATGAGCTTATAAGCAAAAATAGCACCCTTCGTGGAATGGGCCTCCCTCCCGGAAAAGGGTGTTTTCAAATCCCGATATTTTTTCTCAACTTATTGCAATCTCAAGATTCTGAAACATTCTGAAATGAAAACAACAACAACTCTTTCGGTGGTCATCCTCTTGCTCTTTTCAGCCTGTTCGAAGCGCGATGATGTCACCGGACAAACCGAGGTCTCTCTCTGGAAGGATGGCAAAAACGGAGCCATCTCCATAACGTATGACGATGCGAGCATTAACCAGTTCAGGCAGGCGTTGCCCATTATGGATACGCTCGGTATAAAGGGAACGTTCTTTATCAATACCGCCCACATCCGCGATCATTCAATTCCGCCCAAATTTATCGGAAGGCCCATTGAAGATATCATCCGCGAAACCGCTTCGAAGCCAACCGATGGATCCAATATTTTTGAGCGCGCCTCTGCGCTGCGGTTTATCGACGTCAAAGGCGCCGTGGGATACCACAACAATGCCGGGACTCTGTATGAGAATGAAAAATACGACGAAGCATTCGGGGTAATTAATGAAGCTTACTCGGAGGTACGAAAGCAAAAATCAAAGCCTCGTTCCTGGCCGGCCCCATCTGGAAATCTGATCACCTGGGATGAAATAGAACAATTTGCCGCCAATGGCCATGAGTTCGGCAGCCACACTATCTCCCACCCGAGACTGGCCGTACTCGACGAAGAGAATATGTTGTATGAGCTGGAGAAATGCAAGGAGGAGATTGGACAGAAACTGGGGCCCGATCACACGTTCTCAGCGGAGTGCCCGTTCGGAACAGAAAATGAGCGTGTGATGGAGTACGCCTACAAAGTGCACCCTGCCCTGCGCAATCGTATGCCTGAACCGTTCCTCGAAGAGATCAACCGCTGGAATGACATGACCCCGGGGATGTCTGACAAACCATACGTTCAGTGGCAGCGCGGCCCGCTGGCGAAAACTCCGGTACCACTAATGAAATCCTGGGTCGACACGCTTGTGGCCCGGAACAACGTGTGGCTCGTCCTGACCTTTCACGGCGTTGACGGGATTGGTTGGGAAGCAAAACCGCACCAGGAACTTCAGGAGTATTTCGAATACATGAAGGAACACGAGGAAAAACTGTGGATCGCCCCTTTTCGCGATGTAACGAAATACATGCGTGAACGCATGGCGGCAAAAACCGATGTGCAGCAGAAAGGAGATGAAATTATCTTAAAGGTTGAACACTCGCTTGATAAGAGCCTGTACAATTACCCGCTGACTTTAAAGACCTATCTTCCTTCCGATTGGAAAGAAGTAAAGGTCAGACACGGGAGCGCTGAGGTGCAGCCGCAGGTACGCGCAGACGATAAGGGAACATTCATCCTCTACGAAGTAATTCCGAACGGAGACGACGCGATCATCACGTCCCTTTAGCAAGGATTTAACGTGCTTTCTTCCTGCCCGAATTGCTAACAAACGCTATGCTCTTGCTGTCGGGTGACCATGAGGGCACATTGATCGTACCTTGCCCGCCATACAGGTATGCAATGACTCTTGGCGATCCACCGGAAACCGGCATCAGCTTGAGAGTAACTCTCTTGTAGGACGGATGCGAATTCACTGGAATGTCGGGAGGAAATGAAATATAGGCGATCCATTTCCCGTCCGGGGAAATATGCGGAAACCAATTGTTGTATTCATCAAACGAAAGCTGCTCCGGCGAAGTGCCATCGGGTTTCATCCGCCAGATCTGCATGGTGCCTGACTGGCTGCCATTGTAATATATGTATTTGCCGTCGGGTGAGTATTCGCAACCATCAACATGCTGGCCGGGTCCGGTGTTGGTCAGCGCCACCTCCTTTCCACCGTCAATGGATTTTCTATAAATGTCATAAGTTGGGTTTCCTTCACGCGTCGCCACATACACCACTTCCTTGTTGGTGGGCGCCCAGCCATGCCAGTAAGAAGGGGTTTCTTCCGTGATTAATTTAGGTGTGCCGCCTTCCAGGGGCATGACGAAGACGGAAGAGCCTCCTCCACTCTCGCGGGAGCTGCTGATAGCCAACAACTTTCCGTTAAATGAAATTCCGTGGTCGTTGTTATTCCTGTTGACCTCTCCGGTATTCAACTTCACGGGCTCCCCTCCTTCGACGGCGATCGTGAACAATGATCCGTCCATATTGAACAGCAGCCTTTTGCCATCCGGCATCCAGTTTGGCGCTTCAAAGCGACCATCTTTCTCATAAATAACTTTCCTTTCGCCATTAAAGACATTCATGGTCTCCAGCCGGCAACCGAGCCATCCTTCCCTGCCAGTGTTATAATTGTCAGCCACAGGATGATCGATGCGAACGTTCCATGCCCGCGCCTCTTCTACAACGTCCTGGTTATGTGAAGAAATGAATAAACCTGCCAGAACAGAGTCTTTCAGACTTTCCATTTTATGCGTACCAATCAGCTGGAGTGGTTCGCCCGTATGTGCCGCTCTCATGATAATATCCGTTCCGGAGCGTTCAAGTTGCAGAATGTTGTAATTACTTTTTGGCGTGAAGATCTCATCTTCCGGATCGCGCATATACGCCCCGCGCAAGGCGCGCCACTGCATGACCGTAAGACCATCCCCGTGAAGGGTGGCACTGATGCTGGCAGCTTTTTCATCTTCAGATTCCCGGAGCATCAAACCGATCTTGCGGTGTGGATCGGTACCCTTACCGATAAATTCGACGTGGGCCGTGATGATAAAGTCTCCGCCCATTTTATTGTAGAGATAGTTGAACTCATCCCTTTCAAACCATATGTTATAACCTGCGCCCTTTAAATGATAGGCTTGTGTGGCTTCATCGAAACGGGCGGAACCTGCATTTTTTGGTTTTCCGATATCCTTGTTGTAGTTAAAAATTCCAATTGGTTTTTGCTGCCCAAAGGCGACGTTGAAAAATAAGACAGCAACGAAAAGAGACGAATATTTAAAATATTTCATGGGGAACTTGAAATTAATGAGCAATGATTCTTTACGGGTAATGAATATATATAAAGTTTTGTAACTAATACGTTTTATTTATGGTCCTGAGCAGCGACTTGCCTCCCCTGGCATCCCCCCTCACCTGCCAGATCATGACGCCTCCGGCCTTTTCTTTTGCGAGCTGGGTTTTCTTTTTGATGGTAGGAATCCCGTTGTAGTAGATGATCTTGCCGTCTTCCCTGCTCCACTGATCCATCTTTTCCGAACCTTTAAACGCAGAAACAATTTCTCCGAAATTCATACTGATGGCGGGAGAGGTCAATTCCGGCCCGTAACCATATCCATAGAAAGGTACACCGAGTGTCATCTTTTCTTTTGGAATTTTTCTTACCGTCCCGAAATACTCAAGGTCATCAACCGCGTGCTCGTAAGCCGAGTGCGGGCCTGGCTTATCAGGACGCCATGGGCCCGTCCTGTCATAACTCATCACGTTCACAAAATCGTATTGCGCCAATGCCTTATCGGTGAATTGATCCTTGTAGTAAACTGCGATTGCTGCCGTGATGAGCTTATTATGTGACCGTAACGCCCTGGCAAGCTCTACGACAAATTTTTCATAATTTTCATCAATATCGCCCCCTTCCAGGTCAACATCAATTCCATCGACATTATATTTTAACGCCACCGCGAGCAAGTTATTAATGAACAGCGGACGATGCTCGTCCTGCAAAAGTTTGCGGTATTGAGGATGTTTGCTTCCTCCGCCGATCGAAAAAAGTACCTTTACATTTTTCCGGCGCGCTTTAGTGATAAAGGATTGAAGCGGCGAAAGGTCCTGAGTGAAATTGCCCAGCGTATCCGGGTTGAGGAACCATAAATTCATATGGGTGAGCCTTTTGAAGGGAGCATCTTTCCCCCCCTCCAGCGCAGACCGCAGGGAGTAGTACCCAACCACTTTAAATTGATCCTGCGCCACTGCAGGCAAGCACAAAATGATAAACAAAAAAATGAGCAAATGCTTTTTCATATTTTACAGTCGATACACACCGTCATAATTTGAATTCCCCGGCGAATGCAGCCCCGGACACCCTGCTAACCGGCACCCCGCCGGTAAACTGGCTCCTGAAAACACTACAGCCTAAGCCTCACCCCCGCCCTGATCAGACCACCCGTTATCAGAACACAGAGCAAAGCAAATAAAAGCGATTTTATCAAGCCCACCCCTCCCGTTAACATAAATTCGGGTAACCCAATGCCCAGCGCCCGCGTGGTGAAGTATGCAAAGTAGGGAATGAGGTAACAGAGCAAAGTGGCCGTGCCGGCCGGCTTGATGATATTGAACCAGTGTTCTTTCCGATAAACGTCTGCAATCCAATAGATGACAATGAATCCCAGGATGGTAAAGGCGCTGCAAAGAAATAGCCAGGCAGGTGTGGCGCCGAGTTTTGCCAGCCCCCAGTACGGGCGGGTTATCATCGAAAGCCCTATGAGGATCGCTGAGAATACGAGAAGCCCAATCGTTAAGCCTTTGTTGTCCCTTCGTTCGCGGAAGCCTCTGAAGATCATAGAAGTTAATACACCACCCAACGTGAGGCCCACAAGCGTTCCGCCGCTAATGGCATTTGGAACAAATGATAAAAATTCGGGAAGCAATCCCGCGTGCGATATCATGCTCAAGATGCTGAAGAAAATCCAGGCGCCAACAATGACATAAATATTGCTTTTTGCATAGACCGCAATCAATCCGCTCACCAGGTATGCCCATCCTATCAACCCCAAAATCCCCCACCATTTCGGACCGAAATAATTAATCTCGTTGTCGGTTCCGCCGCGATAAATAAAGGCCAGGACGATCAGCGTTAATGCTGCAATAACGCGCAGAGAATTGACGAGAACTTTATTGGCTTTGTCCGGATAACTATTCCAGATGAGGATGAAACTTACGACGCAGGTAACATTCCAGTACATCCTCGGCATGCCGGTTGCCGCCGCGTTGAAGGTTTCGCCATTTACCAGGAATACACCCATCACAAGCAGCGCCAGTGTGCGCCATAAGATGTGCTTTACAAGTTGGCCGTCACTGTCTCCCTTTTTGCGCCTGCTATCCATCGCAAAAGGAATAGAGAGACCGACGATGAAAAGAAAAGCGGGGAAGACAACATCCGCCAGTCCGATTCCGTCGACGCCGCGCTCGACGTGCCCCAGCCAGGCCGGAATATTCGTTAAAGACCAAAGATCATTAACGAAGATCATGAGCATCATCGTCATTGCACGAAGAATATCAATTGTGCTTATCCTTTGCGGTGTGCGTGTTCCTGCATCCGGTTTTATCTCTGGTAGCGGCGCAGATAAAATGGCTTCTTCTTTCATAGCCTGGTTGGTTTTAAGGGAGGCCCTGGAATGTTTCTCATTTCTCTGTTTGTCAGGAGTGTCGTGTGAAGATTGCGTCTTTTTGACGATGAATATACGGCTTTGGAAACAAAAAAAGATGTGTGCACTATGACACACCGATACTTTTTTACATGGAAGGTGTTTCGGCACAGCCCCCCAAAGAGTCCGTTGCGCGTATAAAATTCGACGGGGATCGAAGCCATTCCAAAAATATTTTTACCTTATACTGTTAAAATCACAGCCATCCATTTTATTGGGAGATGAACCGCTATCTGAGACTTCTTTCCTTACTCATTTTTATCCTGTGCAGTTGTGAGCCCGCCCGGGACCGAACCTGGAGTGTGTACAAAGCCGACGCAGCCAGCAGCAGCTATTCTCCTCTTAAGAAGATTAATAAAGGCAATGTGAAAGGCCTGAACCTTGCCTGGACTTTCAGTCCCAACGATGCGAGGGCAGGTTCGCGATCCGGAAACGCGGAGTGCAACCCCATCATTTTAGAGGGAGTGATGTATGCCACGTCCGCCCGGCACCGGCTGTACGCGATCGATGCCGCCAGTGGAAACGGTATCTGGTCCTTCGATCCCTTTGATGGAGGCGCAGGCGGAGGGATATACCGCGGGGTTGCCTATTGGGAGGATGGCGAGGATAAGCGGATATTATACACCGCGGGAGACCACCTCTTTGCGCAGGATGCAAAGACGGGAAAACTAATCACAACTTTTGGCGAGAATGGGAAAGTAAGTATGAACGTGGGATTGCGCGGCGATCCGAATTCGATATCAGTAATCCCCACTTCTCCGGGAGTTGTTTATGAAGACCTGCTTATCATCGGGGCGGAAGTTTCTGAACTGTTTGGAGCCGAGCCAGGATACATACGGGCATATGATGTACGCACGGGAAAACTCGAGTGGACATTCCACACTATCCCTCATCCGGGAGAGCCCGGCTATGAGACCTGGCCGAAGGATGCCTGGAAATACGCGGGCGGAGTGAATAGCTGGGGCGGTATGAGCCTGGACAAAGCGCGCGGCATGGTGTTCGTCCCCCTGGGTTCACCCTCTTATGATTTCTATGGCGCCGACAGGAAGGGCGCCAACCTCTATGGAAACAGTATCCTGGCGCTTGAGGCAAAAACAGGCAAACACATCTGGCATTTCCAGACCGTTCACCATGACCTCTGGGATTACGACCTTCCTGCCCCACCCAATCTTGTTACGATAGAACGCAATGGAAAAAGTGTTGACGCCGTCGCGCAAACGACGAAGACCGGGTTCCTTTTTGTGCTTGACCGGGAAACGGGTGAGCCCTTGTTTCCAGTGGAAGAGCGTCCTGTGCCTCCTTCCAATGTTCCGGGAGAAGAAGCCTGGCCCACACAACCCTTTCCGCTAAAACCCCTGCCCTATGCGCGCCAACACATGACGAAGGATGATCTGACAGCTTTTTCTCCAGGCTCATATGATTCACTGCTGAAAAAATTTAATTCCATGCGCTACGAAGGATTGTTTACGCCACCTGATCTCCGGGGAACATTAATGCTGCCGGGAACGAGAGGCGGCTCTAACTGGGGCGGTGGTGCATTCGATCCGGCAACGGGGGTCCTGTATGTGAAGTCAAGTGACTCCCCTGAGATCGATCACATCCAGAAAGTGGAAGAGGAAACCCAAAACGCTGCGCTCTCGCCATACAATCAGGGCAAAGCTATCTATCTCAAACATTGCGCCCGGTGTCACGGCCGAGACCTCAATGGTGACGAGCCGATCAATCCGTCCCTGCGGGACATTAACAAACTGAGTCAGGCGATCGCCCTTGAGAAGATCAGGAAGGGCTTTGGCCGCATGCCTGCGTTTGAAAATATCCTTCAGGGAAGGGAGGAAGCCATCATTGCCTTTCTTTATGATATGCGGGAGTCAAGACCCTCGCAGGCTGAGGCAGACCTGCTTGAAATCCACAGTAACCGGATGTCGGTTGAAGGAATGGCGACTGAAAAGAAAGATACTGCCTCGCTGTATTTAAACGTAACCCCCTTCAGTCACTGGTATGATCCCAACGGAAAGCCCGCCATCAAACCACCGTGGGGGACCCTCTGTGCCATCAACCTTAATACAGGAGACTATGAATGGCAAATACCCATTGGGAACATTCCGGAGCTTCAGGAAAAAGGCGCTCCGCAAACGGGGATGGAAGGCTACGGCGGACCTATTGTGACTGCGGGAGGGCTTGTCTTTATTGGAAGTACACGCGACAAAAAATTCCGGGCCTTTGATAAGGAGACGGGTGAACTGTTATGGGAAACCACGCTGCCAGGAGCGGCGAACGCGACGCCCTGCACCTACATGGCTGAGGGAAAACAATACGTGGCCATGTCTGTATCAGGATATCCTGAAAATCCCGCGGGGTGTATCATGGCCTTCGCATTGCCCTGATCGTTGAAAGTCTCCATTCTAACAGATCTTGTACTGTGTGTTCTACTCTGGACTTCAATAGGATCAACTTTTGGCATAGCATCAGATAACTCCAGCACACCCGATGACCTGGCAACTACTCCAGCTCCCGCAACTCCACATTCCTGAAATCAATCGGCTGTCCTTCGCTTTGCAGGGCGATGTAACCGGATTTCAACGGCATGCCTGGGTGCCATATTGCGCTGTCATAACCCTGAACCACTCCTCCGCCCATCGTAGGCTTACTGTATTGCAAGACCGTATCGCCATTGATCACGTGGGTTATAAGGGAATCTCCGAGGACGATCAGTTCGGCCTTCACCCACTCATCGCGATGGTAGGTCTTTGAGCTGGAATTAAGGCAGTGGCCATCGTACATTTTTCCCTCATAGACGATCTCCGTCCCCGGTGAACACATGTTGCCGGTGGGACGCGGCTTGCCGTCGCCGAGACCTGCCAGGAATTGCATTTCCACGGATATGGGCCAGTTTTGTTCTTTAGGCATCGTCCGCGGATCCTGGGAATGAAACATCACGCCACTGTTGAGCAACGTATAGGATGGCGCTCCTTTCTGAAGTTGACCTGCGAACCGGTACTCCAATTTCAGATGGAAGTGTGAAAACGGTTGTTTGTAATAGAGATGGGCAAACTGATCATTGAAATCGTCATACCGGTCGTAGCGGACCTTGATCACCCCATCTTCGGCGCGGAAGGTATTTCCAAAATTAGCACCTGATTCATGATGATGGATCTTGACGATCCAGTCGTTAAGGTCACGGCCATTATACAGGGAGATCCACTTATCGCTGTCTCCCCTGTTGGTGGATGCGCATGCTGACAACATTAAAATGAGTGCAACACATTTCGGATTGGGGACCATGTTTTTTCAGTTTACGATTTGTAATTTGTTAAAATTAGCGCACAAATGGATCATGCGCTAAAGAATTAATTCAGGATCTGTGTTTTGATCCAAAAGAATGGTAACTTAATTTATAAACGCACTGCTCCCGATCGCATTGGGCCCGTGCTTATCGAAATTGTACTTTGCATTTTTCGACATTATGGTCAGCAGAAGAATTTTTTTAAAACAGTCTTTGACCGCCGCCGGCGCTTTGACAATTGCATCCTTAAAACTCCAGGCTTCACCACCGGAGGGAATTCAATTTTCTCTGGCGGAGTGGTCTTTACACCGCACGATCCGCGCAGGAAAGTTGGATCATCTGGATTTTCCGGCAAAGGCCAAAGAGTTTGGGTTTTCTGCTGTCGAATATGTGAATGGATTATTCGGGGGTTCCAAATTGAATTTCAAGGATGCAGCCACAAATTCAACTTACCTCCATGACTTGTTGCGACGCAGCAGGGATGAGGGTGTTTTTAATCACCTCCTGATGATCGACGAAGAAGGTCCGCTGGCCCTGCCGAAAGAAAAGCAGAGGCTTAAGGCAGTGGACAATCACTGGAAATGGTTTGAGGCGGCCCAGCTGCTGGGATGCCAGACCGTTCGGGTTAACCTTCACGGAAAGGGAAATCCGGAGGAGAAAAAAATTGCATCCGTTGACTCTTTGGGCAGGCTGGGGGAAATGGGAAAAAGCCTCAATCTGAATGTGGTCGTTGAAAACCATGGCAGTGAATCGTCGAAAGGATTCTGGATGGCCGACGTCATGCGCCAGGTTAACCTGCCCAACGTAGGGACCCTGCCGGATTTTGGAAACTTCTGCATATCGCATCCGTGGGGTACAACTCAGGGAAAATGTAAAGATGCCTACGATCGCTATAAGGGTGTGGAAGAATTGTTACCCTTCGCGAAGGGCGCCGTCAGCGCTAAATCATACGACTTTGATGAAAATGGAGAACAACCGCTGATCGAATACAGACGTTTACTCGATATCGTCAAAAACTCCGGATTCAGAGGCTTTATCGGTATCGAATTCGAAGGATTTACCCAACCTGAAGAAGACGGCATCCGGAAAACAAAAGCCCTGCTGGAAAAGTACCTCTGAGTCCATCGCCACGTTGAGTCTTTGTGGCTATTCCACTGCGCCCGCGTAGGTTTGTCTGACAATCTTCCCTTCTCTGATAATGAAAGTATCTGTGGCATAAGTAAGATTGAACGCTGGTGTCTTTGATTTCCAGAGGATATATCCCACATCTTTCACGACGATCGATTTGTCCAGCGTGAAGGTCGTGGAATCTTTTGGAAACAATTTGAATGCGTTGATGAAGTTATTTCTGATCTCTTCCAGTCCGTTATAGGTGGCATTAGGCGTGATGAGCACAGATTCTTCCGTATAATCCTTCATTGTTTCCTCCAGGTCGTTCGCCTTAAAGGCAACCCAATGGTGGTCCAGGACTTCTTTCGTAGTCTGTTCGTTAATGTCCTCGACGGCATTCTGCTGTTGCTGACACGCACAAAGGACGGGCAGAACAATAAACAG
>JBBEBN010000382.1:0-10778 GCA_040882305.1 Cyclobacteriaceae bacterium
AACACCTTTCTGTCGGCACTCCTGGGCGCTTTGACCTTCAGCACCTTTCATTTGCGTTATGCTGGTGATGTCATCAACCATTTCTCACTGAAGGCTTATACGTTGGGAGATCCCACATTTCTGCTGATTCCCCCGCTACTTTGGTTCTATATCGTAGAGTTAACCGGTGGTCGCGTGAGGCTCTCGCCCGGTTCAGTAGCGCACTTTCTACCCTTCCTTGTTATCATCTTCTGCTCGATCTCCTTTGGTTCGTTCCTCAGTGGCAATCCATTGGTTAATATACTTGACAGACATCCCCGATTACCTTTCATAATATTTTGGCTGTTCGTTGTAATTCAATTGTCATGCTATCAATTTCTCATTCACCGAAAATGGCGCGATTACCAAAATGTCATCAGGCAGGAAGTTTCAAATACTGAGAACGTAAGCATCTCCTGGGTGCGCTTCTTTATGGGCGTATTCCTGATCGTGAACATTTGCTTTCTGTTTAGTCTGTTTGCCGTCATTCACCTTGACATCATGAATGCGGTATGGAAGTCGGTTGGTGTCGCGCTGTCGCTTTCAATATTTGCCTTGGGCTATATGGGCATTCTTCAACGTGAAGTATTCTATTCCGACTTAATTATTCCGACAATACCAACCGAACCTCAGCTGCAAAAACAGGAAAAGCCGAACCAGGAACTCATTGATAGGCTCACGCGGTTCATGGAAGACAAAAAGGCATACTTAGACCCTGAATTATCACTGAGCTCGTTATCAAAACAAATCGGTTTGAATCGTAATCAACTGTCTCAGCTTATCAATGTCGGAATTGGCGAGAACTTTTACGACTTCATCAACAAATACCGGGTAGAAGAAGTGAAGCGGCTGATGGTTGATCCACAAAAACAGAATTACAATTTGCTTGGTA
The DNA here is from genome assembly GCA_040882305.1 of Cyclobacteriaceae bacterium. Taxonomy (GTDB): domain Bacteria; phylum Bacteroidota; class Bacteroidia; order Cytophagales; family Cyclobacteriaceae; genus Chryseosolibacter. The sequence goes on from JBBEBN010000382.1 coordinate 911, forward strand.
TGGCCTTAGAGGCCGGATTTAAGTCGAAGTCTACTTTCAACCTTATCTTTAAACGGTTTACCGGACTCACACCGACTGAGTACAAGAAAAATAGTACGCAGCTGGACGACCAATAGGATCTTTTAAGCGCAGTTCGGTGAATGGTTCTCTAATGTTGTGGAAAAACATTTATGAATCATCAGCAACACACACCTTTAATTGAACTGCAAAACGTCACCAAATCTTACCCGGTCGCGTCTGGCACTTTCAAGGCACTGAAAGATGTCTCTCTCAAGATCGAAAGTAGAAAACTTGTGGCCATCACCGGGAAATCCGGAAGTGGCAAGTCGACGCTCCTCAATGTTATCACTGGAATCGACCGGCCTTCGGATGGTAGCGTGACTATTAATAGAATTAGAGTTGACGAGCTATCCGAAACAGAACTCGCTTCATGGCGTGGCAAGAATGTAGGTGTTGTTTTTCAATTCTTCCAACTTCTTCCAACGCTAACGATTCTGGAAAACGTAATGCTTCCAATGGACTTCTGTGATACCTACCCAAAAAAGGAACGCAGGGACAGGGCACTTGCGTTACTGGGAAAAGTGAACATCAAAGAACAAGCAGATAAGTTTCCTTCTGCGCTTTCTGGAGGACAACAACAGCGTGTGGCAATTGCGCGAGCCTTGGCAAATGATCCTCCGCTGCTAGTGGCCGATGAACCCACGGGAAATCTTGATTCGCAGACTGCAACTTCAATCTTCGAGTTGTTCGCAGAACTCGCCAAATCAGGAAAGACCGTGATCGTAGTGACGCACGAACGTGAATTCTCCTCTTACTTCGAAGACACCATCAGCATTGCAGATGGCATGGTCAACGCTCAAGTGCCGGTTCACTCTTAACACTGCATCAATGAGACCAAGATATATGAAGGTCATACGTGACCTTACTTCAGATTATTCGAAGAACCTCATGCTGGTATTGGCTATTGCCATAGGCGTATTCGGCATAGGTTCTATCCTTGGAGGCTATGCGGTCATAAGTCGCGAAATGACTTCGAACTACATGAACACGGAGCCTGCGTCTGCTACAATTGAAATTGACGGAAACATCTCGCCCCCCTTACTTGATAACGTTCGAACCTTTCCCGGCATAAAGAAAGCAGAAAGACGCGCTACCATTGTTGGCCGAATGAGAGTCAATGAGCGATGGCATCCCATCCTATTCTTCGTCATTGATGATTTTGAAAAGATGGAAATCAGCAAATTTAGTTATATCTCCGGTTCAAGAATTCCGACTAACGGAACGATGCTCGTAGAACGAACTGCCCTGGTTGTTATGGGAGCCAATGAGGGCGATGTCATCACAGTCCGTACACCCGAAGGAACTCAGCAAACATTAAAAATATCAGGTATTGTTCATGACCCGGCCTTAGCGCCTGCATGGCAAGAACAAGCTGGGTACGGTTACATCACCATGGCAACTTTGAGAGCGCTTGGGGAGAATCCGCGATTTGATCTCTTGAGAATTCAGGTAACGGAAAATGAACACTCCCGGCAGGATATAACACAAAAGGCTGAAGAGCTTGCCGATTGGCTGAAACAAGGTGGAGCAAAAATTCATGAAATTCAGATTCCGCCCCCAGGCAAACATCCACATCAAAGCCAGATGGAAGCCGTCCTTTCTATTTTCACAGTATTCAGTTTCATGATTCTTCTTCTCGGTTCAATACTCGTAGCTACTTCAATGGCGACATTGATGGTGAAGCAAGTTCGCCAGATTGGTGTGATGAAAACAATCGGAGGCACTTCCTATCAGGTCTCGATGATGTATTTCTTTATGATGCTCATCGTTTGTGTCGTTGCACTTCTTGTAAGCATTCCATTAAGCCGGTTAGCTGCCTTTGGTTTTTATACGCAGATAGCCACGCTCCTTAATCTTGAAATCACCGATTCATCGATCCCAATTCGAGTGCCATTAATTCAGATTGCTTCGGGCATTCTGGTTCCCATGATCGCGGCTGCTGTTCCCCTCATTCGAGGAAGCAAAATATCGGTTCGAGCTGCATTGGACAACTATGGCGTCTCAACACAAAAGCAAAACCGATGGACCGCATTTCTTTCAAGCACGAATCTGTTCACCGACTCATACAGGCTTTCGTTAAGAAATGCATTTCGGCAACGTACCAGATTAGTACTTACGCTTGGGCTACTCGCTGCCGGTGGTGCCATGTTCATGACAGCGCTGAACGTATCTGACGCCTGGGAAATAAACCTGAAGCGCATTTACACTCAGCGTTTATACGATCAGGAGATCAGACTCACTGAACGTCATTCGCCAGACTCGGTTTTCCATCTTATCAAAAAAATTGATGGGGTAAAGAACGTGGAAGGATGGGACTTCGCATCAAGTTCCATCGTCAATGAAGGCAAATATGAAGTCACTAAAACGTATCCGGATAAAGGTCATGGAAGCTTTACCATTCAGGCGTTACCCGTTCCTACGCAATTGTTGAATCCAACTGTGGTTGAAGGCCGGTGGTTGAAAACCGCAGGATCGAATGATGTGGTGCTTAACCAACTGGCGAGAACATCCGAAATGAAAATTGGTGATGACGTGTTGCTGGCAATAGACGGGAAACCTTCGCGATGGCAAATCATAGGATTTACTGAAGATGTTGGCTCTCCTGCGACAGCGTATGTTTCAATCACTGCATTCGCAAAAATCTCCGGATCATCCAACAAAGTAGGAATGCTACGGATCGCCTATTCCGATCGTTCGCAAGACAGTGCTCGAAACAAAAGCAGGCAGATCGATGATATCCTTGAGAACATCAATGTTCGTGTTAGTTCCAGCATCCCCGTATGGCTGTTGCATAACGCAGTGGCAGCGCACATGAAAGTCTTGGTGAATTCACTTCTTGCCATGGCTATATTGATGGCAATTGTTGGAACGCTGGGGTTGACATCAACGATCAGCATGAACGTCCTGGAAAGAACAAGAGAAATCGGAGTTATGCGGGCTATCGGAGCAACTCCAAAGACAATAAAGTCCGTCATCATTTGGGAAGGTGTTACCATTGGCGTGCTGAGCATTTTAATCGCTTTTCTTGTATCAATTGCCTTATCCTATTTCATGGGACAATTCATTGGGCACATTTCATTCAAAACTCCGTTGACCTTAACGATTTCACTTATGGCGATAGTGATCTGGGTGGTCTTAATTGTTGTTGGATCATATTTCGCATCAGTATTTCCAGCACGCAGAGCAAACAGAGTAACAACAAGGGAAGCCCTCGTCTATGAATAACAAGAATAGAATCTTTATGATAATTTCTGTCCTTGTTCTACTATAGATAGTAGGCAAAGGACAACAAACTGCAACTTTGACACTCAGGGTAACAAATCCGGAGCCATCAGACACGCCTACTGCTCCGCCCGTAAATCCCAAAACGGTTTAAATATTTTATTATAAATTACCGGCACTATGGAGGATAGCAGTGTTTTCACCGACAAGAGTGCAGAACCGACTGAAAAAGACCTGGATAAGGCACTGGGTAAAACTGCATCCTTATGGAAGCAGATAACAACATATGTACATACACAATACCCTAACGCAGTCGAACAATGGAATTTCCCTGGAAATAAATATGGCTGGAACTTCAGGATAAAAGACCGTAAGCGTGCCATAGTATATCTACTGCCGCGCAATAACTTTTTCAAAGTAGCCTTCGTGTTCGGTCAAAAAGCAACCGACATCATTCTCAACAGTGAAGTAACAGATCACATCAAGAATGAATTGAAGACAACTAGAGTTTATGCTGAAGGACGCGGCATTCGAATTGAGGTTAAGAATAAAACAAATCTAAAAGACATCCAATTTTTGATTGACACTAAATTGCAAAACTAAAATCAACACACCGAACATAAAAAGATTATCAACTATGACCCCATGACTGATCGGCCCATGAAAATGCTATTCTATATCGGACTCCCTGGCCTCGCGCTATTTGAAATACTGAATGTCTATTTCATTATGCCCATGCCAGGAAGTCAGCAATTCAATTCAATTGACGTTGCCTATTTCTTGTACACCTATCGATGGTTTTTTAGAATAGTTTTTGGTTTGATGATTCTTGGAGGAAGCGTTTCAGCTTTTTCCATTAAGAAGAAATGGATTCCCATAGTCGCTTTATTGCCCGTTCTGGCCATAGCATATACTTTTAATTTTCGAATGACTGCAGATCACATGTTTCTGCAGCCGGAGACAATTGTCTTCAAGTCAAGAGCCGAAAACACTTTAACAGACGGTAGCTTAGTTGTTGCTGTATCGCACAATATGGAGGCGAAAGCGTACCCTATTCGCTATATCCAGTACCATCACCAGGTAAGAGATACGATCGCAGGCAGGCACATCATGGTGACATATTGCAATGTGTGCCGAACCGGCAGAGTCTTCGAACCTGTTGTCGATGGAAAGCTGGAGTCATTTAGACTGGTAGGAATGGATCACTTCAACGCAATGTTTGAAGATGAGACAACAAAGAGTTGGTGGCGGCAAGCTACAGGAGAAGCGGTTACTGGTCCCTTGAAGGGAAAGGCATTAGCCGAAGTCGAATCCAATCAGTACACATTGAACAAGTTCTTCTCCCTTCATCCATTCGGGAAGGTGATGCAAGCCGAGGCGGCCTCACAAGAAAGTTATGACACATTGGGTCGTTTTGAAAAAGGTAAAAGCGAGGGTAAGTTGACTAGAACAGATTCGTTGTCCTGGAAAGATAAATCATGGGTATTAGGAATTCAAATTGATGGCAAGTCAAAGGCTTACGATTGGATTCAGCTGAAAGAATTAAAAGTTCTGAATGATCGGGTTGGCAACACTCCTATCGTGATTGCCATTGTTTCTGACGAGCAAAGTTTCGCCGCTTTTAAGAGAGACAACGATAAACATTTTATACTCAGGAACGATTCTCTAATCGGCTCACAAAAGTCGTACGATCTGCTTGGGCGAAGTACAGATGGAAGTAACCTCCAGCCTATAAAGATATACCAGGAATTCTGGCACAGCTGGAAACAGTTTCATCCAGATACGGAGGTTTATAGGTAGATCTGCCTGAACTTGCTAGTTTGTTGCGCGACCCACCCAACGTATTGACATTCTGTTTTGAGCACATTTTGTATCGGGAACTGAAAAGGTTGCCGATGTTTGTTTTTAGCTTCTGACGGAAACTGTAAATGACGTAACATACGAGCAACTGCCCACGGAGTCTTCAAGGGTTATTGGTCAGGTAACAGGCTCAAAAGTAAAGATGCTGGATGGTGGGCCAAGAGGCGGTTACACCTGGCTTAAAGTGGTTAACTATTATGACAATAGATACAGACCAATCCAAACGGTAGAGGATAATTACAAAGGCGGTAACGACAGAGTGACCAATCTTTACGATTTCACAGGAAAAGTTCTCAAAACAAAAACGAAACACTCGACCAATGAAATATCTTGGCAAGGCCTTGTCAACACGGTCATAGTTGGTAACAAACTAAATAAAACCTTCCTGGGCCTTGGCTGGAATGCCGGCGGTGTCACAGCGGAACAACTCCCTGCCGGAGTTGATGGCTGGATTGAATGTGTAATATCTGAACCTGGCCAAAGGCGCGCCTTCGGCCTCACTGCCGGGAACCAGGGTGAACATTATAATACGATCGATTATGCCTTTTTTCATGACGCGACAACAGCGAGGATTTATGAAGACGGCGCTTTAAAATACACGCTTACTGATTTAGTTAAATCCGGTGATGTGATCCGCATCGGGCGTATCGGCACGCAAATTAAATATTACAGGAATAGCGTACTTTTATATTCTTCGCAAACGGCATCGACCACGGCTTTGGTTGGGGATGCTTGCATCGATACCGGTAGTGGGAACATCCTTATTCCACGTGCTTCATTTGCCGCAAAAGCAGATTCAGTTGAAAGACGGTTCGTTTATGATCATGCAGGTCGTGTTACGGAAGTGTGGCATAAAATCAATACCACTTCTGAGGTTCGCGTTTCATACCACGAATACAATGAGCTTGGCCAGCTCATCGATAAAAAGCTGCATAGTACAAGTGTTAACGCATCCAATGCGGTTCAATCCGTCGATTACCGGTATAATATCCGGGGTTGGTTAACGGGTATGAATGAAAATGACCTGACCAACGGTGATGACGGTGAGCGGAAAGATTACTTCAGCTTCCAGCTCGGCTATAATGACGGCATCGGAACTGGTAACGGTGCCCTCTATAATGGTAATATCTCCGGAATGAAGTGGAGCACAAACCTGGGTTTAGGCGATGATAAAATGTTCGCGTACAATTACAGCTACGATAAGATGAATCGTATTCTGGAAGCAACATTCAAGACGGGCACAGGACCGAATGGATCATTGGCATGGTCCACACCGACTGACAATTCGTTTTCAGAGAGCGGATACAGTTATGATCTGAATGGCAATATCATGGGCCTCACCCGAAAAGGAAAAAATGGAAGTAACCTGGATATTCTGACGTACACTTATGGAACAGGCAGTGCCCAATCGAACCAGTTACTGACTGTTTCGGACGCCGGTGACAAAACGGGCGGTTTTACCGAGATTGTTGCAGTGGGCGATGATTATAAATACGACGCTAATGGCAACCTGGTGTGGGATAAAAACAAAGGTGGCGAGGAAGTATTGACCAACGGCAGCTTTACCAGTGGCAGCTCCGGCTGGATTATCACCGACACGGGGGGCCGGCTCACGTTTCAGGATGACAGCCTGAAAGTAACTTCTCATGCCACCGCCTCGGCTACCATCCGCCAGGACGATATCATACTTAGCAAAGTGGCATACGTTCTTATTGTTGATATGGTAAGGGAAGCAGGTAATATCCTCATCAATTTCGGCAATGGTGGAAATCAATCGGTCAGTACCAGTGGCAAGACGGTGTTCACCCGGGAAGCTGGTACAGGAAACGATTTTGTGGTGACCATTCCCGCTACTTTCCAGGGACGTATCAACAGCATCGAAGTAAAGGGAGTTGTTGTAATAACCTACAATCATTTGAATCTTCCTGAAAAGGTCACCAAGGGACTACAGCAATCGGTGAGATACATGTATGATGCAACTGGAAGGAAGATATGCCAGGAGGTTTATGGCGAGGATGGCCTGATAGCGAAGAAGAGCGATTATGAAGGTGAATTCTTTTATGAAAATGATACTTTGAAATTCATCAATCACGAGGAAGGGAGGGCGGTAATGACTGCGGGTCAGCCCGAGTATCAATACAATCTCAAAGACCATCTGGGTAACGCAAGGCTGACATTTACGACAAAACCGGAAGCGGAGGTATTTACTGCGAGTTTTGAAACTGATACTCAGGTTCCGGAACAGTCAGATTTTCAAAACTACAGCCGCAATGATTTTGATCTCTTCGACCACACGGATGCGGCCGCCGTCTATACATTTAGTCAACTACTCAATGGGGGAAACAACTCGCAGGTAGGACTGGCAAAATCCTTATCTGTTATGCCGGGTGACACCATTAAAGTCGAAGTGTATGCCAAATACCGGAATCTTACCAGCACAGCCGGCAACCTGGTCGCCTTCGCGTCAGCCCTTACAGGAGCTTTTGGTTTAAACGCAAGCATGAGCGGCGATCCGGCTCTGGCGTTTGATGCCCTGGACTCCTACGGGTCGGTAATTGCGGGTGGGTTCGATCACAGTGAGGATGGGAGTGCACCAAAAGCCTATTTGAACATCATTCTTTTCGACAAAAATTATAACTTTGTAGATGCAGCCTATAAACAGATAGGCGTGAATGATATCCAGACTGATCCTGTGACCAAAGCTCCGCACGGATATTTGAACCGTGAAGTAATTGTTCCTGAGGCCGGTTATGCATTTATTTTCCTTTCAAATGAAAACGCTACACAGGTGGATGTTTATTTTGATGATTTGAAGATCACACATGCTAAATCGCCAGTGATTCAGATGGATGATTATTATCCATTTGGGCTGACGTTCAACTCGTACTCAAGAGAGAACTCTCTCGATCAGAAATATCTCTACAACGGAAAAGAGCTGCAGGATGAACTTGAACTTGATTGGTTAGATTATGGGGCAAGAATGTACATGCCAGACATCGGACGGTGGGGTGTGGTTGATCCATTGTCCAACATTGCTCAACAAATAGATAAGTCGCCATATCAATATGCCTGGAATAATCCAATCAGATACGACGATCCGGATGGAAGATGTCCCTGCGCCATAGCAGTCCCGCTTATTTACCAAGCACTTGTAACGGCAGGCGTAATTACCGGCGTAGCTTATGTTTCATTAAATGCTGATGACTATGTGCCTTACGATAAAATGAAAGCTCATACAGGTACCCCAAATAACGTAGGAGGAAATCCTTACGAACCAAATGACGGTCTTCCGAATACAAATCCCAAGAATAGATTGGGAATCGCTGTGGCAATTCTAAGCGGCTTGGGTGCGATGGCGGTGGATTGGGAGGAAAAGACGGAGCAAATCAAAAGAATGTGGCAAGAACTTTCAACGTTGACTCCTGAGCAATTGGCAGAAACAATGTCCGAACAACAGCTATTGGATCTTTTGAGAATGATTCAAGACCCCGATAATGGGGGTTATACGGAAAGACAGCTATGGGGGAAGTATAACAGCGATATGGTGATGGCAGGGGAAGAGTATTCCGCTCTGACGGGGAACGGATTAAATTATTTTGACCTTAAACGGCAAACCAACGATTTTACAAAAGAGGACGAAGAGAGAGAAAGGAAGGGAAGGGGTGCGAAAGAGTTATTATCAAAGCCATTCCAAGAGCTCGAGGCTGGCAAGTATGTATGGAACGGCACTAGTTGGGTGGTTCAATAAACAAGAGCATGATAGGTTTCTTAAAGACAAAAACAGGGACGAACCTTCTATTCATTTTAGGAGGCATTCTTCTCACCTCACATTTCTTTTGGGGGGATTACTTGAGATCGCAGGTAGTCGGCTATGATTTGGTACGTGTTGTTCTCATGTTTTTTATTGTTGGTCTTCTCGTATTCAATAGACCTCATTTGGGGTTTTGGGTTATTGTCTTATTTGCACTGCTTTTACTGCGTTTTTTTTTGGGTGACTTTTTGGAAGCAAGAATTTCCTGGTATGGATTAGTATCGTTTCTCGTTATAGGTTTAACAATATTGATAGTAGTGATAACAGAGATCGGTACTTTTTTCAAAAAGAACTGATTATCATCAGATGGATTATTATTATCCATTTGGACTGACGTTTAATAGTTACCAAAGAGAGAATTCTGTTCAGAATTTGTATCAATACAATGGGAAAGTGAAGCAGGATGAGTTAAATCTTGGTTGGTATGACTACGGAGCACGAATGTATATGTCCGACATTGGCAGATGGGGGGTGATTGATCCTCTCAGCGAGAGAGGTAGAAGATGGAGTCCTTACACGTACGCCTTGGATAATCCAATCCGATTTATTGATCCTGACGGAATGTGGCCTGGTGTTACAATGCTCATGCTTCAGGGGAGTATTGGTGCAGGTCTAGGATATGGAGTATACGCCGCTCAACAATCAGGAATTGCTTATGACGATCACGGAAAAGCAAGTTTTACAATGACTGGTTCCGTCCATATAACAGATCAAGACATACATTCGGGGAATCCAAATGAAAGCCTATTGTTTGGTGCAGAAGCTGGAGTAAGCGGTGCAGTCTCACAAGATTGGAATTCAAATTCATTCGTTGAGTCTGTGACAAAGGCTAATCAAATTGGAGTTCCTTTGGCGATTAAGGCTGGGCTGGGTTTAGGCATAGCTGGAAATAAAAATTCTTTGCAGGTATCATTA
>JBBEBN010000383.1:0-10743 GCA_040882305.1 Cyclobacteriaceae bacterium
GAAATTTCGCGCTTCGGGAAATAAGCATGAAATGAGCCTGATGCCGCTGCGGGACATTCACCTGCATTCAGATCTGGGAGGGGAATTCGAATCCAATGGCAGCATTGCATATGTGTACCTCTTTTCAACGATCGCAGCTTTTATCCTGTTAATTGCCTGTATTAATTTCATGAACTTATGCACCGCCCGATCTGCTAACCGCGCCAAAGAGGTCGGCGTACGTAAAGTGGTGGGCTCGCTCCGGTCGCATTTGATGCGACAATTTCTTACCGAGTCCACATTAGTAACTTCGGTCGCGTTTATTTTTGCACTGGCCATTGCTTATCTGTTTCTGCCTTTTTTTAATATGCTCGCCCAGAAACAACTTCAGTTGCCATTCAGCGATCCCGCATTTTATCTGGCGCTGGCGGGCGCAGGCCTTGTGGTTGGACTGTTAGCGGGGGTTTATCCTTCATTTTATCTTTCTGCTTTTCGTCCTGTAAATGTTTTGAAAGGTCATCTGTCTGTGAACACGAAGAGCGGCTTCATTCGAAGCGCTCTCGTTGTATTCCAGTTTGTAATTTCGATCTTCCTCATCGTCGGAGCCATTACGGTCAACCGGCAACTCAGTTACATGCAAAACAAAAAACTGGGTTATGAAAAAGAACAGGTAATTATCGTTCATGACGCTTATGCCCTGCGGCCCAATAAAGTCCAGGCCTTTAAGAACGAAGCCTCAAGAATTGAGCTGATTGAGAGCAGCAGCATTTCCAGTTATGTACCGGTACAAATTCAAAATGCAGGACGTGGAGACAGGACCTTTTGGAAAACAGGGAATGAGCCCACTACGGAGAATCTGCTGAATATTCAACTTTGGTCCGTCGACCACGATTACTTCAAGACGTTTAAAATGAAAATCAAAATGGGCCGCGGTTTTTCAGTAGAATTTCCCTCTGATGCTTCGGCTGTAGTGCTGAATGAGACAGCCGTTTCACAATTTGGTCTGAGTGGTGATCCTATCGGACAAAGCATATCAGCCAGTTCCGGAGCCGAGACCAAATCGTGGACGATCATTGGTGTCGTCGAAAATTTTCATTTCGCCACCATGCGTGAGAATATCGCGCCGCTTGGAATTTTCCTGGGTAATACAGATGGGTTTGTCAGCTTTCGCTTCCGTACAGATAACCCGCAAGAGGTCATTCAGGCTGTGGAAAAAGTCTGGAAATCATTAGCCCCGGGTCAACCCTTCCAGTACTCGTTCCTGGATGAAGATTTTGGAAAGATGTACTGGTCGGAGCAAAGACTGGGAAACATTTTCACCGTATTTGCCAGCCTGGCTATAGCCATCGCCTGTCTGGGTTTGTTTGCACTCACAGCTTTCACGGCCGAACAACGCTCCAAAGAAATCGGGATCCGCAAAGTATTAGGGGCTTCAGTCAATAGCATTGTTCTGTTATTGTCTCGGGATTTTGGCAAATTGATCATCATCGCTTTTATTATTTCAGGGCCTCTGGCATGGTACGCCGTGAATTGGTGGTTGGAAATGTATACTTACAAAGCGGCGATCGGGATTGCCGTGTATTTTCTGGCAGGAGCTATGGCGTTGATCATTGCCTTGTTTACGATATCGTTTCACTCGATCAAAGCCGCTTCAGAAAATCCAGTCACTTCATTGCGAAACGAATAATTGATGATCAGCAGTCAACATTGCCCGCAAGGCCCGTTAATGCATTGACTCTTTAAGCTTTTTGCAAACATCCGCCAACGCCGTATGATCGCCTACATTACCAGGAAATACAACATAAATGATGTCAGGGAATTTACTTTCTTTACTCATTTGCCAGACCGGAACACCCGCTAGAATTTGCCCGAGTATCAGAGCCTTTTCCGCCATAAGACCTTTTGATGCCAGATCACTGGATGTGATACCTCCCTTCGCGACAATAAATGCGGGGCGTACTGTAAGCCCTTGCAAGATATTTACCAAAAAGGACGACACCATACTGTTTATCCGCAAATTATGTTCTGCGTCCTTTCCGGTTTCCAGCTTTCGACTCGTGTAAATTACCACATCCTGTCCGGCTGCGATAAGGCCATCCGTCTGTTTAATGATCATGTCTGCATACTGCTCTTTTGCCTGTGACTGAAGAATTGCAGTTACATTGATCTCTATTGACTCGTGGCTTCTTTGTGCCAGTAGATATTCAAGCTGACTGGTAGTTTTAGGTACGTATGAACCTACTATCACCAGCGAACCATTTGCAGAAGCTTGAAGCTTAGTAGATTCAAACTTTTTGCCAGGCGCAAGACCAGCCATAATTGTAACCACCGTGGCAGAAGTACGAAAAATAAATTTTTGTTTTAATCGGTCGGCCAGTAATACGCCCATTACAAATACTTCCAAATCTCTTAAAGAACAGGCATTAACAATACACACCTCGCCTGGCGCACATTTTGACAGTTTCTCATATACTCGCTCGGGACCCCCCAGACGAATATCCTCCAACGAAAAAGAGATCACTTCGCCAGCTTTGATCTTGCCTTTGCTTTTTTCCTCCACCCAGTCCCGCAGGTTCGAATGGCTGTACCCGAAGACGGCATCCCTGGCAAAAGGAGTATCCGCCACCGGTACCAGCTCCTCTCCTTCTTTTATGTAATGCACATCCTGAAGGGTATAACGCCCACCCTCAATAAAAGCCGGTACCAAAATTGTAACGGCATCCTCCATATCAAGGGCCTCTGCCAAAGCGTCTACCTCCGCAGGAAAATGGCCTCGCAAAGTTGAATCACTCCGACTCAAGGCTATTATCTCTTGTCCGCTTTTCCTGACTGCCTCCTTTAAGTTATGACCTATTTCAAATGCAAGCTGAATGGCTGCGGCTTCGTGCAGGCTTCGGGAATTTGTGAGAATAAATAAAATAGATGGCTTTTTTTTCAATTCTTCAGTTAGTAAAGCCACTTTCCAATCAGTTAATACAGTTACGTCATAAGAAGTTTGCGTTCCTGTAGGGTCATCGTCCAGAACTACAATCGTTCTTCCGCTCTCCATAAATTTTTGCCGGATGGCTGGGAGTAACTCCTGCGGATATTCAGCCGGCAACCCTTTCATTTGATCCAGTATTTTGTCGGGCATGTGCTAAAACTTAGAAATTTCTTTAGGTCAAGAGCATTTGTGAGAGGCCCCGCATAATTCAAAACCTGGTCGCGGGTCATCGCTGGCCGACCCCATGTGCCATTTACCAAAAGAAGCTGGTCTGATAGCCTCCTTCGTGCAGATATCGAGGAAAAAATATCAGGTTGTCCGGGTCAGGTGCAACACTGTAATTCGGACCCGCTATTTGCAAACCGGGGTTATCTTAAGGCCGGTCCATCTTCCACGGGCGTACGCGGTGGTTTCTCCTTCCGGTATTTTACCATTGGTATGCGTATTAAAGGCTACCCTTATTGTATCTCCGGGCTTCAACTGAACAGTGCCGCAATCAAAAGTCTGAACCGCATAATCTTCGTTCGTGGGCTTATTCTGCACTTTAGAAACTAACTTTTCTTTCACAAATACTTTGTATGTACATTCTCCGTCTGTTTCTGAAAACGTATTGATCGCAATATCATATTTGCCTTTTTCTTTTTTGAATATATGACTCGCCAAGGCAAATTGGGATTTATATTCTGCCGCATTTACAGCAAGTGCCTTATGTCTTTTTTCTTTGTAAAACGGGACATGATCTTTCTTCTCTACCGCATTAAAGTCTTCAAAGGCAGAAATTATGAACGGTGCACAGTCGGACTCTTGAGCCCGCACATGCAGAACCATTAAAGAAATGATGAATAAAAGCTTTAGTTTCTTCATTTAATGAATTGTTAACAGCCTGTAATTTTGATTTAACTATTTTTTTCTAACACGAGGCAAGGTGCATACGGAAAACAAGCACAATAGAATATTCAAAACCAGCAGGCTTGTGAGAACCAACGCCCGCTCAGTCCGGACTGATAACATGAACACCTGTTTTAATCCATTCGTACCATTCCGGCATGGTACTTTTTCTTCTATTATTTCTACCTGTTTCGTATTTATTCATTTGAGTTGTTGTATGGGCACTATAAAGAATTTCTTCTTTTTTTTCTGCAGACAACAAAATGCTGGCAGTATAAGGAAAGTAGTTTTCAACACCGCCGGGATCGGATTTATTATGACCACCAGCCTTAACACCAAACATACTTCCACCGGTTGCCATGGAATTATTGGCAGCATAAGCATTCTCAGGCTGCGCGGCATTCACAATTACTCCGAAGTTAGCAGGAGCCAGCAAATTGAGATATTTTTGCTGACTAATAAGTTCTGCTTCCAGGTCAGAACCATTTTCGTTGGCAATATGAATATGCATTTGCGTTCCCTTTGCCGCAGCCAAAATGGTTAATTCCTGATAATCGGCATCCTGACCGACTGTAACTGTGGCATAGGCTCCATTAATTCTGAACCACATCGTTTTTGCTGTATGGCCCGGCACGAATAGAGATTCATTACTGGATGCAATCTGGTCATATCGTGTAAGCAACTTGCCATCTGGCCCGATTACCCAGGCGCTGTTCTTACGTTGTCTATTTTTTTCCAGAAAAGGCATTCCAAAAATCACCGTTATCTTATTCTCCGTTGCCTTTTGTTGTATGGCCTTCAAGGCTGCATTGAGATCGGCTTCCGTGGCTTTCCTGATATCCTCCGGTTTTGCACCCGTTACGGCCAATTCCGGAAAAACGACAAGATTTGAACCGTTTTGCGCAGCCTCTTTTATATATCCGCTCATGGTCAGAACATTTTCTGAAACCGTTCTCGAACAAACCATTTGAACAGCTGCAACTTTAACGGTTGTGACGGGAGATATAAACTCTTTATACGCTTTAACGGCCGGCACATTTCCTTCCAGGATGTTTTTACCGGCATCCCAAAATGGCTTTAGCGCAACATTGTTTCGTCGTTCTATCGATTTTGAAAGCGTGGCAGATCCGGCGTTGATAGTTGTAACAATTAGCGTGTCATTTTCGAACCCTGCCTGAGCAACAAAAGATCCATCAGGATTAAATATAGCGCTGTGCCCTCCCCAGGGGTTGTTACCCATAAAATCTTCATTGTGATGGGGCGGATTTGCCACGACCACGAATGCATTGGTCCGTTGAGCCCACGGGCGGTACCGTATCCATCGCAGCGAAGGACGCCCGTCATCACCTCCATGCCCGCCGGAAAGGTCAAAAATAACCTGCGAATTGCCCACCAGGCAGAAAAGATCCGCCATTTCCAGAGACCAACGATCAGCGCAAAGAAGTGTATGGCAGGCAATGTCCTTGATGTAAAACGGCTTCGGAATTTCAATATATTTACGATAGAAGCTTTCTTGTTCGCCCGAAGAATTTATAACCAAAGCCCGTTGATGATATCTTACGGGATTGTCACTCTCGCGGTAATAAATCCCGCATAGTATGAACATTCCTTTTTCTACTGCCTTTGCTTTTAGCATGTTGATAAACTCGTCAAATTCAGCCTTGGAAGCTTTCTCATACGGATCATTTTGAGCCCATTCGTCAAATATTACCATTTCACAACCTTGAGCCTTCGCCTCATCGATCATCGAAAAAATTATATCCCTGTTTTGCTCAAAAGTGTTCGTGTCATGAGTAAACTGAGCCATTCCAATTTTTAGCGTTTTTCTGCTGCTATCCGGAACACTGATCCGATCCTGGTAAGGGTCTAGCTCTCCTTTTCCCGAAATGGCATAAGAAGAATTACAGCTAAGAACGGTTAATCCAACCGAAAGAAGAATGTTTATCAGAATAGATAAACCAAATTTGTGTTTAATCATATCTGTTTTATTAAGAGTAAAATAATTTTTATAAAATAACGGCTTGCGATTTTCAATCCAGTATTTTCTGAAGAGAATTTGCACCATATTCAGCGATCAATCCGTCCTGCTCCCCTGTCGTCATGCCACTTACACCTATGGCCCCTATTACCTGATCGTTCCATATCAAAGGCACCCCGCCTTCAAAAGGCATTCCGCCCGGCAAAGCAATCAATTCAGTGCGGCCATTTTTTAAAGCGTCTAAAAAAGCTTTCGTTTTACGTTTAAATGCCGCTGCCGTCTCAGCCTTTTGAATGGCAACTTCGAGACTGGCTGTTTGTACATCATCCATGCGCTCAAGATATACCATGTGGCCGCCATCATCAACGATCGTAATGACGACATCCCATCCATTCTTAAGTGCATATTCACTTGCGGTATTTGAAATTGCTTTGGCAACCTCCAATGTGAGCACCGGTTTGGTCTTTAACTTAACCTTTTGCCCATTTGATACAAATGAAAAGCAGGTTAGCAACGACAGGATAAACATTTCAAACTTTAATCCAAACATTTTGCTAAAATTTAAGATTTATTTAAACACAGCATCTTTAGTCAACCAGTTCATCGTTTTTGAACAGGATCCGTCAATTCAACGTAATCCAGTTTAATACCACCCGGCATATCACTCTTTACTTTTATAGTTATCTCATCGCCGAGTTTAACAGGGATATTCCTAAAAGTTTTTGTCTGCCACCGCCGAAGGTTTGTCGTAGTCCAGTATGTACTCTTCAATCCTCCATTGATGTATAGCTCATATTCACCCTTTCTGTCCGGTCCGTAAAGAATTCTTACGTCAATATCATAATGGCTGCTTTCCGGAACGTGAATCTCCCTGAAATGAGTGCTTATTTGTCCATAGGCTTTTCCGGAATATTTTACGCTCATCTGCTGGGAAGCTTCACGGTCTCCAATATATTCTACTTCAAAATCTCTCAGGTTTGTAAAATTCTCTGCCTCTAATCTCACTCTTTTTCGCCGGTCGACAGGACTTGCAACTTTTTTGTCATCCAAGAGATATTTTAGTTTTTTATGATCGGGCTCTTCATCTCCCATGATTAAAAAGTAGGCCATCCCTGCATCTGAACAGTCTGCTCTTGTTGACACTTGCATTCTTTCCCATAAGAACCGCACCTTAGGATCTTTTGAATCCCTCATCCAGTGCCACGGTTTCCACTCTTCCTCTTTTGAAGGTATCCCATAAGGACCCGTGGACAGGAATTTATTTTGATCAGTTATCTGAATCCAGTTTACTCCCAGTGGAATGACATCGCGTTTATTATGTTCAACCAGATCCCCGCTCGCATATCCATCATTCCATATATTGTGTGAAATGCAATAGACAAATTTCCTTTTTTCAGGATCAGCTTTTTGAATCCCGAGAGCAGGAACTTCCATAGGCCCGGCTAAAACAAAATAAAGTGGATTTTCTTCCGAAGACGCATTTATGGCATTTGCAATACTGTTCACTGCACCATCCAGATCCTTTTGCACGTCATGGAAAATTGATTTCGGAAAACCATATCTTTCAGCAGCACCTAAAACTGATGTTTCATGGATTTGCGCCCATTCCTTATTGGTCATGGGGATAATACAATTGTAATCGAAGTGAACCACTTTTACTTTAACTCCTAACTCGGCAAAAATAGCCAGCGCCACAGGTGATGCCGCCCAATCGTCTTCATCATTGAAATTTCCGTCCGCACTCCAGGCAATACGCCCATTAAACTCGATTTCGACAGGTCCATTATTTTGGCCTAGGCCATAGTTCCCCGAGAGGATGATCAATAGGTTAACGATACATATTCCTTTCATTGCCGCAGATACATTTTATTATTATCAAAGAAAAAACAGCTTGTGTTTCAATAACGTTTTTGAGCATAAAGCGCCACTTCATTCCCAAAGCTTTCGGGTTTATTCCAGGTTGTTTCGCCAGCCTCGATCCGCCGGCTTATATGCTGTTTGACTGTCTCACCCGTTTCTGTATCTAGCCACAGCAAATCATACCATCCGGACGGAAGGTCTTTTATGCCCATATTACCTTGATAATCATATGTATAAAGTATATAACTGGCACCAGGATTTGCCATGACCCATTTAGCAGAACCCGCAGCCAGGTCATTCCTCGGTTGCATGGTATGGAAATCGGTCCTTTCCATAAATGAAGCGATGTAACCGTCTTCCAGCAGGTGTGACTGATGCCTGGGCTTATTCGCGTAGTGATATGCATTCAGGTTATGCATTTTCGACATGGCAACCGCCCAGGCGTACTTCCTGCTCGAAGGACTTCCATTTGTCGGATGCCGGTAGGTCTCGTTTGTCATCACGATAAAATGGGCGGAATCCTGAAGGTAATATTTAAGATACTCCTGATATTGCGCTTCAAAATCATCGCCATGCGGGTGAACATGCAACCAGGATACTATCCCGATGTTAGGGTCATTTCTATAGTCCTCAGGGGTTGCCGCATCCTCCGGATCGTCTCCTTCCGGATCGTCAATTACAACAAAACCTAAGTGGGTCGGATGATTGTAATTATCAGTTTCCGCGATGACTTCCGCAATCTTCTTAAAGTGCGGCACTCTGCTCTTCGGTGGTTTATTCGAGCTTTCTTCGATGCCCCATATGATGTTTTTATGGTGTTTAAACTTCTCGACTATCCCAGTGACAAACCGATGTTCATCCGGATGAAGGTTACCTTCTCCGTCCAGCGTCCACCCTATTAGTTCAACATCGGTTGCGTCATTGTAGAGCTCGAGGTGAACCACAATCCCCGCTTCTTCAAATAAATCAAGGTAAGCTTCCCATCTGTCCAATACGTTCTGATCCAACCCCCTGGAGGGATCATGGTCGACAAAAGGGCTTTGCGTGTCACTGCCTTCTCCCTTCATATTACCCATCTTCATTCTCCATATTAAAAAATGAAAACCTGTGACATTGGCCTCCTCCATCAGTTTAATCATCTCCACCTGGCCCGAATCGCGCTTTGTATTATAGGGTATATCGTCATATAAGAAGGTTTCGGGATTGTCGGGTCCGGACCAGTATGCGGGGCCGGGGATCCCATTGTATTTCAGGTAACCGGGATGACCACCTGCGATAATGATCTGACCCGGAAGCGCGTCAGGATCATCTAACGTTCCGGTAATTGTCCTCGTGAATGGATTCTCCTGTACCCGGTCTCTCAATTCAATGTAATCCAGTTTAATGCCAAGCAACCCTTTGCTTACCTTGATAGATAGCTCATCACCAATTTTAACCGCTACATTTTTGATGGTCTTACTCTCCCAGCTATTCAGCTTTGAAGCGCTCCATTTATCTTTCAATTCGTCATTCACTGACAGACTATACTCCGCATCGCTGCCTGATCCCGAAAATATCCTTACATCGATATCGTAATTACTGGCTTGAAACAGGTGGACCTCTCTGAATTCCGTGCTGATCTCCCCATTTGAATTACCGGAATATCTCACACTCATCATTTGCGATGCGGCGCGTTCTTTTATATACTCTACCTCAAAGCCTTGAAGATCTTTAAAATTCTCTGCTTCGAGCCTGACTGTTCGGCTTTCAAGCGGCTTTGGGACTATGTTATTCTCAATAAGATTTTTCAGCTTTCCAACACCGGTCTTCTCATCGCCGGTCATTAAAAAATAAGCCATCCCGGCATCGGAACAATCAGCCCTGGTAGACACGCGCATTCTTTCCCATAGAAACCGGACATTAGCATCTTTTGAATCCCGCATCCAAAGCCATGGCTGCCACTCTTCCTCCTTCGCGGGTCTTCCAAAAGGACTCGTCGTCAGGAATTGGTTTTGATCCGTGATCTGAACCCAGTTCACGCCCAGGGGAATCACATCGCGTTTGTTAAGTTCTACCAGATCTCCACTCATGTATCCATCGTTCCATATGTTGTGTGAGATACAGGTGACAAACTTGCGCTTTTCAGGATCAGCTTTTTGAATTCCAAGGACAGGAATTTCCATCGGCCCGGCTAAAACAAAATAAAGTGGATTTTCTTCAGACGAAGCATTGATTGCATTTGCAATGCTGTTAACTGCAGCGTCCTTATCCTTTCTGACGTTATGGAAAATGGATTTTGAATAACCATATCTGTCAGCCGCACCCAAAACCGATGCTTCATGTATCTTCTCCCATTCTTCATTTGTTTTAGGTAGTATATTATTATAATCAAAATGCACGAGTTTGTCTTTCACACCAAACCCTGAAAATATCGCCAGCGCAACAGGCGATGCCGCCCAGTCGTCCTCATCATTGAAATTTCCATCGGCGCTCCACGCGATACGTCCTTTGAATTCGTTTTTATCATTTTTCAATTGTTGGCTGCTGGTGCAATTCACAAAACATATTGCAGATGCGATAATGATAATTAGGTTCGGTATTCTCATCATTCCTTAAATTTTCGTTTGTTAACTAACTATGCTCGTGCGTTTATTAACACAAATAGGTTTCCGGATCTATCAATATTTCTTTTTAATGTACAAGGCTATCTCATTACCGATGCTTGCCGGTTTTTTCCACGTAACATCTCCACTATTCAATAGATTCCGACCTCTTTGTACTACCGTTTCGCCTGTCTCCGTATCAAGCCAGAGCAAGTCATACCAACCAGATGTCATCCCCTTTACGCCAAGGCTATCCTGGTAATCGTACGTATATAGAATATAACTGGTACCGGGATTTGCAAGGACCCATTTAGTCGAACCCGCGGCCAGGTCATTCCTCGGTCGCATGGTATGAAAATCTGTTTTTTCCATGAATGAAGATACAAATCCGTCTTCATAGAGATGAACTTTATGCTTCGGATTATTCGGCCTGTGCGAGGGGATCAGTTTGTGGAGGCCTGCCATCACACAGG
>JBBEBN010000384.1:0-10708 GCA_040882305.1 Cyclobacteriaceae bacterium
TCCGATCATTTTAATTTTGCCAAGATAGGTGTCCCTGCACTTTATCTGAAAGTAGGCAGCGATTTCGTTGGGGAGGGCAAAGATTACGGTGATCAATTAAAAGTCACCTACGTTCAGAAGTACTATCATCAGCCTTCCGATCAATTTGATTCCTCGCGGATGAATTTCGAGGGGGGTGTGGAGGATCTCAAGCTTCTTTTTCAGGTAGGTAAACGATTGTCTTTTGGTGATGAATGGCCGCAATGGAAGGAAGGATCGGAGTTTAAAGGCGTGCGCGAAACATATATGCCGTGAGGCGCATCCTTATCGGGCGACGTGCACGGCTGTATTGGCGGCGGGTTTCTGCGGGAGGTTTCTTCGGTCAACCCCGGGGGAACATTTCAATGGCCAGGGATAATGTGGCACGGGTAACTACTAAATAGAAAATGGATTATAAAAAAAAATTACCAGCCTGGCTCACCCGGATTTCCTCGCGCCGTTCTCTAATTACTCACGGAGGGGCTATGCTTGGGGCCTCTTGCCTCACAACGACAGAAGCGCGTTCGCAAACCACCGACGACCCTGGGGGGCCTGTCCCTTCTGCTTTTGATGTAAAAAAATTCGGAGCAACGGGTTTGCGCAAAGACAACGCGACCCGCGCCTTCCGAGATGCCATTCAGGCATGCACGTCATCCGGAGGCGGGATTGTCTACGTGCCGCCAGGCGAATACACCGTGGGAACGGTCCGGCTGCTCGACCATGTTACCCTGCATGTCGAAGCCGGCGCTACATTATTCTTAAGTCAGGACAGAGCTGATTATGTCCGGGAACAATGGGCGATGATCTATGCAGAGAATGCAAAGAACATTGCTGTCACCGGGCGAGGAACATTAGATGGACTGGCACAATACGATTATACGGAAATGCGGGGAGTGGATCCGGAAATCAGTAAGGAAATTGAAATCGCGCGCACCGCAGGCATGGACATGCGCCGTTATTACAGAAGCCGTGAGGCGGTGAACACCTTCATGGTGATCATTAACGACTCCACTGATTTCTTACTGAGTGGTGTCTCCATCATCAATTCCCCCTTATGGACCGTCAGACTGAACGATTGCGACCGCGTATTTGTAAGGGGTATTTACATTTATTCCGACCTTGAAAAAGGTGTCAATGCTGACGGAATCGATATTTGTTCCTCCCGAAATGTCACCATCTCCGATTCTGTCATTGTTACGGCAGACGATGCGATTGTGCTGAAATCCATATCCCGCGGTGGAAAGCCTGCCAACCCCGTAGAGAATATTACCGTGACAAACTGTGTTCTCACTTCTTCTTCCACGCCCCTGATGATCGGAACGGAAACGGAAGCGGATATCCGCGACGTCGTTTTCAACAACTGCGTGATCCGGAATTCAAATAAAGGCTTTGGGATTAATGTCCAGGACGGTGCCACTGTCAGCAATGTGATCTTCAGCAACCTTACCATAGAGACGAGCCGCAGGCACTGGAACTGGTGGGGCGATTCTGAAATGTGCAAGTTTGTTTTGAAGAAACGCAGTGAAACGTCAAGGTTGGGTAAAATTAAAGATATTATGATCGACAATATCATTGCCCATCCAATGGGTACAAGTACCATTACCGGACACCCTGAACAATCCCTTGAGAACATCCGGATCTCCAATGTGCAGGTGTATATGGAACCAGAAAACGCAAAGGACAAGAGGGCTTCTCATGCCCTGAGAGTTGAGCGTGTAAACGGCTTAAAGATGCGCGACCTTTCCATCGGGTGGAAGGAGGATCAAACCGAAGAAAAATGGCAAAGTGCACTGGTGCTGAAAAATGTTGCTGATTTTGTGATCGATTCGTTTTCCGGAAGACAGGGATTAAGATCCGGCGAGTCACCAGCCATTGTTCTTGACAATGTCGAGGACGGTGTCATTCGCGACTCACGGGCAGCAGCTGGAACGAATACATTCATTCATGTGCAGGGAGCAGGATCAAAGGAAATACTATTGAGGGATAATCATGTGAAGTATGCGAAAAAGGAAATCACTTTCGCTGATAAGACTGTTTCGAAGGCTGTTGATAAGTTATAAATTGCAAGTAAGTTGTGTGTTTTAATGAACCACTATAGATCTCATGCATCAGTTAAGGACTCCTCCTCGCTTGCAGCCATCAGAAAAAACCATTTCAGGTTCTGTATGTAAATAATCCAGCGTTCATTCCCGACACAGCTTTTGTTTCTTTTGAAGATCTGAGCCATCCGAAATTCAGCTCCCTAAGACAGAAGTATCAATTTGGATACAGTTGTCAACGGTGAAACAGATGAATTAAAAAGGATACTGTTGCTGCGAAGTTGGGTAAAGAGCAGTTCGCGCGTGTGTGTACGTGGCTGAGTTGGGGTAAATACAACAACCGGTATTCGAACTGGCCGGACACGCAAACGGATTTTATGCTGTTTTATGATGACGATTACTTCAGGAGCCATGTCTGGCTCTGGGACGGGAAGAAGCATTGGGCTTACGATACCGAATTTATGATCCTCGTCCGGGAAAGGAAGGCTATTGAGTGGACACCGAATGTTATTACTTCAAATGTATCAATAGAGGATAATATCGCGAACATCGAACTGCATTCAATCACACCAAGCCTGAATACGTATCAGGTGAAGGAAGGCGATGGCGATTGGAGAGATGTTCTCAGTCCCCTTACAATCGAATTGATGCGCGACACAAATGAGGTGACCTTCCGTGCTGTTAATGTCGCAGGCGTCACCGGGCCGGAACATAAAATTATAATGGTGTGGTAATCAATTTGCTATTTCCTGCCAGTTAAGCTTTCAAGACGCTCCGCCATCGCTTTGCGGGTGATATATAGTTGCTCCACATTACGGGAAAATGAACTGACATCAACAACGAGGTCTTTCACCTTATCGTCGGCGAATTCTTTCTCTCCGGATTTTTCCAGGAGCCATAAATATTCGTAATCTTCGAGTCCTTCACGGAGGAGTTCAAAACGAATGGAAGACACGGGGCCGTTCACGTTTGGTTGTTCCGTATATCTTTGTGTGCGATCTCCGGGATAAATAACGGAGCCTTCGCCATTCAACACACCACCATCACTGCAAACAAATCCTGAGATAAACGTCACCGCGTCGAGCCATGGATCCGGAGTCTGCGACCAAAAGTTCAGTGCCCAGTACAGGATGCCATCCATGTCGTAGCGGGCTGTGATCCACGGTACCATCACCAGGTCCATAGCGGGGGCATCGATAAAATAGTTTGGCTGCGGATAGACCTGATCGCAGGAGATGTACCACGTCATCTCACCGCCTTTGGCCTGCTCTTCGGCGATCGCCTGCGTCAGCTTCGGATTATTCATGTGATTTCCATGGATGGAGAAATTATCAACGTGTCCGCGAAGCGTTCCCCAGTCCGGATAGTTTTCGTTTGGCAGGGGTGTCTTTGTCGATAGAAATGGAACATCGTTGGTTGCATCGTGTACAATGCGTGCCCACTGCCGTGTCTCTTCAAAATCCTCCTTCGTGTTGGGTTCATCGATCGGACTATTAAACACCAATCGGTCTTTCCACCCATGTTTATCGAAATAGGATTCCACCTGCGATAAATACGACTTCATTTTCTCACCGAACGCTTTTGTAAACGGTTCCGCTCCCATTTGCCTTCGGAG
Organism: Cyclobacteriaceae bacterium; assembly: GCA_040882305.1. GTDB lineage: Bacteria > Bacteroidota > Bacteroidia > Cytophagales > Cyclobacteriaceae > Chryseosolibacter. The sequence continues at coordinate 3,673 of JBBEBN010000384.1, forward strand.
GCCGGACGGATAAGTTTCCAGCAACACGCGCTTGGTCTTAAGCTTGTTCATGTAATACTGGTATCTCGCGTCGTCGAATTTCACTTCTACTTTCTCTCCCTTCACAGTGACTTCGGGTTCAAGCGGGTCGTTAAACCAGGGTTCCATGCGGTTTGCATACAGGAACTCGTAATATGTTTGCGTGAGCTGCTCCATCTCCGGCGAATTCGAAGGCTTATTGTAGAAGCGAGCCAGCCAGTCTTTTGAAACGTTCATGTAAGTGATCAGATGCGTTTCCTCCGGAAGAGAAAAGTTGTAAACCCGCATTTCAACGTTTAGCGTCTCTACAGGTGTTGCGTTTTGAGTCACCCGGAGTGTGCCCGTGTAAATACCTGCAGGTGTGCCTGTCGGAACAGAGACATCAACCCATAGCGGGCGATTGGCGACAACTGCATACTGAGCATCCATGCCGAAAGGTTGCTTTATGGGGGCAAGCGCATCAGGCCAGTATCCCGTGCCCCCCACAGGACTGGATTTCGCATAAAGCATGATGTAATGCTCCAGGAAAAGCCGGATCTGATTTTTGGAGATCGTGTTGCCCTGTTGGGAGGTCAGATCAGAAGCTTCTATGAAGAAACCTTCAGGCGCCTTAGGTCGGCGACCCTCAGGGATGGGCGTTGTAATGACGACCTGAAAGGGAACATGTTCATTTCCACCGCCTGCCACACGGATTTTTTTCTCCGCTGCTGACCAAATAAGGTTGCTGTTTTCTACGCGATCCTCCGGACGAACTTTTTGCTCGGCGGGGACGGCCCAAACAATCACCTTTGTCGAAATGGATTCTTTCGTCTGATCACCTCCAGCTCCGGATTTGGCGATTTGCCCATCGCTATTTCCAGAGATCAGCAGCGACAGGCCGAGAAGAGCAGCTCTCCGGAACAATCCGGTATACGGCAGCGCGGCCTTTCGCGGAATGCCTGTTGAAAGCATGGTAATATTGTTCATGGTATCAATGTGTTGATGTGTTGATGTGTTCATGTGTTCGTGTGTTCGTGTTTCTGTTATCTGCTGCTATAGCTTTTATCGTATCGTATCTTACCACATTAACACAGTTGTATTGCCGAGCATGGTTGGGTTCGCGACTTCCAGGAAACGAAAGGTTAAAAAAGGTTTTCCTTCTTTGCCTGAATTCCAAATTTCAAAAATTAAAACGATAAACGGTTCTTTTGCAAAAATTAAGCTCTTAAAATAGTTTAATCTTTTTTTTAATGCTAAAAAAACCACAGCAGCTTGATATTTCCTTTTAATCAGGCAAATTTTATTTTCATTTCCAATAGCCTTCAGATTCCATTATAATTAGGCAAATTGACCGTCAAGCGTGCAGTTTTTGCGCTTTTTGCCTTAAAATAGGCCTTAATGATCGGAAACGGTCAATACCGGGCGAAGTTTATTCTATGGTCCTCTGGGGGATGCAGAAAAAAAATTCGCTTTTGCAATGGTTTGAAAAATAAATTAAAGGCTTAAATTGGAAAAACGAAAGGTTATAAAAGGTTGTAGAGATCTAAACCGATTGTTCCAGCGATTTCAAGGCCCACTCAAAACTGCTAAATCAAACTCTATGGAAAGAAATTTACTTCAATTCCGTGTCTGGCTTAAAGGAAGGGGAATAGTGATGCAGGCAGCTGCATTGTTGTTCACGGTATTTTGCGCATTCACGTTTCCGGTCTTCGGTACAGGGACCGACCCCGTTGCTGAGGGCTCTCTGCTATCCTCAAAGACTGTTTCCTTTGCCATTTCCGGCAAAGTAACATCAGAAAATGGCGATCCGCTTCCCGGGGTGAGCGTACTGGAAAAGGGCACGACCAACGGTACGGTTACCGATACGGAAGGGACTTATTCCTTATCCGCTACCAATGAAAATGTTACCCTGGTATTTTCATTTATCGGATATATCAGCCAGGAAGTTGCCGTCAACGGCAGGTCTACAGTTGACATAAACATGATGGAAGATGTCGTCTCCCTTGGGGAGGTTGTCGTGGTCGGATACGGTAGCCAGAAAAAGACTGACCTCACGGGGGCGGTTACTTCTATTAAGATAGCTGACATCGCACAATTCCCGACAGCCAGGGTAGACCAGGCGTTGCAAGGCCGTTCATCCGGCGTGTACGTTTTGAATACGGATGGTTCTCCTGGCGGGAATACCATGATCCGCATCCGGGGTCTTAATTCAATCAATGGAGGGAATGAACCCCTGATTGTTATTGACGGCCTCCAGGGCGGTAATTTAAATTCGCTGAATCCACAGGATATCGCTTCCATCGAGATCCTGAAGGATGCCTCAGCCACAGCCATTTATGGTTCACGTGGTGCGAATGGTGTGATCCTGATCACTACAAGACTAGGCAAACTAGGTAAACCTGTCATCGATGCCGGATATAACATCGGCTTCCAGAGATTAGCTCGCAAACTTCCTGTGATGGATGCGGCTACCTTCGCAAGGCAGCTCAATAAATACAGAATGACCGACACGGGTGGAGGCAACGTTCCAACCGCGCTATTTACAGATCAACAGATTGCCGATTGGGAAAAGAACGGCGGAACGGACTGGCAGGATGAAGTATATGAAACCGGTATCATGCACAACTATCAACTCGCCATCAGCGGGGCCACGGACAAACTCAAGTACATGGTCTCTGGAAATTTCCTGGACCACAATGGTATTTTACTTAACTCCTCTTACACACGCGCCTCGTTGCGGACCAATCTGGCGGCGGATATAACTGATTGGGTTGACTTCGGACTCAATTATGCATTTACCAAAGAGAAGTATAAATCACCGTCCTTCAGAGAAGAAGTGTCCTGGACATCCCAGGTAGTGAATACTGCTCCCCGGTGGGCACCCACTGAACCAGTGTATGATGCGGACGGTAATTATTGGGTGCACACGCCCGGTTATGCCGCAAGCGATACCTGGAACCCCATGGCCTCAGCGCTGGAGCCGATCATTGATAATCCGACCTTTAGAAATAATGCCAACCTGTACCTGAATTTTAAGATCCTGAAGGGGTTGAGCTTCAAGGTGACCGGCGGTGCTTTGATTACCAGCCGGTATTTCCGCGATTATTATAACTCCAAAACTTTAGCGGGACTTCAAAACAACGGATTCGGGCATGTGAACGAATCTAAGAATGAAAGATTTCAGAATTCAAATATTCTTACTTATGACAACACGTTTAACGACCAGCATCACGTGACCTTTACCGGAGTTGTGGAGCAGATCTATGAAGAAAACATGGGCGCGAATATTGAAGCAAGAGGATTCCTGGTAGATCAGTTAGGTGTTGATAATCTGGGTGGTGCCACAACCATTATTCCAAGTTCCTTCCATTCCGAAAGATCACTTCTTTCCTATTTGGGGCGCGTTAACTATGTTCTCTCCGAAAAGTACATGGCGACCTTCACATATCGGGCAGATGCGTCCTCCGTTTTCGGAGACGATCATAAGTGGGGATATTTTCCGTCGGGTTCTGTTGCGTGGAGGGTATCTGAAGAAGACTTTTTGAAGGAGTCAAATATTTTTACAGAATTGAAACTTCGCGCCAGTTATGGTTTAACCGGAAACCAGGGCATCAGCCCATATCAATCACTTGCCAGACTAACAAACGGTGGCAGGAGCTATCCGTACAATGGCCAAAGTACAACAGACATTGGTTTTGGAATTGGCGGCCTGGATAATCCAAACTTAAAATGGGAATCCACCGCCCAAACCAATTTCGGTATAGACTTTTCCATATTTAACGGAAGATTAACGTCAACTATTGACTGGTATAGAAAAGTAACGGAAGATCTGCTGATGCCCAGGCAATTGGCCGGTTACGTGGGAGTTCCCAGCGTATTGGACAATATAGGATCGATTGAGAATAAGGGGATTGAAATACTGATAGGCGGCGACCCGATCGTCGGTGATTTCGGCTGGAACACTTCCGTAAATTTCACAGCGAACAGAAATAAAGTTTTGGACCTGGGCCCGAACAAGAGGATCGGTTACCGGCCCTCCAGCGGTGGATACAGTTTGGGTACTGATTTTATGCTCCTTGAAGTGGGCGAGGCTTTTGGTTTAATGAACGGATGGAAATTCCTCGGCATATGGGGAACAGACCAGGAAGAAGAAGCGCGAAGTTATGGCCAGCTACCCGGAGATTCGCGTTATCTCGATCTCAATGGTGACGGACTGATCAATAACGACGACAGGACCAAAATTGGCAATGGATATCCGCAATTCACCTGGGGATGGACGAACCAGTTTACGTACAAGGGATTTGATCTGTCGTTTATGTTTATGGGTTACCAGGACGTTGATCTGTTTAATACTCTGCGGATCCGAAGAGAATCGTTTTGGGAAGGGACGAGCCCTGTGGTGCTGGATGCCTGGACGCCGGAAAACCAGGACACGGATGTCCCTGGCATGATTGACGGCGCGTACAGGGAAGCTCAAATGCTGACCAGCAAACTGAACTTTGGTGGCGACAGTGGGGCTACTTCACGGTGGGTCGAAGATGCGTCTTTTATACGTTTAAAGACTGCCACGCTTGCCTATACATTGGACCGGGCGTTGACGAGCCCTATTGGATTCCAGAAGGTGCGACTGTTCATGAGCGGAACCAATATTTTCACCATCACCGATTACACCGGTTATGACCCTGAAGTGGCGGCATTCACCTGGAATGACGCTACCATCGGTGTGGATTTCAGTGCTTACCCCCCGGCAAGGACTTTAACCCTCGGTGCTGAATTAACCTTCTGATTTTAAAAAATTATAATTTTTTATCTATGAAAAATAGAGTAATAAAAATAAAAGATCTCGTTTTGATATTTGGAGCGCTGCTCCTGATCAATACAGGATGCGTGGATCTGGAGGAGACCCCCAAAGACTTTACCGGTCCTTCTAACTTCTATAATTCACCTACCCAGATAGAAGCTGCCTTTATAAGCTCCATGTCCAGACTTTATGGCGAATGGAGTGTCTACGGCTATGGTCATGGTTTTTTCGCAAGCGATGATCAGTTGTATGGCGGTAACCTGAATTTTTCTGACAACCAGGGCGGTGGTTTATGGAGTGCACATTACAGGGCTATCGCCGATCTCAATCCGGCTATCCTGGCTCTAAATGTCGACAAGTTGGCAAACAGCGCCACACAGGAAGAAAAAGATCAGTTAATGGCGCAGGCAAAGTTTCTCCGCGCCTATAACTATTTCAACCTTGTCAGATTGTTCGGTGATACACCCCTGATCACGGAAGAAACAAATGTGGTAACTGATGAAATCCTCAGGACGCCTATAGCAGATGTCTATGCTTTTATTGAAAGCGATTTGATGTATGCCACACAAAATTTGCCTGAAACGTGGTCTGACGACACCCAGGGTCGCCCGGCAAAAGCTGCGGCAAAGACGCTATTGGCAAAAGTATATGTTACGATGGCCACCGCGCCCTTGAACAATGCCTCTTATTTTGCCAAAGCAAGGGATATGGCTGCCGATGTAATGGACGACGGAACCTATTCGCTGGTCCCCGATATTAATGAAGTCTTTGAGCTGGAAAACGCTTATGGGCCGGAGATCATGTGGAGTTTCAATGCCTCCGAGGACGACATTACCACTCCACCACAGATATGGCTGCCGGGCAGCATGGCTGATGGATGGGGCGACTTCAAATCCGATAAGGTTTGGGGAGAAAGTTATCCCGCTCAACCGCGCAAAGATGCTTATTTATTACTGGAAGATTGGGATGGAGAACCTTATACGACATTCGATGGCACAACGCCATATGTCAAAAAGTTCCTGTATGACACGCAGGAAAATCAGGAAAGATACCGTTCAGTGCAGAATATTCCCATCCTGCGATTTGCGGATGCGCTCCTGATTTTTGCTGAGGCTGAGAATATGGCCAACGGTGGGCCTACTCAGGCGGCGGTGGATGCTGTAAACCAAATCATCAACCGCGCGAATGACTACGTTGCCAATCCCAACGACGCATTGTTAACGACGTCGATGAGTCAGGCCGCGTTTGATGCTGCCGTGATCCAACAGCGCAACCTGGAATTGTGCTTTGAGTATGACAGGTGGTTTGATCTTGTGCGCAAGAGAATTTTATGTCAAATGACTATTCCCGCCTATCTGCCTAATTGCAGCGATAACGATTATTTGTGGCCAATCCCGCAAACGGATCTGAGGCTTAATCCGAAACTAATACAGAACCCGGGGTACACAACTCCCCCTCCGGCAGGCGGATAGAATTAAATTGAAGCAGATGTGCGGAGTGTCTTGTGATGAAAATTCACAAGACACTTTTTTTTGAAGCGGGCAAAGCAAACGCCTGGCCATTTGAACGCATCATTTCTTTGATTTTGATCCAATGAAGGTCTCGTACACTTCGGCTTCTTTTTTCAGGGCAGGTAATTCTTTCTCTTTAAAATAAGACAGATCCTCGCGCACGAGTATGGTGACAAAATCTTCGGAGATCCTTCCATTTTCATCCGTGATCTTTGAAAGGGCTAAACCCAGATGCTTTGCCAGGAAAGGATACACCGCCATCCTTTTACTTTTGCCGTAATCATGCCCCTCGGTTTCCAGGTGCACGCTCTCTACCAGAGACTCCTTATTGTATAATTTATACACATGCCGCGCAAATGGATATTCCACCACGGGATTATTTTTTGTCCAGTCATTGCCATCAGAAACCCATAACATTGGTTTAGGGGCTACGACGCATGCTATTTCAGTATTGCTGTATACGGTGTTCCCATTCTTATGAACAGGCATGCCGCTTTCACAGGCGCACCCTCCGAAAAAGTGCGCCGACACCATCACTACCGGCACAGAAACCTTGACGCGCTCGTCCAGGGCAGCCAGCATGAAGGTTTGCGTTCCGCCTCCCGAAGCCCCCGTCACTCCGACCCGCGCCGGGTCCGCCTCGGGAAAACTGAGTAAAAAGTCGATGGCACGAATGCTGTTCCACGTCTGAAGGGCGAGCACCTTGTCCCTGTGAGATACCTGAATG
>JBBEBN010000385.1:0-10681 GCA_040882305.1 Cyclobacteriaceae bacterium
CAGGGAGCAAAAGGATAAATTCAGGTTTACGGATGATGTGAAGGGAGGGTGGTCAAAGCAACCCGCGATGCCGGAAAGCTGGGAGGTGCGCTATCAGTACAATGATCTAAACCTGACGCTTCGCCTTGCCCTCACGGGTTTCGGACACGTAGGCATCTTTCCCGAACAGGGCAGCAACTGGAATTTTATTTTCGATACTGTGAAGGGTTGGAATATTGACAAACGGAAGGTCCTGAACCTCTTTGCCTATACCGGAGCTGCGTCCGTAGTTGCGAGGACGGCTGGCGCGGAAGTCGTTCACTGTGATGCCTCGCGTCCCGGTTTGAACTGGGCGAACCAGAATATGCAGATGAACAGACTTTCTGATATCCGGTGGGTTTATGAAGATGCTTTCAGGTTTGTGAAAAGGGAAGTGAAGCGCGGGAACCGCTATAACGGTATTATCATGGATCCCCCACCCTACGGCCGCGGACCGGAGGGGGAGAAGTGGACCCTCCAGGAACAACTGGATGACCTGATGAGTATGTGCAGCCGCTTGCTTGAAAAGAAAAACTGCTTTCTGATCCTCAGCATGTACGCCGTGGGCCTTTCATCAACGGTAGGGTTAAATGTTGCCCGCGCCTATTTTGATTTGGAAAATCTTGAATTCGGCGAATTTTATCTGAAATCCAGCCACCATCGCGATCTGCCGATGGGAACGTTCTTAAGGTTTCATGCGTAATATACCATCCGGCCGCGGTGGATTCATTAACATCGATATGAATTCAGAGTCCTGGCTACTTCAGAATTTGCGCGTGAGCTTCAGGCTTTCCAATTTTCGAACCGGGCATAAACAATTCATCAAATAGTCGTACCTTTGCGCCTCAATTATTAAAATCAGGGATTTCGACCAGTTATGGAAGTCAGTAAAATCAGGAATATTGCCATTATTGCCCACGTTGACCACGGTAAAACAACCCTGGTGGATAAGTTGCTTATGGCCGGTAAGCTCTTTAAGGAGCACGAGACTCCGGGCGAGCTTATTATGGACAGCAATGACCTGGAAAAAGAGAGGGGGATCACCATCCTTGCCAAGAACGTTTCCGTTCGCTATAGAGACTATAAGATCAATGTGATTGATACTCCTGGCCACAGCGACTTCGGAGGAGAAGTGGAGCGTGTGTTGAACATGGCCGACGGCTGCTTGCTGCTGGTCGATGCCTTTGAAGGCCCCATGCCGCAGACGCGTTTCGTTCTGCAAAAGGCTCTTCATCTCGGACTGAAACCGATTGTTGTTATCAATAAGGTTGACAAGAAGAATTGCACTCCCGATGAAGTTCATGAACAGGTTTTTGATCTCATGTACCAGTTGGATGCTACAGAAGATCAGCTGAATTTTCCCACTTTTTACGGCTCAGCCAAACAAGGTTGGATGAGTACGGATTGGCGAAACCCCACCACTGATATCGTACCCTTACTGGAAGGGATCATCGAATATATTCCGGCCCCTGCTGTTGAACAGGGTTCGACGCAGATGCTCATCACTTCACTGGAATATTCCTCATACATCGGCCGCGTGGCCATAGGAAGAATGCACCGGGGAGCGATTAAAAGCGGTCAGGCGATTTCACTGGTGAAACGCGACACAAAGAGTCTTGTAAAATCTCGCGTGAAGGACCTGTATGTGTTCGAGGGCTTTGATAAACTAAAAGTCGAAGAAGTAAAATCCGGAGAAATTTGTGCGATCGTCGGACTGGAAGGTTTTGAAATTGGCGATACGGTTGCTGATTCGGAGAAACCGGAAGGGATGCAGACCATCGCCATTGATGAACCGACGATGAGCATGTTGTTCACCATCAACAACTCTCCTTTTTATGGAAAGGAAGGCAAGTACGTCACTTCGCGACACATCAAGGAAAGACTGGAGAAAGAACTGGAAAAGAACCTCGCCTTGCGGCTGGGTGAAACCGGCTCGGCGGATTCGTTCATGGTATTCGGCAGGGGGGTGTTGCACCTGTCTGTATTAATTGAAACCATGCGTCGTGAAGGATATGAAATGCAGATCGGTCAGCCCCAGGTGATCTTCAAAGAGATCAACGGAGTAAAATGCGAGCCTGTTGAGGAATTAACTATTGATATTCCCGAACCCGATGCCGGTAAGGCCATTGAGACTGTTTCACAACGCAAAGGTGAAATGACGAATATGGATCCCAAAGGCGATCGCATGATCCTGAAATTCATGATCCCTGCGCGCGGTATCATCGGACTGCGCAACTATTTACTGAACGTAACAGCGGGAGAGGCAATTGTTACCCACCGCTTCAAGGAATACCAACCCTATAAAGGTGAGATTCCCGGACGTATCAACGGCTCCCTGATCGTCATGGAACAGGGAGAGGCCATTGCGTATAGCCTTCACAACCTTCAGGACCGCGGAAAGTTTTTCATTGAACCGGGCGAACCCGTATATGAGGGCCAGGTGATCGGCGAACACAGTCGCGGTGGCGACCTCGTAATCAACATAACAAAAACGAAAAAACTGACGAACATGCGCGCCTCCGGCGCGGATGAGAAGATGCGCATCGCACCTGCCATCAAGTTCTCACTGGAAGAGGCACTGGAATACATCCAGTCCGATGAATACGTGGAAGTTACCCCAAAGTCGATTCGCCTACGGAAGGTTTATCTCAACGAGAACGATCGCAAACGGTTCAGCAAATCGAATGCGTGAATCGTGAATCGTGAGTGGTTCGTGCGTAGGATAAGCGCCTGCCTCTGTTCCTGTTGATCATAGGCGTTTAACGCCGTACATTCAATACAAAATAAGAACAGAGATAAAAAAATATCCAGCAGCAGACTCTACTCACGATTCACGACTGACGACTCGCGCAGGCACCACCCACTAATTTCCCTGTGCGCTTTTCGCCTTGGCAAAATCCCCCGCCTTAATGATGTTCATTTTATCCAGGCTGATGTATTTTTTCATGGCCGCGTTGATCTCTTCCGGTGTAAGCTCCAACACTTTCTTTTCAAGTGTCTCGTCCCAGCGCAAATCGCGGTTGAGGAACAGATAACCGTTTAATGCTCCCGCGAGCCCCGTATCCTGTGCGCGGTTCACCACGCGCGATTGCGACCAGCCGGATTTGGCGGCAGCAACCTCTTCGGCGGTAAATCCTTCCGTAATCACCTTGTTGATCTCTTCTTTAAAGGCAGCTTCAAGCTTTCCGGCATTTTCAGGAGCATAGATCGCGGAAGCAAAGAAGCTTCCAACCGGATCCAGCGATCCTGCACTGAACTGGGAACCTACTCCATAACTCAATCCGTCCTTCTGACGGATGCGTGTGGCCAGCCGCGAATTGAGGAATCCGCCTCCCAGCATATAATTCCCCAACACCAGGGCAGCGTGGTCGGGATGATCATCTTTGAATTCAAAATTATAGGCGCCGACAAAAAATGCGTTGGGCTTGTCCGGGGTCTCAAAAGATTGATTGATGGTCTTTACAGGGATCGCCTTATTTTCAATCCGCGTGAACGGCAAGGCGTTTTTCCAGTTGCCGAACAGCGAAGTCACGAGACCCTTAATTTCCTCTGCATCGAAATCGCCAACGACAGACATAGTTCCGGAAGACGCGCCCCAAAAATTCCTGTGAAACTTCTTCACTTCGTCCAGGGTGACGGCCTTTATGTCAGCCACCTGTTCATCAAAGGTCTTTACATACCTCGGATCGCTTTTCGCGTAAGGGCTGATGTGCCGTTGGATCTCGTTGTAGACGATAGCCTGCGGATCGCTGCGCCGGGTTTCAATTCCCGTTAATCTTTCATTCTTCAGCTTTTCAAATTCGTCTGCCGGGAAAGTTGGTTCTTTCAATACCTCATCCACCAGCCTTAGTACTTCCGGAAGGTTTGGTCTTGTAGTGGTGATGCTGATGAACGCCTGAGTTGCTCCTCCGCCAATGTAAACGTTCGCTTTCAGCCGGTCAAATTCGTCCTTGATCTGCTGGCGAGTATGCTTGGCTGTTCCTTTGTCAAGCATGGAAGCTGCAAACCCCGCTGCAGTTGCCTTATTCGCCAGCGACGTTTCGTCTCCAAACCGAAGCGTTACACGTGCTTCAACAGACTGCCCACGCGTTTTCTTTGGCAACAGCGCAAGCTTCATTCCGCTGGGGAACTCGCTTCTCATGGTCCTTGATTCAATATTTGCGGGAGAGGGATCGAATGCTTCTCCGGCTGCGATCTCCTGATTTCCCTTATAGTCTTTCACCAACGCCTCTACATCAGGCGTTTCAGGAATTTCTGTCCGCTCCGGCTTGTCGACCGGCAAAAACATTCCGGTGGTCCGGTTGTCCGCTTTCAGGTAATACGCCGCAACGCGCTTTACATCATCCGCCGTGACGTTTTTGATCCGGTCACGGTTCAGAAATACCAATCTCCAGTCACCGGCGGCAATGGACTCACTGAGGCTCAAGCCTATGTCCTCGGAAGAATTGAACATCAGCTCAATGTTTTTCGCAATTTCATTCTTTGCCCGTTCCACCTCCTCCGGTGTGGGAGGGCTGTCAATAATGCCATCCAGCGTCTGTCGCATGGTGGTCATTGCTTCATCCAGCGACTTCTCTTTTAATACCTGCGCAAAAGTGAGGAGCAATCCCGGTTCCTTCTGCTCAAAAGCATGTGCACCGGTACCGCTCGCCTTCTTTGTGTCAACCAGCGCCTTATAGAGCCTGCCCGAAGGCTCGGAACCCAATACCTCCGCCAGCACTGCGATCGCGGCATAATCCGGATGCGATCCCGCGGGAATATGGTAGGCGGTCATCGCCACCTGAGTGTCACCGACGCGCTTCAGCACCACGGAGCGCTCGCCATCCTGTATAGGATCGAGGGTGTAAGCCTGCTCAAGGACACGCGCGGGTTTTGGGATCACACCAAATTCTTCATTGATCAGCTGCAACGTATTCTGTTCATCGATTTTCCCTGCAACGGTCAGCACGGCATTATCCGGCTGATAGTTTTTTTTATAGAAGCCCTGCAGCCTTTCGATGGGAACGTTCTCAAGATCGGCTCTCGATCCAATGGTTGACTTTCCGTAATTATGCCACAGGTATGCGGTGGACATGACGCGTTGCATCAAGACACGGATTGGATTGTTCTCTCCTGCTTCAAATTCATTTCTGACTACAGTCATTTCACTGTCCAGGTCTTTTTTTGAAATGTATGAATTCACCATACGGTCAGCTTCCAGGTCGAGCGCCCACTTCAAATTTTCTTCCGTTGCATTAAAAGTTTCAAAGTAATTTGTCCGGTCAACCGACGTCGAGCCGTTTGGCCTGGCGCCATGTTCCGTTAATTCCTGTGGTATGTTGGGATGATTTGGCGTTCCCTTGAAGACAAGGTGTTCCAGCAGGTGGGCCATGCCGGTCTCGCCATAGTTCTCATGTTTGGAGCCGACAAGATACGTGACATTAACAGTCACCGTTTGTTTGGATGGATCGGGAAATAACAGTACGCGCAACCCATTCTGAAGACGGTATTCAGTAATGCCTTCCACCGTGGCTACCTTCACGGGAGGCGCCGACAATATTTTATTTTCTACCTGAACGGCCTCAGGTCTTTTTTCGGCGGCTTTTGCTTTTTTCTTCTGGCTGAAAGCAGGTGCCGAAAGGGCCAGGACGGTAATTAAAAGGAGGACTCTTTTTTTCATAATTGGATTTTGATGGCACGTTAAGTTAACCTCACATCCTTAAAATACCAAATGTTGGTTCTTCGAAAAGAAAGGGTGTTTTAAGGTCAGACGCCATTGACGGCAGGCGTGCAGCGTACAACGGATGTCGTTTTTAATTATTATATTCGATGCCCCCAATTAGCATCGCATGGATAGGAGTCACTGTTTCCCATTGCATTACCTTTCCGTTGTTCGGATTCTTGCGTTTTGCCTTATTTTTATTGGTTACCCTTCATGCGGCCAGGAGTTAACCATCGACGGCAGGGCCTACAAACCCTATAAGGCGAGCTACTTTAAACCAAAGAGGCCTCTTCAGTATAACTTATATCTGTCACCTGTCCTCACCGTAGACCCGTTGGGGCTCGGGGGAAAAAGCACTTACGGAATAGGAGCTGGCTCCCGGATCAATTTATGGGAATCCAGGGCTTCCGAAAACAGTCTTCAGGGATTGAGGATCAAGGGGTTTTACACCGCATTGGGCTATGAATTATTCCCTCAGCAATCGGACAACGTGTACGCCTCGCTGTGGTTGCGCGTGACGACTTTTATGCCCCTTACCGCCCGCATCGATTACGTTTATTCATACGGCAATGGTTTAAGGGGAATGTCGACCCGTTATTGCGTTGGGTTTGAAGTACAGAACATTTCGATCTTTCTGGCCGGAACGACGACCCGCTTTTTATCAGAAAGATTTGGCGATCATCCATACCTGGATAGCCCTTATTCAAATGTTGGTTCCATCCTCCTGGCGATTCCCCTTTACAACCACTATCCACGAGTAAAATGAAGCCGATGAGAAAAATATTGCTTTCTATCCTGCTTCTGGCCTCCATGTATCCTGTATATGCGCAACGAATCAACGTGGGATTTACGTTTCAATATCATTTCCTGAAACAAGTTAAGCTGGATGCTGAAGTTGTTCAAGGCACTCATTCCTACAGCCAGTATCAGGTTCGCGATAACCGGTGGAAATTCTTTTCCGCGGGACAATCCATTGTGATCGGAACAGTATTGCAGATCGATTATAAAAAATTCTACGCGGTCATCGAGCCATCATTTGACCTGAATACCTACAACTATTCGCTTTATTATCCGATATCTCCGGAAAGAGATGAGAGGCTTAATTTTCATACACTTTTTTTTCAGGCTGATGCTCCCCTCTATGTCGGATATCAGTTCGGCGCCACGAATCTGATACGTTACTCTGCTTTTGCCGGTGTGGTGGTGGTCCTGCCGTATATGCTGGAATATTCCTTCCAGTCGCAGGAAATGGAAAATCCGCAGGAGGATTATTTCAATTCCGCCGACATGGACAATATCCTCTACAGCAGGAGTAAGTATCTGAATGCCCTCGCCGGTTTTTGTCTTCACTTTGCCAGCCTTGGAAAAATCGACATCCGTTACCAGTACCGGCTTGGTTCTCCCGGTGGAGAATATCCGGTATCTTTTCACTCGCTGGGCTTCGGGCTAACCTATTACCTGCCATTAAATCTCAGAAAGAAAAAAATATATTATGAGGACTAAGGCCTTCGGATTTCTTCTCCTGGGCTCAGCGGCATGCGTTATTGATCCGCATTACGAGGACAAAGTATTGCCTTATGGAGGGGACGCGGCGTTGGTGGAAAGTTCAACGTACATCACCCATACTTCTTCAGAAATGATCTTTGAAACCAGCGTTGTGGTTTTGAATTCTTTTTACGAAGGCTTTGACAATGAATATCTCGGCGCGGATGATTTCCAGATCGGCGGATATGAAGGGACTTACTCCGTTGAAGCGTTCAATGGTGTTCATCTCGAGCGTCCCGCAACCGCTTCATCAATTGTTTTCCTGATTGACCAAAGCGGTACGTACGAAAATGTCGACCCTTATAATACGCGTCTTCAGGCCATCAGTAAATTTTTTCACGACATCGTGCCGCCCAACACCTTTATAATGGGCGCATCGGCGCGACAGGGCACGCTCACAACTGAACCGCTGGAGGTTTCTTCAACGGTCTTTGCCAATGACTGGCGCGCAAACGGTGATTATCTTTTTGATCTTAGCCATCGCACGGGAGGAGAGAATGCCATGGCAGATGCGGCGGATGAGGCTGTTGATTTACTTCTGCAAAAAACCGGCCCGGTAAGGAAGGAAATGGTTTTGCTGGTTCATGGAAGTCAGGACAACAGCATTACGCCATACGAAGATCTGATCGCCAAAGCGCGGGCTAATTCAATTGCTATTCACGTCGTAGCATTAGGCGAAGAACCCGATCTGAATGATTTGGGAATGCTTTCGCGCGAAACCGGGGGCTTGTTTGTCGCGTGTTCAACGGTCAAACAAATGGTTAAGGTGTTTAGCGAGCTTGAAAGACTCATGAATGGCGCGCTGTATGTTTATAAACTGCGGGTCCGGTTTAAGCCTTCACAGGGGCTGGTAGAACCTGGTTCGGGTTGGTTGCATCATATTGAAATAAATGACCCTTACGGAGAAACATTTTATAATTCTATACCCGTCAACATAATGATTCCATCTTGAGAAGCACTTTCCTCATTGGTTGTTTATTGCTTGTCAGAACAATTTCTGCACAGCAAATTGAAATTGCCGTTCAAAAAGGTCATTCCGGCGATATTTCCGCCGTTACCTTTAATGATGATGCTACACTGCTCGCCAGTGCGGGCACTGATCATTCGATAAAACTCTGGCACGTGCCTACCGGGAAGGAAATGGCAAGCTTTAATGGCACTGTCATGGCAGCGGTTGCAAGCCTGGAATTTATGCAAGACGGTGATTTCTTACACGTTGCGTATCAAGATAGTTCATTGGAGAAATGGAATGTGGCGACGTCCACACTTGTGGATGTTTCTAAGAGCTCGCCAGGGAGCGACCATGATGTTTACATTAGCCCGGATGGAACGTACAAGGTAGAGATCGAAAAATTCTACGTGAAGAAAAAAGCCCTTCCTTCCGGGAGAACCGTGTTCGCCAAAGTACCGGTGGACATTTCGAAAAGGTTTAATGCCATAGCCGTTTCCGCCGAGTATAAAATGATCCTGGCGGCAAACGAAGATGCAGTGGTCTACGCTTACCGTCTCGATAACGGTAAAAGCCTCGGCGTACTGGAAACGCACTACGCGTCGGTGAATGCAGTATGTTTCTCTGCAAGCAATAAACTGTTCGCTACTGCGAGTTCGGATCGGTCCATTATTATCTGGAATACGGAAACACTAAAACCACTGAAAAGACTATTCGGAAAGTCGTTCCGGTACGAAGCGATCCGGTTTAATCATGCGGGTACGCAACTTGCTGTTGGCGATGAATTGGGGTTTGGAAGGATCATTGATCTTCAATCCAGTCGCATCAGGGTTTCCGTTGCGCGCTGGCATGACCAAAGGATTTCCGCTATCAGATTTTCAGGGGATGATAGTGTGATCTATAGCGGAGGATTTGACAACCGGTTATCCGCTTACAATGTTCAATCTCAAGAGGTCGAATCAAAGGCGGTCTACAAGCAGTACCTCAGTGTGGGTGATTTTATTTTGAAGAAGCTTGGTGTTTACAGGGACCCGTATGCCTGGATCAATTCAATTGACATCAGTCCGGCGGGCGCCACCCTGGCGATGGGTGGTGGATGGCGCGAGTCAGCGGCACGGAAAACTGCTGAACCACTGGCGCTGAAGAAACTGGCACCGGGCTCTGCCTCAAAAGTTTTACATGCTCACCAGGGAGGCGTGAATGACGTCATGTTTATAAATGAGCATAACTTTCTGAGTGCCGGGTCTGATCTGCTCGTGAATTGGAACTACAATACCCTTTCAGGCAAAGTTTATTTCCGCGACAAAACAATACCAGGCATCGGTGATATTATCAGGATCTTGCCCGGACCGGGCACCACCGTACTGCTCCAAACCGAAAGGGTGCTGCTTCATTACGATGTGGAAAAAGAAGTCGTGATTGACTCCGTTCATGTTAAGGAAGCCATCACTGCTGTCAGTCTAAATCCTCGTACAGGACAACTTGTTTATGCTTTATTTAATGCACTGGTGTTTACGAACCTCTCGTCGTGGCGCAACCCGTCTGTTACCATCGCCCCGGCACACAGCGACAGGATCACTTCAATAGATTACAGTCCTTCAAAACCGATCATTGCCACCTGCAGCTGGGACGCTACCGTTAAGCTGTGGGATGCGGAAGGTATGAAGTTGCTGGCCACGATCATTTCTATCGGCTCGAATGACCACATCATCATTACACCTGACAATTATTATTACGGTACAAAAAGTGCGCTGAATGGAATTGGTTTTAAATACGGAAAACTATTCATCTCTCCTGAACAGTATGATCTGCGGTTTAACCGACCCGATATTATTCTTGACAGGATTGGTTTTGTGCCAAAACAAATTGTAAGGTCTTTCAATCGCGCCTATCTCAAGCGATTGCAGAAAATGAATTTTACGGAAGAAATGCTAAGTGCGGAAATTCACATGCCCAGCCTGGCCTTTGATCCTCAAAGTATTCCGATCAACAGCGCGACAGGGGATTTGCGTTTTTCTATAACGGCGAAGGACACAAAATACAAACTTGACCGCATCAACGTATTCGTAAATAATATACCTGTCTACGGTCTGAACGGTATCTCGTTGCGGGATCAAGACATGCCTGAAGTGTCGAAGGTCATTCACGTGAAGCTTTCGAGCGGCAGAAATAAGATACAGGTGTCGTGCCTTAACGAAAAGGGTGTCGAGTCGCTGCTGCAGACTACGGAGGTAGCATATCATGCGCCGGTACCGGTCCGGCCAAATTTATATCTCGCGGTGATCTCTGTTTCGAGTTATGCGAATCCATCCATGAATCTCAAATATGCCCGGAAAGACGGGGAGGATGTCGTAAATTTATTCAAACGCTCGGGATGGTATGAAAATGTATTTATTGATACACTTTTCGATACGCATGCGACGCTGGAAAATATCCAGCAACTGCGGGGCTTCTTTCTAAAGGCCGGT
>JBBEBN010000386.1:0-55062 GCA_040882305.1 Cyclobacteriaceae bacterium
TAGTTTGTTGCGAGGGCTGTGATTTTTTCTTCCGATGCATCCTCTGATGAAAGTTCTCCCACAAGACTGCCGGCCTTCAGTATAAGGATTCGATGACATAGCGCAAGCAGTTCCGGAAGTTCGCTTGAAATGACAATTACTCCCTTGCCTTCAAGCGCAATATTTTTTAGAATATTGTATATTACCTCCCTGGAGCCTACATCTATTCCGTGGGTCGGCTCGTCGACAATAAGAATTTCAGGGTTTGTTGCAAGCCATCTTGCCAACACTACCTTTTGTTGATTCCCCCCGCTGAGGAACGATGTTTTCTGCTCCTCACTTGTGGATGTAATCCGCAGCACTTTTATAAATTGCCTGGCAAGGTTCGCGCATTCGTTATCATTGTATATCATATTCCTTGAAAGCTCAAGTTTTGCAGAAACAATATTATCCGTGATGGACATGTCAGGGAATAGCGCAAGCCTCTTTCTTTCTTCGGGTAAATACGCAATTCCTTTGCGCAAAGCATCTGCCGGCTGGTTTATAATGGTTCGTTTACTGTGGATGAGGACGTCCCCGGTTTTGGACTCTATTCCGAATATTGCTTTTGCGATTTCTGTGCTCCCAGCGCCAATTAAGCCTGCCAACCCCAGTATCTCGCCTTTTCTTAATTCAAAACTTATTTTGCGAAACCCCTTACCACTTAATTCCTTGCTTTCCAGCAGTACTTCTTTGAGGGATCGCGGCGTCCGCTTCCCCTTCAAAAGGGTACGGCCAACCATTCTCCTTATTAATTCTTCCCTTGATATTTCGCCTCTCAGAAAGGTGCCGTGATATGACCCATCCTTCAAAATAGAAACCCTGTCTGCAATTTGTTCAATCTCCTGCAATCTGTGTGAAATGTAGATGATTGAAACACCCTGCTGTTTTAATTCTCTGATGATCCGGAAAAGGGTGGTGGTCTCCTTTTCTGTCAGGGATGCCGTAGGTTCGTCCAATATTAATAGCTGCGGATACCTGCTCAATGCTTTTGCGATCTCGACCATCTGTTTTTCGGCGGCGGAAAGGTTCAATAGAGGTGTCTGGGGCTTGAGTTCGATGTGCAGGCGCTGTAATAATTCCTTTGTCCGCCTGAATAGTTCTCCGTACTGTATTACTCCAAATCTATTGGTCGGATGTTGATTTGCAAAGACATTCTCGGCTACCGATAGATTTTCGGCGAGGCTAAGATGCTGGTATACAATGGAGATGCCGTGTGCAAAGGCCTGCTGCGGATTTAACAAAATTATCTTTTCATTATTCAATGTTATTGAGCCTTGATCGGGCTGAAGGTTACCCGAAAGGATATTCATTAACGTGCTTTTCCCGGCCCCGTTTTCCCCGCATAAAGCATGTACTTCACCATCGCTCACGTCAAACGAAATATGTTGAAGTGCCTTTACACCGGGGAATGATTTGCTGATATCATTTATTGTCAAACGGCTCATAAAAAAGCATTCATGGTTATCGCCTGATTGGTTTTGGCCGAAGCATATGCGCCATGCACCAGCCGAACCGTTTCAAAATTGTCTTTTCCTGTGGTCTCGGCTTCTGCTTTTCCCTGAAGGGCTTCGAGAAGATTTTTGTTGCAATCGAGAATACTTGAGTGGACCAGCGCATAGGCCGGGTCGGCCCAGTGGTATGGTTTCGGCTCTGCGCGATGGGTTAATGTCCCTTTTCTGGTTGTAACTTTTATGGCGTAATCCCTGGCCAGTTCAATTGACCCCTCCTCTCCTTCAATAGTTATCAGGGTTTGCGGGAATATTTCACGTTCAAGGATGGAGGCATAGGACATTTCCGCAAAACAGGAAATTCCGTTTTCCATTTTCATGAGAACATTGGCAACATCCTCGCCTTTGATTTTGGGATTGACAGAAGCGGTTTGACAATACACGGACTCCGCCTCACCAAATAGAAACCGGCAAACGTCGAGGATGTGAGAACCGATGTCGGTTAAGATGAACTCATCCAGTTTAGCCAGGAATGGTTGATTATCGAAAACGGGAAATGCCGAACAGAAGCAAACTCTGCCCTTGAATATTTTCCCTATCGCCTGGCTCTTAAGGATCTCTTTCAACTTGCGAATAGGCGATTGCCATCGCCAGTTCTCGTGAATGTAAAAAGGCACCTTATGCTTTTGGCAAACCTCGACCATGCTTCTGGCAATATTTAGTTCAGGAGCCATTGGCTTTTGGCAAATTACGCCAATGCCATGTTGAGCAGCTGCGATTGTAAATTCGGCATGCGTGTCCACATCCGTAATGATATCAACGAAATCCAGCCTTTCATTTTTGAAAAGGTCTTTCACATTGTCATAAACGCCGGGTACGTTGTATTGATGTGCTATCGCCTCGGCTCGCGACTTTGTTCGGTTATACAGTGCTACCAGTTCAATCCCTTCGAGTTCCATCCATGCCGGTATCTGGTATTTTGCCCAAAAGCCCGTACCGATAACTGCAAATCGAAGTGTCTTCATTGGGTGTTGTCTAGTTCCCTTATTCAAGGATAAAAGGACGCTTACCGTTTTGTGATGTCTTTTACCTGTTCCCTTATGTCATTCATTTCAAAAATTTTCTTCCAGTTTTCCTTGAAAAGGATTGGCTTGGCTCTCTTGCTGATCTTATAGGCGGCATCGGAAAATGTTCCATTTACTTCTTTAAACAGAACCGCAATCTGGATGCGTAGATGACCCAGCACAAAATCCCGGGCTGCTGCCTGAGGAACGCCAAGTTCAACTATTTTGTCATATCCCTCCCTGACAACTTCCATGCAGGTTTGTGCAAGTGTTTCCACCATCGCGGGTTCAAGCATGGCCATTTGCTCGAGTGTGATTCTATGAACGTGGTGGATAGGTTGATACATATCTTTGGCAACCCTTTCGCCGAGGGAATAGTGTTTTTCCGTTCCTGACATAAGGGCCACCACAATGGATTGCTTGGCGGAAATACCTCCGTAAAAATCACGGAAAGCCTGTTCTGTTGGTTCCCAGTTAAAGATTGACGGATGACATGGATGGGCAATCACATACCCGAGGTCCCCGCGGTTATGAATGACACCGTCCAGTGGAGCCGCCGGGTCAAGAGTCAGCACTACTGCGTCACGCTTCATCATGGGAATGATTTCCGAACTGATCTGGCCAATAGCAACGTCGGGTACGGCAAGGATGACAAGGTCCGCGTTGGGTATTGCTTTGTCCTGGCTTGAGAGACTGACGCCTTTGTCTTTTAGTATTTTTATACAAGGTTCGCTGATCTCAAGATAGGAAACGTCATACATAGGGAATTTTATGAAATTATCCGTGAGGCGGCATCCCATTTTTCCACCGGCTCCCACTAAAGCTATTTTTACTGTCATACTGAATTTGGTTTATGGTTTAATAAAGCTGAGGTATCGCTTTTAGGTACCTGATACCTTCGTCGGCCCACTTTTTTTCTTTTTGAATGGTTAATGGAAGGGTTTCTTCCGGTTCCACCCATTGTTCGAGCACTGCACTTTCACATCGCCTGTAGCGGAAAAGCGTTTCAAATAACAACGGGAAATTGATCATTCCCTTTCCTGTTTGCGCACCCGTTACTGTAAATCCCATCCTGTGCTGTAGCCGTTCTATCTTAAAATCCTTAATGTGAAGATTTATTGTAAATGGTGCAAGCGTTTTCAAAACATGTTCGAAGCCTTCTCCCGCACCCAGCGAGTTGACGCAATCGAGACAAATGCCCACGTGTGGACTGTTGATATTTTGTATAATCGTCGCCAGCTCCAGGGCATTAAGGCGATCGTGATTTTCAATTCCCAGCCTGATATTTTTTTTGGTCAGCCCTGGCAGGCTACCTTTAATAATTCCCGTAATCAGATCTGGCGACGGTTTGTATGCTTCCTCATCTGTTACAAACCGGATCAAAGGTGAATTAAGGCATTCGGCGAATTCAATATAAACCTTAAGCCGCTCGGGTGTTAATCCGCGCGCGCCAATTTCTAAACGGATGTTCTTTTCCCCTATCAGCTTTCCTAATGCGTTCAGCCGGATTGTCGTGAAATCATGTAAGGGTAGATTATCTCCTATTTGGAGGGTGTGAAGTCCGAACTCAAGGGTCAGCTGCACCAGGTCTACTTCTGACATGGGTGCGGCAGGGGAACTGCCTGGAACGCCAATGGCCCACCCGTAGGTAAAACTGCTGATCCCGAGTTCCATTTCATTAAATGATTTTAATCCGAAACTGCAAGCGATGTAATGGATGATCTCTAAATTAAGTCAACGAAGCTTAAAATCTGCCTTAATCAAACTTTTTTTCAGATTAATCTTTAATGTAGTAGCCTTAAACGATTGGATATTATAGAAAAATCAACTTACTTCGGTAAACCTCATTTTATGAATTTCAGGGAAGTTCAGATGTTTGTGCTTGACCTGCTGGACAAAGAGCTTCCTGCGAATCTGTCCTACCACGGCGTTCATCATACCCTGGATGTTTGTAATGCAATTGAAGAACTAAGCAAGGGAGAAGAAGTTTCCGATTCTCAACTGGAATTACTTCGCATCGCCGCCCTGATGCACGACATTGGATTCATCGAACAATATCTCTATAATGAGCCCATTGCCGTCAGATACGCGCACAAAATACTACCGGGATATGGATATTCCCGGATGCAAATCAAAACCATCGGCGACATCATCATGTCAACACAGATTCCCCAGAGTCCAAAGAATCATGTTGAACGGATCATGTGTGATGCGGATCTCGATTACCTGGGCCGCCCGGACTTCTTCGCTGTTTCGGAAAACTTGAAAAAAGAGTGGTTTGCTTATCAGGTTGTCAGCTCAGAAGAAGAATATAACAGGAAGCAGATCAGCTTTTTTGAACAGCATAAATACTTCACAAGGAGCGCGCACGAAAAACGCGACCCTCAAAAACAATTGCATTTGTCGAAATTAAAGTCGTCATGGAATGGATATATTGTGGAAGTTTCCAACTCGGATCTATAGTCTTTTTGATCTCCGGAAAGGTGAAGAAAGGAATGTAATATTAATTTTAATCTTTTCGTTCTTTCAGTTCTTTTCCGTAGCGCTGTTTTTTATAACGGCGAATGCGATCTTCCTCTCCAATCACTCCATTGGTGAATTACCTTATGTTTTTATTGCGACCGGAATTGTCCTTTTTGCTTTAAGCTTCATCACGAGGCATGTGGAGAAGATTTTTTCACAAAGGCAGGTGATCCTGGGAGAAGCATTCCTGTTGTTGGCGATCGTCTTGCTGTTGCGCTTCGGATTTATATCAAATGAAGTGAGTTGGCTGGGTTACGCGCTCGTTGTCTCCCACAGGGTGATGGCCGACTTTGTCAGTGACGGGTTCAACAAACTCGCCTTGTTGCTATTTGACGTCAGACAAGGCAAGCGGCTATTCGGGCTGATCAGTTCTTCGGAGATCCCCGCGAATATTTTTGGTTACCTGGCTGCTTCCAGCCTGGTGCCCTTTATAGGAACGGCCAACTTGCTGTACATTTCCGGCGCTGGTTTATTGATTGCGCTACTTTTTCTTTTCGTCATCGTGAATGTGAACAAGACAATGGATCACAAGGAAGGACACGATGAGACGGAGAGGAGGTCTGACGAGGCCGAAAACGCATTTGTTACCCGCTTGTTTAAGTCGAGGTTTATGTTTACGCTATCTGTAACCGTCTTTCTCTCGGTAACGGCATTTTGTATTATTGAATTCACCTTCCTCAGCCATGTAGACGCCCGCCATAAAGATCAGATTGAAATAGTCAGGTTTATCGCCATTATTTTAGGTATCGGGCAGTTGGTGGCGTTTTTCATCAAAACCTTTCTCTACAGCTCGATCCAGAGGAAGTTTGGTGTTAGAATCACTTTGTTTGTATTGCCCTTTGTGCTCGGCCTGATCAGTTTATCCGCGCTGATCGAGGGTTTATTATCGGAGTCCGCTTCGCTGTTGGTGTGGACATGGGTCGTTATGATGCTGGCAAACGAGACATTGCGGTCGTCGCTATACAATACAAGTTTTCTTTCCCTACTTCAACCCCTGGCGCGCAAGGAAAAAATGCAGGGGCAGAACGCGTTGGCAAATACTGAAACGTCCGCTATTCTTTTCAGTGGTGTGTTGCTTTTGGTCACTTACACTGAAAGTGGCAGTATAGATCAGTACGCAATTATTCTTTTGGCACTGGTAGCGATATGGGTGTTTTTCATCCCAAAAATTAATAAGCAATATCTTGGCACGTTGGAGGAGATGCTGAAAAGACGCTTTGTCGAGGGAGGAGCGGTCGAAGTTAATGATCCGCAAGCACTGAGTATTCTTCATAAAAAGCTCCAGAGCCAGCATCCAGGTGAAGTGTTGTATGCGGCGGATTTGTTATGCAAAGACGAAGACCAGGAAAGCATCCGTATTCTTGAGCAGCTGTTAGCCCATCCGTTACCAGAGGTAAGGAGGGAGATCTATTCCCGTATTGAGATGGAGAAGGCCTTACCCTTGCAACATGAGGTTAAGACCAGAATAACAGCGGAACCGCTTTCCGATATAAAGAAGCTAGCCATTCAGACCTACTGTTTTTTGGGCGAAGAAAGCGCCGTGGATGAAATCAGCAATTTGATCGATTCAGACGATGAGGAAATCCAGGCAGGCGCATTGGTTGGCTTAATTCGATACGGGGGAATTAACGGGATCATCCTTGCAGGGCAAAGGCTTATGGAGTGCATTCATTCCCCTGATCCAAAAAAACGCGCTTTCGGTGCATTGGTGATTGGAGAGGTTGGGATCCATAATTTTTATCACCCCTTATTGAAACTTGTCAACGATGATGTGCTGGTCGTGCGGAGTGAGGCCATAAAAGCAGCCGGCAAGATAAAACACCAAAGGTTAATTGAATGTATGATCCGTGCGCTTTTTGCCCCGCAGATCTTTCAGGTTGCCATCAATTCATTGATAAAAACAGGTGAAGATGTTATCGATGTTCTTGAACCGGAATTTTGGGCCCGGGAACGAAATCCAATGTATCAGCGACGGATCATATTCGTTTGCGGAAGGATTGGTGGACAAAAATCAATCGATTTCCTTAAAGACAAACTTTATTATTATCAGACTGAAGTAAGGAACGAAATCCTTTACAGCTGCGCCAAATGCCGCTATAAGCCAACGCAGCACGAAAAAAAAGGAATTGTCAAGGTTATTCATGCCGAGCTGGCGGATGCTGCCTGGTTTTTGAACAGCATTGAAGTGCTTTCTGTCACCAGCAGGCTACTGGAGAAGTCGGATATTGAACTTTTAATTCGCGCACTCTGGATTGAAATATTTTATGTAAAAAAACGACTTCTTTACCTGCTTTCCTTTCTTTACGAAACTTATGACATCATTAATGTGTGGGAGAGTCTTCAGGTGAAGGACAGGGCAAAGATTGCAAATGCCCTGGAAATTATTGATGTGGTCGCTCAAAAGGAACTGTCCTCCCTTATTTTGCCGCTACTCGAAGATTTCCCTGTTTCGCAACAACTAAAAATCTTAAATCCGCGGTATAAAGTCCGCAGGATGAATACGGACGAATATCTTCTCGCCCTTATATCAGGGAACGACTGCCCATCTGTTATTGCCTGGACCCAAGCCGTCGCCGCCTATTGCGTAAGACAAGTCAAGGTGAAGTCTTTACTGGATGAATTGGAGTTCGCAAAGACGGGCAAAAACATATTGCTGGCGGAAACTGCAGGGTTTTTACTGGCGGAAATTGAATCAGATCGCGAAAGTGCTGACGATAACACAGCCTATATAAATAACGGAAATACAATGACAATGCTTATGGAATCCAAACTGCTCACTATTGAAAAGGTCATGGCTTTAAAGACAACGGAGATTTTCCGTGAAACTGCCGAAGACCTCCTTGTCGATGTGGCGCATATTCTGAAAGAAGCCTCATATCGAAAGAACGAGGTGATCGTACACAAAAATGAGGTGG
Organism: Cyclobacteriaceae bacterium; assembly: GCA_040882305.1. GTDB lineage: Bacteria > Bacteroidota > Bacteroidia > Cytophagales > Cyclobacteriaceae > Chryseosolibacter. The sequence goes on from JBBEBN010000386.1 coordinate 7,972, forward strand.
GAACTTGCATGTTCATTATCTATTCAGGGTCGGTAAAAGTCCATGATGGCGACCTGACTTTTGCCATTTTGAAATCCCGCGACTTTTTTGGCGAGTTGTCGTTGCTGGACACTGAACCCAGATCCGCATCCGTTACGGCGCTTGAAGACAGTCTGCTTCTTCGCATCGATCAGCAGGCCTTTTATGAAATAATGGCGGACAGGAGCGAAGTTATCAGGGAAATCATGAAGATCCTCTGCCGCAGATTGCGCAAACAAAATCAGGAAGTGGCAAAACTGAATGCACTGCTGGATGCTCAGGGAAAACCGGCGTAATCCCATTTTTGTAAAAAGTCCTTTTTTTGGAATCATTCATGCAAGAAAACCTTTCATTAAGGTTGGAAAGCGGGCATGTTTTACTTACAAACCGGCTTACTTTGGTAAATATTCTTGCATATGTAAGGTTACCCTCAGGATCTTTCTAATATATACCCCTGGTTTTCAGACACTTCGAACCCCCGCTTTTAAACCTACACCTATGGCCGACAATTTTATTCCTCCCGCCAAGAGCTTTTTTCAGCTTTTAGCACTTGCCTTTGCTCTTCTGGCAGTAACACCCTTCACCTCCAGTGCGCAGTCGAGAAGAGACATCTTACCCGTTTTGGAATGTGTTGAGTACATCGGCAATGGAAAATACCGGGCAAATTTCGGTTATGATAATCTTAATAAGGATGTAGTTACACTCTCAACTGACAAGAGTTATACAATAGTAGAAAAAGACCGCGCAACGGCGATCAATACCTTCAAAAGCGGCCGGCAATCCGGAGCCTTTTCCAAAGAATTCGAACCGCGTCAGGTCATTGAATGGACAATTATTCTCCCGAATGGGAAAGTCCAGACCGTTGTGGCAAGCATAAATTCAAAACATTGTACGGGAAGCGAAACAGAAATAATCAGACCTGAGCCCTGCTATACATTCGATCCATCGGGAAAAGATATTTCTTTTCTTGGGCCGGAGTTGAATTCTCTTTATCAGCGCTATATTTTAAATGATGAGCTTTGTCCGAATAATGTCTATCGCTTTGACAGTCTGTCTCATGAGGTTCTCATCGAGATCATCGCATTTACGGTAGCAGATAAAGAATGGTTGTTGGCCAATCTGAAAGACCTTTCCGAGCAAATTGATTACGCGCGTGACAGCAGAGTGCTCTCCGGATTTTATCCCATTGCAAAGCTTAAGGAGATTGAAGCGTATAACAGCCGGATAGCTTTTTTGCGACCGGTCTATCAACCCCTTACTAATACCGGGTTGGTTACTTCCGAAGGCGACAAGGCGACAACGGCCGATAAGGCAAGAGATGCGTTTCCGGGTATCGATGGATCGGGTATAAAGATTGGCGTTCTCTCCGATAGTTACATGAACAGAAATGATCCCGAGAAAGCTGTTGTCACCGGTGACCTGCCCGATACTGTGGATCTTGTTAAAGACTTCCCAAAGAATTTCTTCTCGAGAGGAAGTGATGAAGGTATGGCGATGATGCAAATCGTACATGATGTTGCTCCCGGTTCCCCGCTGGCGTTCAGAACTGGTTTTATATCGGTGGGTGACTTCGCTCACGGGATCGCGGAACTGGCAACAGGGAGTTATGGTAAACCCGCCTCTGATGTTATTGTGGATGACATTACCTATATATCCGAACCTTTTTATAAGGAAGGGCTTGTAGCTCAGGCTGTAAATGATGCTAAAGAAAATGGAAAGACCTACTTTACCTCCGCGGGTAATTTTGGGTCCAATGCTTTTGAAGACACCTTCTCTGCCACACCCCTTACGCTGCCTTCCGGAAAGCAGGTGTACGCGCATAGATTTGCCAACGGAACTCCCTATCAAAAGGTACAACTGGTTCCCACTTTGAATGACTCCACTTATACAATTGTATTACAATGGGATGAGGACTTTTACTCTCTGGGAACTGCAGGGGCGGTGAATGATTTCGATATCTACGTGGTTGATGTGTCGAATGGCAAGTGGAAAGGCTCCAATAACATCAGTATCGGTAAGGATCCCCTTGAAGTTCTCGCGTTCACCATCACGGGAACGGCGGATGCGGAAATAATTATCGTCAATGAAACTGGTAGCCACCCGGTGAGATTCAAATATGTCGTCTTCCGCGGCGAATTGGATCAGTCCACGAAAGAAGCGGAGAATATTACTGCCGCTACCATCGTGGCGCATGCCAATGCCACTGGCGCAATTACAATTGGTGCTGTAAACTATTCCAATACGCCGGCATATAATGGTGCCATCGCGCCGGAAAGCTTCACGTCTCTCGGAGGTGCGATCGGAAGAGAAAAGCCGGATTTTGCGGGTCCTGACAGGGTTCAGACTGCTGTTACGGGTTTTGAGAGATTTGCTGGAACTTCGGCCGCCGCGCCGCATGCCGCCGCCGTTGGTGCGTTGGTTCTGCAGGCAGGTGATGTGTACCTCAATCACAGGTTTTCATCCGATTCTTTGTACAGATTGCTGAAGAAAGGAGCCATCCGTGAAACCGCTGCCTTCGATTATAGGTTGGGCAACGGTTTTCTGCAGGCTTACGGATCGATCCTGTCTTTTGCCATGCCCCGTCCTGTAATAAATGATTGGGAAACGACTCCCGCGGATGCCATCGTCGGAAAGCAAACTTTTTCTCTTACCCTTTTGGGGGAGAATTTTACGGAAAATTCCAAAGTTTTTTTAGGGTCTGTGGAATTGGTCATTGAAGGTATAAGTCAAGAACAGTTAATTGTGACGATCGATCCTTTCATCGGAAATCCATATCTGGTGGTTTACAATCCGCCTTCAACTCCCGGGGGAAACGATGGCGGTTATTCTAACAAGGTCTATCTGATAGAAAGGCAGACTATTACCCTTAGCCTGGGAGATTCTGTTTACCATAAAACCTATGGCGCGCCGCTGCCGGAGTTTGTCGTGGCGATCAATGGATTGCCCGATGGTGTTTCAGCTGACAGTGTCGGTCTTGGCAATGTTGAATTTATTATAGGGGAAAACACAAAGGCCGCTGAATTTAACAGCCTTGGTTCAGTTGGCAAATACCAGGTAAGGCCTGATACCTCGTCCATTACGGAGGTGCTTCGAGAACTTTACGATTATCATTTTGCGGATACTTCTTTCCTGATGATCGACCCGCTCGAAATCACCATTAGGCCAAAAGACATGACGGTTACATATGGAGAAAGGATTCCGCAGGTTGATTATCACTACCTCTACACATCGCCCATCTCCGATCCGGATGCTTTCCTGACCAAACTGGCGTGGGACCACCGTTATAATGACTTTCTGGCGTTGCGGCTGGCGGATTCAGTGGTTATCAACATCGATGCCTTATCCACCAACAGCAGGGCGCTGGTAAACAGCAGGGCGTTGGTCAACATGTTTATAAGTAGCCACAGTGTGACCAATAGCCGCGCGTTGGTAAACGGATATATGCTTACCGTTAATGATTTTCAACTCGATTCCACCCAGTTAAATGAGGGCTCACAGATCGTCAATAGCCGCACATTGGTTAACTCCCGCGCTCTTGTAAATTCGCGTGCCCTGGTGAATGACTTCCCCTATCAGTGGCTTGTCAGTAATGACACGGTTGCGCTGGCCAATACCATCGACTTTTTTGTATCCAACAGCCGTCCCCTCGTAAACAGCCGCGCCCTCGTGAATGGTGAGGAAATTGACAACAGCGTCATAATTCTGAATGATTCTGCCGACATCCTTAGCACCGGAACCGGAATCAGTGATGTTTTTACCGTGAACTTTATCACTGGTTATACTGTAGAAGATTCCGCACATTACATTAGCCCTGCGGCCCTATTATCGGAAAATTATCGGGTGACTTACGAGCCAGGTTTATTGACTGTGCAACCCGCCGCTTTACTGTTGAAAATAAACAATGCAGTCATAGACTTTGGGCAGGAGCCCACCCTCAGCGCCGAGATCACTGGCTTTATCAATACAGGCTCTGTTTATACCGATGCGGACAGCACAGTGATCAGCAAGATCAGCTACACGCTCGACAGACCCGTTTCAGAACCTGGTATTTATACGATTTCAGCAGTAGTCGAATTCGTTAAATCGCCTGCTAATTACACTGTGTCGGTTGTTACCGGTATTTTATATGTCAATCCATCCGGTGTTGGTTCGAAGGCCGTAAAGCCCTCACTTGTTTGTGTGGAGGAGTTAATCGGCGATCCGAGTGGATTTTCATACGTCGCGAACTTCGCCTACCGGAATGATAATGACGCGCCGGTGTACGTACCATACGGAGCAAATAACCAGATCGTGGGCGAACCGGGATCGTTTACCGGTGAGTTGCCCGTGTTGTTCAAACCCGGAACAGGCACCTTCAGGGTCTACTTTGGTGGGAACCGGATCTACTGGTCATTAACCACTGTTGAGTCAGGAAGAAAAACAGCGATTGCTTCCGAGGCAAGCGCAAGTTCTAACCGGTGTCAGAAGTTGGATGCCTACACTTCACCGCTGACTGTTTACCCGAATCCTGCTGCAAACGTCGTTTTCCTTAAGCTGTCAGATTATAATGGCACTATTATCAGGGTAGAGGCGTACAATGAATCAGAGTTTAGATCGTACCCCTTAACTGCAGTTTATCAGGCCAGCGATGGTACCTTTGAGGTGGATTTTTCAGGTACACACCCCGGCTTTTACAGGCTGATCGTTACCTACGGAACGTCCACCGTCATCCAAAAGATCATAAAAGAATAGGCCATGGTAATTGGGTTATTAAGAAGGGGAGTCAGCGCTCTCCTTTTTTTATTTTGAAAAAAATTGTAATTTTTAAAAAATACCTGATCTGCCCTGAAATATAAAATACCCTGCTTATGCTCCGTTGGTACTTTTTGCTGCTTTTTGCTCTTCTGATCTTTCCACTAAAGGGGCGGGATAATCCGGACAGCCTGAAAAATTTGCTGGAAAATCACACAACTGAAGACGCCTATCGTGTTGATCTTTTGCTGGAACTGAATAAAAACTACCTGAATGCATCCCTGGGGGATTGTCAACAGTACGGACTTGCTGCAAGAGACCTTGCTGAGAAAATAAATTACCAAAAAGGACGCGCCCTGGCCTTCAAGAGCATCGGATTATGTTACCACAGACAAGGCGACTTTCCGGAAGCATTGACAAACTGGAATCAATCACTGAGGATCTTCGAGACCATTGGCGATGTTGAGGGCCAATCGAACATGTTTAATAATATTGGAGCTGTCTATCATAATGTAGGTGATTTGGTGAAGGCGCTGGATTATTATTTTAAGTCCTTAAAGACTGCTGAAGAATCAGGCAATAAACTCAGAATTGCTACTGCGCTATCCAATATTGGTGCCGCTTATTTTGATAACCCCGTTACCATGGATAAAGCTTTGCCTTACTACCTCGAGGCTTTGCAGTTTAGCGAACAAGACGGAGACCAGGAAGCGATCGGGACAATCAGCGTTAACATAGGCGAGATATATTTCAATCTGAATCAGCTCGATGAGGCGTTGACTTATTTTGAAAAATCAAGAGCAGCGTTGGCGGGGGGCAACTTCTATTTTTCTCTGCCTTACACATTAAGCTTTCTTGGAAAAGTGCACGCAAAGAAAGAAGATTTTCCCAAAGCTATAGAATTTCAAACGCGGGCTTTTCAAATGGCCTCGCTTCATAATTACGAATTTGAAAAAGTCTTTACGTTGGCTAACCTGGCCGACACTTACCTGGACACCAAAGATTACAAAAAAGCATTAAAAACGTATTTGGAGGCAAAGCAGATAGCAGAGGCCGTGAGTTCCAAAGAAATAAAGCACATTCTTGAGGGGCTGGTTTCCACTTATTCGGCGTTGGGCGATTTTAAAAATGCGTTTCAGTTCCAGGCTGCGCTCGCAGAAATTAAAGACAATCTTTACACCGAGGATAATGCCAAAACCATCCAGCGCTTTCAGATGGAATTTGAAACGGAGAAGAAGCAGGCACAGATTATCCTATTGACGATAGACAGGGAATTGCAGGCGGTAAGCCTCGAACAACAGCGCTATAAAATTTATGGACTCACAGCAGGCACATTTTTTCTGTTTGCCGCAATGTTTTTTCTGCTGAAGAACATCCGGTTGAAAACGCGTGCTAACACGGAGCTTTCTTTGCGCAACAAGGAAATCAGCAGCCAGAAGGAAGAGATATCCGCTCAGCGCGATGATATTGAGCGACAAAAAGGCGAGATTGAAAGTCTTATCCTGAACATACTTCCTGAAGAAGTTGCCCATGAGTTGAGGAAGACCGGCCTTGCCACGCCTCGTTATTATGAAAATGTAAGTGTGCTTTTCACTGACTTCAGAGAATTCACCAGTATTGCGGAGGGTTTGTCCGCACAGGACCTGGTTGCTGAATTGAATGAATGTTTCGTGGCCTTTGACGACATCATCGAACGGCATGGTCTGGAAAAAATAAAAACAATTGGCGACGCCTATATGTGTGCAGGCGGCATTCCTACGCCATCAAGTGATCACGCGTACAACGCCGTTTCGGCAGCCCTTGCAATCCAGGAATATATCGAGGAAAATAACCGTAAGCGACTGGAGCGGGGGTCGCAATTATGGGAACTCCGTATCGGTATTCACAGTGGTCCCGTCGTTGCAGGTGTGGTGGGCCGGAAAAAGTTTGCTTATGATATTTGGGGAAATACCGTTAACATCGCCAACCGGCTTGAATCCAGCGGAGAAGTCGGCAGAGTAAATATTTCATCGGCTACCTACAACCTGATCAAAGGCTCGTTCAAATGCGAATTCCGGGGAAAGATCCTTGCCAAAAACATGGGGCAGGTGGACATGTATTTTGTTGACAAGGAATTGGCGGAAGTGCGCCGAGCGTAGGACTAAGACGTACTGGAGGTAAATGATTCAATTGGTATCGCACCTTAAAGGCGGGTAACTAAAGTAAATGACCATGAATGTATCGCGCCGGGATTTCTTCACGAATACGCTTGGTTTAGCCGCCTTGTCTGCTTTGGCTTTTCCTGCTAAGGCAATTGGGAAGAGCTCTTATTTTGATCCGGAAGACCAGGATAAAGGACTTCCTTTCTGGTCTTTTCCGGAGCTTTCCGCCACAATTAAAGAGCCTGTTGCCATCCGTTCCGTAGAACTGCTTCATACAATGGGGCAGTTGTTGCTCGTCGTTACATCTAAGGACGGGATCAAGGGCATTACACAGTGCAATGATCGTATGCCCAACCTTACCTCGCTGCTGAAGGGATTGGTCATTCGGCATTTTGAGGGCAAGGATGCCCGCGATCTTCCAACACTGGTTGATAATGCATACAGGCTCAACAGCAACTACAAATATGCCGGCATGCCGCTTTGGAACTGCATTGGTTCCGTTGAGATCGCCGTGTGGGACCTGTTGGGACGAACGGCGCAAAAGCCTGTCTTTGAACTTCTTGGAAAACGGATACGCGATGAATACGGTGTGTACATCTCCGATTTTAACCGGGAAGGCGACCCTGAGATGCTCGCGGACCAGCTACTTGCGAAGTTGGCTGACACCGGCGCAACGGGCGTCAAAGTTAAAGTCGGAGGTCGGATGGTGAATACTCCGGAAAATTCCGAGCAGACGAAACGTTACATCCCCGTACTGCGGAAAAAGTTGGGAGATCAGATCACAATTTATGCTGACGCGAATGGCTCTTACACTCCGGAGGAAGGCGTTGAAGCAGGCCGCATGCTGGAAGATCATGGAATAGAGATCTTTGAGGAACCCTGCAACTTCGAGGACGAAGATGGTATGAGAAAAGTTAACAACGCGCTCGCGAAATTAGAACTGGCAGGAGGGGAACAGGACAGCAGCGTCTTTCGCTTCCGCAGGCTTGCCGAAACCAACGTATACGATATTCTCCAGCCGGACCTCTATTACAATGGAGGAATTTTGCGAACCTTGCAGGTTTCAGAAATCGCCCGAGTGTATGGGAATAAGAGTGTTGCGCCCCATACCCCCAAAGCGGATCCGCTCATTGCACCTTTTTGGCAGGTAGCCGCCCTCATCCCAAACCTTTATGGATTGCAGGAATTCGTTTACACGCCGGGTAAGAAGTCTCCATCCTGGCACACAGCCATCACGACTAAAAATGGAAGAATGCCGATCCCTTCCTCAAATGGTTTAGGCATTGACTACGACGAGGGTATCTGGAAATCCGCTGTAAAAGTAGGGTGACCGCTGAGGCCTTCCATGATGAAGATCTTAGGAAAATACCATGCAGTTGTTTTTGTCAAAAATGATTATTGCTTTGAGAGACGAGTTGGAAAAAATTTTGCCCGCCAGTCGGGTTCGAACCAGGTATATTGATCTTGTTTCGTTTGCCTCGGATGCGGGGTTTTATTATCTCTTGCCTAAAGCGGTGGTTCAGCCTGTCAATGAATCCGAGATCACTGCGCTCTTTCATTTTTCTGTTTATCACAAGACCCCACTTGTCTTTCGGACAGGTGGAACGAGCCTCTCCGGGCAGTCCATCACGGATGGAATACTGGTCGATTTGAGCCAGTACTGGAACAGGGTAAAAGTTGAAGATGACGGCGCGCTGGTCCGGGTACAGCCAGGGATCACGGGTGCCATGGTGAACGCGCACCTGAAGAAGTACCGAACGAAGATCGGGCCGGATCCGTCCAGCATCAGCGCGGCCATGATGGGAGGGATCTTATCCAATAATTCCAGCGGCATGTGCTGCGGTGTAAAATTGAATTCCTACCACACGCTGAAATCCATTCGCTTTGTTCTGCCGGATGGGAAGATGTTCAATACTGAAGATCCCAACGACTATGTCCGTTTTGAAGATGAATGCCACCTTCTTAAGCAACGCCTGAAGGATATAAAACAACAGATCCTGACTGATAGGGAACTTTACAATAAGATCAGGAAGAAATATCAGACTAAAACCACCATCGGGTATTCGCTGAACGCTTTCATTGATTACGAACGACCTTTGGATATTCTTGCCCATCTTTTGATCGGAGCTGAAGGGACGCTGGCTTTCATATCGGAAGCGGTGCTTCACACGGTGCCGGATTACCCTTTCAAGTCAACGGCCTTGCTTTATTTTCCGACCATATACGCCGCCTGCAAAGCAATCGTTCCGCTGACAGAGGCGGGGGCATTGATGGTTGAGCTAATGGACAGAGCTTCACTTCACGCGGTCGAAAACATGCCAGGTATGCCGTCCGTTGTAAAATCCCTGCATGAGGATGCATCCGCATTGCTTGTGGAATTCCAGGAAAACGCTCCTGAACTGCTTAATGAGCGTGTAAAACAGTTTGTCCTTTCCTCTGCCAATCTTTCTTTATTGAATCCTCCGGTTTTCACTACAGATCCGAAGGAACAGGATTTTTTCTGGAAAGTTCGCAAAGGGCTCTTTCCGGCAGTGGGGGCAGTGCGCAAAAGCGGGACGACGGTAATATTGGAGGACATTGCTTTTCCTGTCGAACTGCTGGGCGATGCCATCATCGATCTTCAGCGCCTCTTTCATAAATACGAATACAACAACGCCATCATTTTCGGGCACGCAAAAGATGGCAATATTCACTTTGTTATTACCCAATCTTTCAACACGGAAAGTGAAATACTGAGGTATGACCAATTCATGAAAGAGGTGATCAGGTTAGTGGTAGGTAAATACAATGGAACACTGAAGGCCGAACATGGCACGGGGCGCAACATGGCCCCTTTTGTTGAGATCGAATGGGGAGGGGAGGCTTATCAGATCATGAAGCGGATCAAGGACGCGATAGATCCGGCGAGCTTACTGAACCCGGGCGTTATCATCAATGACGATAAAGATGCTCATATTAAATTCCTAAAAGGGCTTCCCACCGTGGAAGAAGAAGTTGACCGCTGTATTGAATGCGGTTATTGTGAGCATAAATGTCCCAGCCGTGATATCACGACCACACCGAGAAGGAGGATTGTTATCAGACGGATATTGCAGACTCTAAAGCGACAGGGAGATAAAGAGAAATACAAACTTCTTCTTGATCAATACCAGTACGATGGAAACGCCACCTGCGCCGTGGATGGCCTTTGCGCCATCGCATGCCCGGTCGATATCGACACAGGGGACCTGACGAAGAGGCTGCGGAATGAAAATCACTCCCTTTCAGCCAACCGGTTTGCTTTATCCATCGCACGGAATTTCAAAACGGCTGAATGGTTGGCGCGGTTCGGATTAAAGTGCGGGAGTGCAGTGAATAATGTTTTTGGAAAGAATGCAATGCTTCGACTGACGGCCGGACTTACGAAGCTCAGTCCTTCGATTCCCTTGTGGTCAGATCATTTCCGTCTCCCGCCGAACCTTTCGGTACTTAAGAACAAGCGGGTGGAAACTGGACGCGGTACTGAACGGAACACGATCGTTTATTTTCCGGCCTGCATATCCAGGGCAATGGGTACGTATGAAGGGAAGCAGAAAAATATCATGGAGACATTCATGAGCGTTTGTGAAAAATCCCGCATAGGGGTCATTATTCTGGACGATGTTAAAGGAAGTTGTTGCGGACAGATCTTTTCCTCAAAGGGATTTAAAGAGGCACATCGGTATACAGCCAGTAGGATCATGGATAACTTATGGACGTCGAGCAGTGAAGGCACTTATCCTGTTGTGATGGATGTGAGTTCGTGTGTCTACACCCTGCGTCAGATGCGTCCTCTTCTCGATGAGGGTAACAAGCGGAAGTTCGATAATTTAACCATACTTGACAGTATCGACTTTTTGCATGATATGGTAATTCCTGCGGCTAACGTGAAGGTGCGAAGGCAAACCATTGTTCTCCATCCGGTCTGTTCCCTTGAAAAAATGAAGACTACGGATACGTTCTTGAAGGTTGCGAAACATTTTGCTCATGAGGTGACCATCCCGAGATCTGCCGGTTGTTGTGGCATGGCCGGAGACAGGGGATTTTTATTCCCCGAACTAACGGCTTCTGCCACCCACCACGAGGCGTCTGAAGTAAAACAAAAGGAATACGACGGATACTACTCGTCGACAAGGACATGCGAAGTAGCTATGACAGATGCCGTGAAGCAGAATTATGAGTCGATTTTGTATCTGGTGGATGAGGCGATCTGAGCTATCTGACGGCTATTCGTCTCGTACTAATTCAACTTCCACTGCAATTCCGGACTAACCACAAAGTGTCTTGTCAGTCCATCCGGGCGAATATCGCGCACAAGAAACGGGACACCCGCGGTGATGCCGGCTTTTAATTTTCTGCCGACATTAACCCATGCGCTGGCCGTGATATTCATGGTCAGTCCTTTTGATCCCCTAATGGAAATAGGTTGATTGCTGAAAGTGGGATCCTTATAGGTGTCGTCTGCAAGATGATAGATGCTCAATAGCCCGCCTTGCAAAAAAATGGCTGTGCCAAGCTGACGGGAATACGTGAACCGCAACAGAGCATCACCCTTTCTGTTGAAGTCATTTGAGGGAGGGTATGCAACTGCCTCCGGCATGTCCCAATCCACTGGCAGGAATTCATTGGCATTTTCTCCGGACAGGGGTTGTTGCCATCCCAGGGAAATGATCCATCTGCGATTCATGAACGATATTCCCGAGATGATGTCAACCGTTCCGAGGCTGCTTTGATACACCATCGGCAAACCAAGCCCATCTTTTTCCAGCGAAGATTGGTCAAGAGGAATTTTTGACGCAATCATTCCGGTAACTTTCCAGCTACCCGATGTCGGCGACGTATAGATACCCGCGATGTAAAGATCCCCCGGTCCGGATACGGAAGCCAGATTTCCTGAAGCGTAATTCCAGGTGACCTTTGTTTGAATTCCCCATCGCTCAGAGAACTGATGGTCATATTGTAAACCCGGCGTAAAGTTGCGCACTTCTTCGTCACCAATGCCGAATGGCAGCGCCACCTGTAACTTGCTCCCACTGACTGAATCCGTAACCTGATGTTTAAGGCTTCCGAAAGAGCAAAAGCCGGCATCGCTGCAACCCTGCGCCCAGCCTGTGTTGAAACGCACAACTGCCGTCAGGTATATCAGGAAAAATGCCGCGCGGTGGATCATGCTTTAATGTAAATCATTTAGGATGTCATCGCCATATTGCCCGCGGCGGCAGGAGCATGTTATTTCTGACCACAAATTGTCAACCCGTCGGGGGATCCTCTTCGCCATGTCATAACAATAACGTTTGCAAACCGTTCAATCACCCGGAGGCTACCTACGGCCAGTTAAAGTTAAAAAATCATAGGGAAACAGAAACTTTAATTGCTGCAATTTTTGGTTGTTCGTTTTATGCGGAGAGAAGGCGGGACGGTTTTTGCATCTCCTTTTTCCGCTATATTCGCAGCCAGAAGTGTCTTATGAGATCCAATTCGCAGGTTGCCGATGAACCGGTTGCAAGAGAAGCAGTTCAAAAAACCGTTTTCCCTGTCATTTTTGCCATCAGTTTTGCCCATTTGCTCAATGACATGATGCAATCGGTCATTCCTGCTGTCTACCCGTTGATAAAAGATGAATTCAGTCTTTCCTTTACAGAGATCGGACTCATCACCCTGACCTTCCAACTGACGGCCTCCCTGCTGCAGCCATTTGTCGGCTTGTACACTGACAAAAATCCATTTCCCATGTCTCTTCCGGTGGGAATGGCATTCACCTTTGCCGGTTTGTTATTGTTTTCCATTTCCGACAGTTTTGCCGTATTGCTGTTATCTGTAGCGTTGATAGGAGTAGGATCCGCCGTCTTCCACCCGGAATCGTCACGCGTTGCGCATTTGGCTTCGGGAGGTAGAAAAGGATTGGCACAATCTATTTTCCAGGTAGGTGGAAATGCAGGAAGCTCCATAGGCCCGTTGCTGGCGGCGCTGATCGTGATGCCTTTTGGCATGAAGGGTGTCACCTGGATTTCTTTGACCGCTGTAGTTGGTATTTTTCTGCTTTGGCAAGTGGGCAGGTGGTACGGCAATCATCTGTACCTGAAACGAACGCGCCCTGTTTCTCAGAAGGAATTGAAAAAACCTTTGCTTTCCAGACGCCGCATCATCACAGCCATCTTTGTTCTGCTCCTTCTGATCTTCTCCAAATATTTTTACCTGGCGAGCATGACCAGTTACTTTACATTCTTTCTCATGGGTAAATTCCAGGTGACAGCACAGCAGTCGCAGATCTACCTCTTCGTTTTTCTCGCTGCAGTAGCCGTTGGAACGATCATCGGCGGGCCGGTGGGCGACCGGTTTGGCCGCAAGTATGTGATCTGGTTTTCCATTCTCGGCGTGGCGCCCTTCGCGCTGCTTTTACCCTACGTTAGTTTGCTCTGGACGATCGTTCTGGCAGGTGTCATCGGCATCATCCTTGCATCCGCGTTCTCGGCAATTCTCGTATACGCAACAGACCTTGTTCCGGGAAAAGTAGGCACTATCGCTGGGCTGTTCTTCGGCCTCGCCTTTGGAATGGGTGGCCTCGGATCGGCTGTCCTGGGAAATTTGGCAGACCACACCAGCATTGAATTTGTTTTCAGACTTTGTGCTTTCTTGCCGCTGATCGGTATTGTGACAGGTTTGCTTCCGAATGTGGAGCATAAACAAGGATAGTCTCATGTGGATGTGGACCTTTCAACGTCCCTGGTGTGGATTCCGACTGTTTTTTTGTAACCGGGTGACTTATTAAAAACATATTGTACGACTTATGGATGCTTATTGGATATATTGCGTGGTGCAATTGGATCATATTTCTATTGCCCAAGCCCGATGAAAGATGAAGCAATCATTGATTTAGCGAAGAGATTTAAAGAAAACCCCCTCATCTCACCTTCAGATGTAAAGCCTACCAGCAGTGAGATGAAAGTGGAGGGTATTCTTAATCCCGGCGTGTTCAGCTTCAACAGAAAGATATGGTTGTTGATTCGCGTAGCAGAGCGGCCGATACAAAAAGAAGGTTATGTGAGTCTTCCAATCTATGATGCAGAAGGCGATATCGAGATCCTGAAGTTTAAGAAAAATGACCCTGACCTGGATTTGAAAGATCCAAGGGTGATACGTTATAAAGGCAACGATTACCTGCCAACGCTGTCTCATCTGCGTTTAATGTGCAGCGATGATGGCAAAGAGTTTTATCAACCGGAAGATTACCACCCGATCTTTGGCGAAGACCCTCTCGAGGCTTATGGCATCGAGGATTGCCGGATTACTGAAATAAATGGGATCTATAATCTGACCTATACCATGGTTTCATCTTATGGCGTAGGCGTGGGGTTGATGCAGACCAGGGACTGGAAACGGTTTGAAAGGAAAGGTATGATCTTTCCCCCGCACAATACGGATTGCGCGGTTTTTGAAAATAAGATCTGGGACAGGTACTTCGCGTTACACCGTCCCAGCAGCGCGCAACTCGGCGGAAATTATATATGGATTGCCCAATCGCCGGATCTCATCCATTGGGGACGTCACCATTGTCTGGCTGTCACCCGCCCGGGAATGTGGGACAGTGCCCGCATAGGCGCCGGATGTTCCCCGATCAGAACACCAAAAGGATGGATCGTGATCTATCACGGGGCAGATGAAACTCAGCGGTATTGCCTCGGTGTCCTTTTGCTTGACCTTGATGATCCCGGCCACGTCATTGCCCGCAGTGAATCTCCCATTATGGAACCCACTGAAGAGTATGAGCTAAAGGGACTATTGGGGAATGTCGTCTTTACCAATGGCCATATCGTTGTTGGTGACAAGATCAAGCTATACTACGGTGCAAGTGATCAGGTTATCTGCGGTGCGGAATTCTCAATTGAGGAAATACTTCATACGCTATCTGTGCAGCATTAACCTGCCATCTGCGGGTTGGTTGAAAAGTTTGGGAAGTCTGAAAAGTCTGAAGGCTCCTTCCGGTTCTAATCTGGAAGGACTTGTACAATTGAACTTGAATGCGACATTCCCACCTTGTGAATTTTTAGTCCGCAAATTCCAAAAATGGCTAAAACATTTTTCGCTTCAGGGAGATCCTCGTGTAACAATTTCACGAACTAACCCAGATAAACAGCCATGGGGAATTCAGCAGAATTAGATAAGTGCCCCCTATTAATACGGAAATGATCACGAATACTGTCACGTGCAGTTTTCTGTATTCCTTATGATGAAAATCGGCGAGGGCGTTTTCTGAACGATGTCTGACAGGTTTCACTAAAATTTCTTTGCTGTAATTTTTCTGACGCATTTTGATCTTGTTGCGTATCTCCATTGAAACATCGGGAAATTGTTCTATAAGATTCATTTAATTTTGTTTTTCTAACGTAAAGGTGCTGAATTCCGATTCGGCCTGTTTTACGCCAAGCGTTTAACTTATATGTTTTACGGATTTGCGAGGAAATGGTTTTTTACCTGGTTTGATAGTCCAGGCGAAATGCCCCGTCACACTGGCTGCTTGCGATTGCAGTGCCTTTTTCAGCCTTGCAAATTTCAGATGTGAAAGTATTGAAGCGCAATTGAACTGATGAAAAGCACATACTTCTGGTAGCCTTGGGGTTGCACGAATGAGATCAGCCTTCTCTGGAGATCGACCAGTTATTTTTCGGTGCGAGAGGCATAGCGTTAAAATAATAGATCCGCAAAGACGGATTGATGATCAACTTGCGGCCATGGGCCTTCTTTATCGTACTAAATGCGCTTTCCTTATATATATGGTTCATTTAGTAATATAACCATTAATAATCGCGAAGACTAATCTATGGAACAGGAACCGGACCATGCTGAATAACTTCCGCGAAAGGCATTCAAATTTGAATAAGACCTCATCCCGAAACCTGTGATTTATGCAATAGATGTATGTCGGAATGTAAGGGACTAACCGGCCGATTGGTCCATCTTTGGGAAGGAACCTTCTTTGTTATTAAAATTCAAATTAAATTATAACAGGTATGCACCATAAGTATGAGGTTAAAGAGCAGGATATGTTTGACCAGGTTTCTTACCCGGAGGTGATAAAGGAACTTGAGACTATAAACGAAAATACCCGCCGGATGTCCGGCAACAATAAAAGTGACATCGTTATTTCCTTTTTGAAAGACCATTGCATAAATATGGATTGGGTTGAACGAAACCCGAAGTTGGTGAAATACATCACATCGCGTTCGCTGGTTACCGCGCACATCGAATCATTGTTTGAATCCTGTCGTGGTAATAGACCTTTCCTGAGCGGATTTGAGGCGTGCATTAGAAAACAACTGGAATAATTCCGTGTTGACTGGGTTAAGCCATTTTACCTGCTTTGACCTTTACCTTCAATTCAGGAGTGCTTTTATGCATGTATGCGTTCTGATCATGGTGCAGGGCTCCTTTGGGTAACCACTGAAACCAGATGCCAAGGTCTTTTTCAATAATGCTCCCGTAGAAGGGTGGAAGCTGCGTGGTTTCGCCTTCAAAATAAGCGCGGAAAGCCCGGTCTGTCTTGAGTTGCTTTCTTATCATTCTGTAAAACCGTATCCTTCCCTGACCCTCCGAAGAGATGGCGCGCATGAAATTCATCCACCTTGAAGTGAAATTGGAGGACGCGGCAAAGCGTTTAATCATGGCCTTCGTGGAGAATGTATATTCGGTAAGATCGATCACCTTGTCATAAAAATCCACCCATTCATAATGTTTGGGTTTCAGGTTCATCGCAAGATGGTTATTCAAGAAATGAAATGGAAAGGGAAGCACCCGGTTCTCCCTTTGATATGCCAGGTTCAGCGGAGCTGCCTCTCCGAAAGAGGTAAGCAGGGAATAGCCTGGAAAAGCCCCCGGTGATTTATCCACAAAGCGTTTGGTCAATTCAAAAGGTTCATCGCCTGAATCGCAATCAAGGCCAAGGACAAAATTGGTTTGTATATAAGGCACATAACGAAGGATCATATTGACCTGCTCTGACACCTGATCTAACTTGTCTTCCGCGCCCAGGTGGGCGGCCCTTGATTTGTTCCCCATATCGTACCATGATTCGATACCAGGCAACAAAGCCTTGAAGTTGTGTTCCTTCATCATTTTCAAATGATCCTCGGTCAGGATCGATAAACTGCTTTCGGCAAGGAACTGAAAGCTTCCCGGAGGGGCTACAGTAGCAAATGCCTCCATATTTTCTTTAAAGCGGATCCCGAAGTTTGGATCCTGCCAGGCAACCATCGGCTTCTTGAATTTTGTAAGGAGGAACTTAAGGTCCTCCTTCATCGCGTCATAGCTAAGCTGCTGGTAGGGCACCGTAGCATCGATACAAAAGGAACAGGTATAAGGGCAGCCTACGCTTCCCATCATCGGAATGAATTTTATGAAAGGCGCTTTCTTAAGCGTAGGCTCGACAAATTTCCATCGCTCCCTCATGAGGGGATAATCAACGGGCTGGGTACCCGCCGAAAGGTGAATGCCTTTCGCGCGATGCGGGACACAATTGTCCAATACCTCTTTAATGGTTGCCTTATGCGTGAGTCCCAGTACATAGTCGAAGTATTTAACGGAGTCGTCGGGATAGCAACGCGCATGCGGCCCCCCCAAAACGGTTACAGCACCTTTACTTCTGAAATAGTTACTCAGCGCATAAGCGAGGAAAGCAGCCTGTGAAAAAGAGCATATAAAAACAACATCAACATTGTGCGGTAGTTCTTTGTCCAGCTTTTCGAGGCCCGTGTAACAAACAAAGGTCACATGATGCCCCTCCTGTTCACACCACGTTGCTACGATCTGAGGCATGATGCTGGCAAGATTTGCATGCATGATTCTGGCCCAGAGTGTGTTGGTAGGACCTTTGCTAACAAGATCAATAATACCAATGTTTAATTTCCTCATGTAATTATTGATTTGTATAGGTGGTACTTAATGTGATGACAATATATGTATAAATAACTTGCCTTATGGTGGTTATGTGCGCCGTATTGAATTTGGTTTGGAATGGATAATCATAATGGAGACCGCAAATTTGCGATATGGCATACCGCTTAACAGGCTGAAATCTCAAGGAATTCCCTTTAAATAACGGAAATATATTTTATCTTTAACCATGGGAAACTCCAAAATTTTTCTGCTGGTTGGCACCCTGCTGACCTTTCCGGTAGTCGCGCAGCAGCCGGAGCAGGATCCCATCAAGAAGATCAGGCCTATCCTGGAAGAGCATTGCTTTCCCTGTCATCACGACACAAAACGGTCCGCTGGTATCAGCCTCAAGAATATATTCATGGGCATCAACGACACCAAAGCCCTTATCGTCCGGGATGGGAAGGTGTGGATGAATGTTGTGAAACAGATCCAGCATGGAGCGATGCCTCCCCGGGGGCAGCGTCAAATGACGCAAGCTGAAAATGATACCCTGGTCAAAACCGTCAGCAAAATACTTTATTCCTCCCTGAATGCTAACAACCCGGGGCGCGTGGTGATGCGCAGGCTAAGCCACAATGAGTATCAATATTCCGTTTTTAGCCTCGTAGGCGTCTCCTATGATGCGCCTGCTAAATTTCCCGCTGATGGCTCTGGTGGAGCAGGCTTTGACAATTTTGCGGGTACCCTATTTTTGACGCCGCTCAAAATGGAGCGGTATTATGAGGCCGCAGAAGTGATCCTTGATGAGGCTCACGCCAATGAAGGTCTGTGGCGTACCCTGGTGCCGGAAAGCTATAGAAAATCCTGGTGGCGACGGTTCAGCGACTGGGTTGCAAGTATCTTCACTGACGTCGATCCTTCCGAGGGGGCAGTCAAAGTAGCTTCTGATGTCATCGTTCCGTTTGCTACCCGTGCCTATCGCCGCTTTCTGGCGCCGGAGGAGAAGGAGAAGCTTCTGGGTCTTTTCCGAAAAGTCTACGAAGGCATCGACGCGGAAGATCGCTACGACCTTGCTATCAAAGAGACGCTGAAAGCGGTGCTGGTATCACCTAACTTCCTATATCGTTATGAAGAAGAGCTGCCTGTGCCCATAGACCACCCGTATCCCATCAGTAATTTTGAATTGGCCAGCAGACTTTCTTATTTCCTCTGGTCCACACTTCCGGACGAAGCGTTGTTCCAGGCAGCTTACCATAATGACCTGCAAGATCCTGCCGTGCTGACCAGCCAGGTCAGGCGGATGTTGAAGGATCCCAAAGCGAAGAACTTTTCAGAGAGCTTTGTCACGCAGTGGTTCGGCATCAGTAGGTTGAGGGAAAATAACCCTGTCGATCCGGAGCGTTTTCCCGAGATGACGCCTTCTCTGAGGAATGCCATGTATCAGGAGGTGGTAGAGTATTTTTACTATGTCCTCACAGGCAGCAGGAGTTTCCTGGATGTGATAGACAGCGACTATACTTTCCTGAATGAAGAATTAGCCAATCACTATGGCATCGAAGGAGTGAAGGGAAAGGCTGTAAGGAAGGTGATTCTCAAGGACCGTAAGCGCGGAGGGGTGCTGGGCATGGGCAGTGTGCTGGCAACCACGTCGATGCCACTGCGGACAAGTCCCGTACTTCGCGGAAAGTGGGTGCTGGAGGAGATCCTGGGCACACCGCCACCGCCACCTCCGCCGGATGCTGGAGACCTGCCGGAGGAAGCATCCATGAATAAGAATGCCAGCATCAGGGACCTTCTGACAGTGCACCGCGCCAATCCCACTTGCGCAGGGTGCCACCAGAAGATGGATCCCATTGGCTTTGGTCTTGAAAATTATGACCCCACAGGTCGTTGGCGGAATAGTTACGGCGACAAACCGATCGTGGCCTGGGATACCTTACCCAGTGGTGAAGTGTTCAGAGGACCCATCGAGTTGAAAAAGATTTTGCTGTCGAAAGAGGATGAGTTCGCGCGAACACTATCGGAGAAAATGTTTATTTATGCCACGGGTCGCAACGTGGGCTTTGTAGATGAGCTGTACATACAGCGCCTGGTAAAGAATTTAAAAGAGAACCGCTTCGATACAGAAAAATTTATCGTTGAACTGGTGAACCTCGAGCCCTTCCGCTTCAAAGTGAATGACAAAGGGGAGCGGTTTGTCGTCGCAACTAAATGAAGGAAACATGAACGAGCATTCCCTTTGGGAATGCAAGCCCCTTTCAGACGTTGCGATAGCTATCGGGATTGGGGTAACGTAATTTAAAGAAACAAGACACATTATGAGCAACAGCAATTGGCATATTTCCCGCAGGAGGATGTTAAAAGGACTTGGAGCCAGCATCGCCCTGCCATTTTTGCAGGCTATGGTTCCGCCCGGCATGAGTTCATACAACATGGGCAAGCGTCCAGTGCGCTTTGCATGCCTGTACATGCCCAATGGTGTGAACCAGGACCATTGGACTCCGGAAGGGTTTGGTGACCAATTTCAACTCTCCAAAACGCTGCAGCCCCTGGCGAATGTAAAGCAGGATATCATTGTGCTGAATGAGCTGATGAACAGGGGCTCCATTTTTCCTGGCGCTGAAGGTCATTTTGCCAAGACGGCCAATATTATGACCTGCAGGCCGATCCTGAAGACCCTGGGCGACAACATCAACAGCGGTGGAATATCGTTTGACCAGCTTATCGCGCAGCAAAAGGGACAGGATAACCTCTTCGACTCACTTCAATATGGAACGGAACGCGTGAACTCGGGCATCTGCGGCGCCACAGGGTTTACACGCCTTTATGCGGCAAGCATCTCCTGGAAATCTCCTACGCAACCCTGCACGAGGGAAATTGACCCCCGCCTCGCTTTCGACAGACTGTTCAGAGGGGTGTTACCGGATACCGAACAGCGCGATCAGACCTGGAAGCAAAGTGTCCTTGATATTGTAAAGGATGATGCCGACGCGCTGCAACGCAAGCTCGGCCGCGCAGACCAGGATAAGCTGGAGGAATACCTGGAATCCATCAGGTCTCTTGAGAAGCGTATTGATAATGAGGAGAAGAAGAAGGCTTTCGAACAGCAGATCACCCCTGAGATTAAGAAAGAACTGGTCGGTTTGAACCTGCGCATCGATGAGTTCAATGAACAGGTTCTTGGCGTTGACGTCACCGAAAAGTTGCGCCAATATCTCGACATCATGGCCCTGGCTTTCTGGAGTGACGCAACGCGTGTCATCACTTTCATGTTTGGCAACGCAGCCAGCGGACGCAACTTTTCATTCATACCCGGAGTGCAGGGCAGCCATCACCAGATATCACACCATCAAAAACTTCCCGGTGCGCTGGAAGAATACCGAAAGATAAACGAGTATTATGTGGCACAATACGCCTATTTTCTGGAGAAACTCAGGTGCATTCCCGATGGTGAAAGCAACCTTCTTGACAACTCTATGATCTTGTTTTGTTCCGGTCTGCGGGACGGTAATTCTCACAATCCCCGTAACCTTCCGGTAATCCTTGGTGGCAAGGCGGGTGGGGCTTTAAAGACCGGGCAGAACCTGCAGTTTGGAAAGGAAACCCCTTTGGCAAACCTCTATCTCTCCATGGCCCGGGTGATGGATATGCAGCTAAAGGAATTTGCCGACAGCACTGGAGAGTTGTGCGAGATCTACGCCTAGCATCATTCGTCAAGGTTATCGGTCATTTTAAATTGAGATAGCGTGCCTTGATTATAATAGGTAGCCCGCCCGTTAATTGAGAAGAAACCTGAAAAACATTAGGAAACCCCGCTTAATTGAGGTACCTTTGTCCTGCATTTAAGAAATAGTGCCTTTCAGCAAGCTCATCCGGGCTTTTTTGTTTTTCACATTCCTTAATTTAGTAATTTCCTGAAGATCCTGTAGGGACAACGCACGTCCAGCCAGGACAATTCTGGTCATTATTGCTGCTAATCATGTTAGCAATTCAAACTTTAAACATTTTTAATTTTTAATTTATAACACAATGCAAGGAACAGTAAAATTTTTCAATGAAGCCAAAGGTTTTGGATTCATTAAGCCCAATGATTCAAGCACGGACATTTTTGTTCATTCTTCAGGATTGGTTGATCAGATCCGTGAAAACGATCAGGTTGAATACGATGAAGAAAAAGGCAAAAAAGGAATGAATGCAGTGAATGTTACGCTATTGAGCTAGATAGTTTTTTCAATAACATTTAAAGACCACCTGAGAGGTGGTCTTTTTTTTGCCCCGGTCAGACGGAAATTCCGGCTCCTTTTATTTCAAAATGGCAGTGTAAAAACTATCTTTATGATGACATAAACCCCTCACCGATGGAACAAATACTGGATCAACCGCTCATTCAAACCAATGTAAACAGTGTGAAATACGGTGCGTTCTGGCCGCGCCTTGGTGCCTTAATTGTTGACGGCCTTGTACTTGCCCCCGTTACATTTGGGATCAATTACCTGAATATTACTTCATGGAAGAGTCCGATTATTTATATTCTTGTTGCTTTATTATCTGTTACCTATAAGCCTGTTATGGAGTATGTGTATGGGGCCACATTGGGTAAAATGGTGTTGAAGCTTAAAGTGGTGAACCTGAAATTTGAGAAAGCCACCTTCAGTGAAATCCTTTTCCGCAACGTTTTTCATATTGTACCTTCTGTTGTTACCATGTTCCTGAGTATTACTATCTATCAAAACCCGGAATTTGCATCGGTATCCGGATATTCGGAGTATTCGATTTTTATTTCAGAAATGAAGGCCCTTCAAATCATTAATTTAGCGACCGGCCTGATCATCATCGCGGATGCTATCGTGCTGCTGGCCGACAAGTATAACAGGGCGTGGCACGACAAGATCGGCGGGACGTTTGTCATCGAGAAGTTGCCAGGGGCGTAGGCGGGATCCGGGTCGCAGGGTGAAAGATCTTCGCCCTGCGAGTTCAAATTCTCAAAACGTGGAATGATAATCCGCGATATCTTCAATTATTTCAGTCGTGTTCGTTTCCATCCGGAACCAGTCAGAAATCCCCTTTTCGCTTTTTTTTATCAGGATGCAGTTACTTTATCGGCTTTAAGTGCATGTATAGCCAAAAAATTGCCCTCTTATCGAAAAAGAAACCGGTATAATTATACTATTTTCGTAAGCGTGAGCCCCCGCTGCCTTCCCCATATCCTGCTGCTCGTTCTGGCAATGACGCTTGTCTTTTGCGAGGTTTATTCTCAGCGCGGAAAGATTATCAGGCCCGCCTCGACAAGCATTCTGGATCCCAATGCGGATGGCTTTGTATCCAAAACTCCCTCCGGCTTTTCGAATGATGGTTATTACATTGATGAATTCGAACTGAAGATGTTTGGCATCCCAAAGCTCGGGGGCGATGTAACGGGTGACAACATCGGGATGAATTGCGGGATCACCGATCTGATCCCTGACAACAAAGGATACTCGGTTTACGCGGTGCGCGACGGAAGCGATAATCTTATCTTCAGATTCCGGGTGGGGGATGACAACCCCAGTGTTGAGGCGTGGACAATCCTGTTGGATGTCGACGGCCAGGTTGGTTCAAATGACCCTAACGCCACAGCGGGCAATCCAGGTTTTGAGATCGACATCACGCTGATCAAAAGAAATAACTTAGGTGTATTGGTGTATGACATCGATGGAAAGGATGATTGCCCCTCGCCATTGTTATTTTACGATATCAACTCTAATTTTCAGATATCCATTGCTGATGAAGTGAGCTGCGGTGATCCGGATTTTTTCTATGACTTTTACGTTCCGTTTTCAGAGATCGCCGCCGCTTTTAACATAGACCTCAACACAGGCTTGCGCTATGTGGCTGTTACGAACGTGTCGGCCACTTGCGCGATGGGCGGAAATATATCAGATATTTCAGGGATTGATAACAATGATCCCGAATATAGCGGATGTGACACTTGCGCTTTTGAGGACCTTATCAATAACCAGTGTCCAACGCCAATAGTGGACCTGTGCGAGACCTGCGCGGGATTTGAAAAGGATAAAGTTAGTGCTCCGATCATAGATGAGCCTATCCGCGCCGGCCAGGCGACCATAACGGGCTCAACAATTGAGAGCGATATTTTCATTCGCGTGCAGGTATATACCAATACAGCGCCTGAAGGCAGCGCTCCTTCCTGGGGAACTACGCCCAGGGAGGAAATCGGCGTGTACACAGTAGGAAATAACTGGACGGTTAACCTCATCGATCCTTTGCTGGCGTATGATAAGATTGTAGCCATTGCCCAAAAGGATGAATACACTGTTCCATGTGGTGCTAACGATGATAACTCCAGCAGCACGTCTGTCACGGTCGTGGCGCCCAATACTCCTCCCGTTGCCCTTGATCAGTCAGTTGACTTAACGGAGGATACATCCGAACCGATAACACTTGCCGGCACTGATCCTGAAAATGATCCTTTGATTTACACGATCCTGAGTTTGCCAACAAATGGCACGCTGAACGGAGGACCTCCCAACGTGACATATACACCTGACCGGGATTACTCGGGACCGGACAGTTTTACTTTCCTGGTGTCTGACGGAATATTCACTTCCGTTTTACCTGGTACCGTTACCATTGATGTTACAGCGCTTAATGACACTCCTGTTGCTAATAACATGAATGTTACGACAAATGAGGATATTCCGGTCGCAACCACGCTGATCGCGTCTGATGCTGACGGCGATCCGCTGGCGTTCACCATCGTTACGCCACCCGTAAATGGATCTTTAACAGGTGCGATTCCCAATCTTACCTATACGCCAAATACTAACTTTTTTGGTCAGGATAATTTTAGCTTCATGGTAAATGACGGCCAGGAAGACTCCAATACCGCCAGTGTTTCCATCACGGTTGTTCCCGTAGCAGATGATCCGCCAGTGGCGAATGTGCAAAATGTCACCACCGCGGAAGATGTTCCGCTTGCAATTACGCTTACGGGAAGTGATCCGGATTTCGATCAGCTAACCTTCGCTATCGTTTCCGCGCCAGCTAACGGAATCCTTACGGGCACACCGCCGGATATAACGTACAGACCTGATGCCAACTATTCGGGCAATGACAGCTTTACCTTCGGCGTGAACGACGGAACACTGAATTCTCCTGCGGTAACGGTTAACATTACTGTTACGCCCGCCAATGATGCTCCCGTGGCATTCAATCAAAGCGTTCCGTATGATCTCAATACGCCCAAGCCCATAACGCTCACAGGATCGGATATCGATGGAGATGCATTGACTTTTTCAGTTACCGTGCAGCCAACTAACGGCACGCTCAGCGGAGCTGCACCCAACATCACCTACACTCCGAACGCAGGGTATACGGGCAATGATAGTTTTAAATTTGCCGTCAACGATGGGACGATAGATTCGCAGCAGGCAACGATTTCGCTTAACCTCAACCCGTTGCTAAACGTCGCCCCTGTGGCCTCTGACCAGACCATCACCATCCCCGAAGATGCTCCAACACAGATAGTATTGACGGCTTCGGATGATAATGGAGATAATGTCACCTACGCCATTACACAGTCTCCGGCGAATGGAACCTTAACCCTTTCGGGGGCAACTGTTACTTATGATCCTGATTTGGATTACAGCGGGGCAGACAGCTTTAAGTTTGAAGCGAGCGATGGGTCACTCACTTCCAACGAAGCAACGGTGACCATTTCAGTAACGCCTGTGAATGATGCCCCTATTGCCAACAGCCAGAGCGTGGCGACGGATCAGGATATCCCTAAGAGTATTACCCTGACGGGATCGGATGCGGAAGGGAGCGCCTTGGCATACTCCATCGTAAGTCAACCCGGCAGCGGTGCCGTGAGTATCAGTGGAGCAACAGTCACATACACTCCGTCCCAGTATTATACGGGATCGGACAGTTTCACATTCCTCGTAAATGACGGCGCGCTGAATTCTGCTGCGGCGACAGTTTCTATACTCGTTAATTCGACCGGGTCGCCGCCTGTCGCCGTAGACAAGAATATCAGCACGAACGAAGATACTTCTGTCGATGTAGATTTGGCCGGACTGGTCACAGACGCAGACGGCGACATGATCACCCATACGGTAGGTGGGATCCCGCAGCATGGCACGATAGCGATCAATGGAACAGTAGTGACCTATATTCCTGATACGGATTATTTTGGCCGCGACACCTTGCAATTTACGGGAAACGATGGCACGACAGACTCCAACATTGGCAGAGTGTACATTGCGGTGTTACAGGTCAATGACGCGCCCGCGGCCGATGACCAGGTTGTTACTACAGATGAAGATATCGCCGCCAGTATTGTACTCACGTCGGGTGATATCGATGGAAACACATTCAACTACACTGTTCTGACCGCACCGGCAAACGGAACGCTTACGGGGACGGCGCCTTCTTTGACTTATACCCCAAAAGCTCATTTCAACGGTTCGGATAACTTTGCTTTTAAGGTCAATGACGGCTACACGGATTCCAATATTGCGACGGTAGCCATTACGGTCAATCCCGTAAACGACGCCCCGGTCATTGCGGCTTTAACGAGCCTGCCACCTGCTAAAGAAGATTCGGTGTTGAGAATCTGCATGGATGTGGTGGATGTTGATGGGGATAATGTCAGCTTTAATGACCCTGTCAATACAAAAGGTGGCGGAACAATGGTTCGTGATGCGGCTCCCTATGATTTTTGTTACATCTTCACGCCGGAAGCGAATTATAACGGTGAAGCCAACTGGAGTCTCCTCGTTTCAGATTCAAAAGGACTTTCGGGAACTGCCCCTGCGAAAATAACCATACGGCCCGTCAACGATGCCCCGGCTGCGCTTAATGACTATGTATCTTTAAACGCAAACACCACACTGTCATTCAATGTTCTCTCAAATGATCTGGTCATCGCCGATCCGTATAAGGAATTTTATGATATTTATGAAGCTGACTCGGCAGATGTTCTGACCGTTGCCAGTATCCTCACCGGACCATTCCACGGTTCTGTTACGGTTGATGCGGATATGCAGACCGTTCAGTACAGGCCGGCATCATTTACCTTTATCGGAAGTGATTCTGTTAAATATCAGGTATGCGATTCAGGGCATCCTTCGCTTTGCGCTACGGCAGTTTTATTTATCGATGTTACCGATAATGATTTCGCTTTTGAGATTTATGAAGGTGTATCGCCAAATAATGACGGCCTGAACGATTACTGGCACATTGAGGGTATTCATCGGTTCAAAAAGAATATGGTCCGAATTTTCGACCGGTTCAGCAATATGGTGTGGGAAACATCGGATTATGACAATGAGACGATACGGTGGGAAGGCCAGTCCAACCGTGGCCTTGGGCGCAGTCGATTACCTGAGGGGACCTACTATTATACCGTATATCTTGACGATGAAGGGAAAATAATCAGTGGTTATGTCATCTTAAAGGAAAATTAGATGGTGCTTCGCATTACCTGCTTGTTCACTTTTATTTCATTCTCCTGTTCGGTTGTTCAGGGACAGCAGGTAGCCACTTATTCTCAATACATGTTTAACGGGTTAGCGATCAATCCTGCTTATGCCGGCAGTCATGACGCTTTAAGCACCACCGTTCTGGCCAGGTTTCAGAATGTGGGCCTGAGGGGAGCGCCGAATACGCAAACATTCTCGGCACATTCACCGCTGTTAAACCGCCGGGTAGGCCTTGGGTTAATGGTCATTCACGATCAGTTAAGCGTTATCAATCAGACGGGGATCCACTTCTCGTATGCCTATAGAATTCCCCTGGGCAGGAACGCAGATAATCCCGGCACCATTTCATTCGGTCTCCAGGGTGGAGTCAGTATGTATAACGCCCAATACACAGAGCTCTCCCTGCATAGTAACAGTTCAGCCAATCCTAACCCGGGAACCGATAACGCTTTTTCTCAGGACATTCGTGAATCACGACCCAATATTGGCGCGGGTGTGTTTTACAGCCGGGAAAATGCCTATTTCGGCGTGTCTATGCCCTCGATGGTCAACAATGCTTTTGATCGGGGTGAAGGATTTCAGACCGTACATCAAAACATTCCCCTGATCATTACCGGTGGTTATGTATTCTCGATCAACAACCTGATGAAATTTAAACCGAACTTCCTCTTTAAGACGGTTGACAACCGTCCGATTGAATTCGACTTGAATGCAAATATTTTATTCGACGAGGTGTTGTGGGCCGGGCTGTCGTATAAATCGTCCAAACAGGGCGTGTTAATGACTCAATTGCAGTTGACAGACCAGTTACAATTTGGATATTCATACACCATTACCCTTGGACCCATTCGTACGGTAGAACTGGGCTCTCATGAGGTCATGCTTAATTACAGGTTCTGGTTTAACAAAAAAGGCATTGTTTCTCCGCGTTATTTCTGATGAAAAGATATTTCCTCCTGATATTGCTCGTATTGACCGTTCTGAGATCATTTTCGCAGAGCACCAACATTTCCACGTTCTTTCATAAAAAGGAAAAGAAGGCCGATTATCTTTTTGATCAGTTCGCCTATCGCAACGCGCTGGAAATTTACCTTCAGGAGTTTAAGCGCGACCCCGACGACCTTCGGGTTCGTGAAAGAATTGCCATCTGTTATTTGAAATTGCATAACCTTGCTTCCGCCGGGTTATGGTACAGTTCGCTTGCCGAAGAGGCCGGTATTGATCCTGAAGTTATGCTTGATCATGCCGAGGTGTTGTCTATGAATGGAAAATATGATGAATCTGCACAATGGTTCAGGGCGTATCTGAAACATAAACCGGAGGACGCGGTAGCCATTGATAAGCTTGAATTTTTGAATAACCTCCCGAAATACACGGCGAATGAGGAACGTTTTCTCATGTCGTCCTTTGATTTTAATACGGAGTATTCAGAATATGGTGCGCACTTTTTTCATCATGGGGTCGTCTTTGGGTCTACACGTGATACTGACCTTTTCATCAAGCGCAAACCTTTTGACAGACTTGCCCCTGACGAATCTTTTCTCAGCCTGTATTATGCGGAGCGGGATGACGTGGGGGCATGGGGGAAATTTGCCCCCTTTCGTTCAAAGAAAATCGAAACAATTTATCATGAAGGACCGATGGCCTTCTATGATGGTTTCAGGAAATGCGCGTTGACACAATCAAATATTAAGAATGGAAAGCCAGTGTATGACGCCACTGGCAAAGTGAACCTTCGGATTTACTTTGCAGCGGTATCGCCGACAGGCGAAGTCGACCATCTGGTCCCTTTTGAATATAACAGCGACGCATATTCAAATGCGCATCCTTCATTTTCCCCTGATGGCACGGTAATGTATTTTGCTTCCACCATGCCTGCGGGCTATGGTGGCTCCGATCTTTACTATTCCATATCTAAAAACGACCGGTGGACAGATCCGGTAAACCTTGGTGATGCGGTCAATACGAGTAATGAGGAATCGTTCCCGTTTATCGCTAACGACACTACCCTGTATTTTTCTTCAAACGGCCACGGAAGCTTTGGAGGGCTTGACCTCTACGTCAGCTATAAGCGGAAGGGCAAATTCAGCAGGCCGGTAAATCTCGGGAGCCCCATTAACTCCAGGTTTGATGACTTCTCATTGGTCTGCGATAGCTTGGGGCGATCGGGATTCATAGCGTCAAAAGAAGAAGGAGGAATGGGTCAGGACGATATTTACGGATATACGGCTAAGTTTTATTTTTTGGCTGGCGAGGTTCGGGAATTAAGCAAGGCGAAAGAGAAAATTGCCGGCGTAAAGATCTCGGCCTTCAACAGCAATGGCGACCTGATAGATTCTACACGAAGTGATTCGTCAGGACACTTTACCCTGGACCTTCCCTTTGATCAGGATTTCAAAATAAGGGGAGAGAAAGATGGATTTGAAACACTGGTAGACCTGGCGTTTTCTACAAAGGGAAAACCTTTTGGTGTAGACAGCCTGACGTTACCACTGTGGAGGCAAAATCTTTTTTCCAGGGGCAGGATCTTCAGTAACGAGACGCAGTCCATTTTGCCTGGTGTGGCAGTGGTCCTTCATAATTTATCTGATGGCTCAAGCGACACGTTGATCGTGGATGAAACAGGCGAATACCGGTTTCTGGTGAGGCCT
The DNA here is from genome assembly GCA_040882305.1 of Cyclobacteriaceae bacterium. Taxonomy (GTDB): domain Bacteria; phylum Bacteroidota; class Bacteroidia; order Cytophagales; family Cyclobacteriaceae; genus Chryseosolibacter. The sequence continues at coordinate 37,888 of JBBEBN010000386.1, forward strand.
GATAAAAACTACCGGGTCGAAGCAAACAAAGAGGGGTTTATCCCGGACGGATTTATCCTTGACACAAAAGACATCCTGGAGGGTAATCTGCTGAATGATATCGTACTGGAGGAAGTTTACATTGATAAGGAGGTCGTTCTTTTTGATTACGATAAGGCAGAGATAAAAGAGGATGCCATAAAAATGCTGAGCAAGGTTGTCAGGACAATGATAAAATTTCCGCGGGCCACACTTAATATGGGCGCACATTCAGATTCCCGCGGATCGCATAATTATAACACCGAGCTTTCAAAGAAGCGCGCGCAATCCACCCGTGATTATTTCTTGTCAAGAGGGATCCCCGCATCAAGAATGGAAGTCACCTGGTTCGGGGAAGAGTTGATCTTGAACCGGTGCAGCGATGGGGTGGAATGTCCCGAGGAAGAGCATTCCCTGAACCGGAGGGCAGAACTGAAGGTGCAGAAACAGCCAGTGGATTAGTTCGCATCGAAATGCAGGCAGTCAACTAATCAGCCACTATTTACTTTTTGTGTTGGCCTTCACATATTTTTCGAGATTGTTTGGATTTCCATCCTCGAGATCGCTGATATAATGGTACCATTCAGCCCACCCGAGCCCATATTTTTCACCGAGTTTCTTATTGGAGACCTGGCTGAAATTCAACCGCCTGGCATCGATGTCAAACACAAAATGCTTCACCCAGTTGTGGTCCGCCGATTTACCGTTCTCTTCCAGAATGGGGAGCCTTTTTCCTTCAGCGGCCAGTGTTTCCTTAAGTTTTTTACCGTACCCCTGTCCGGCAGGGCCTTTGGTCACGTTCAGCATATTTATTTCCACCTTCCTGTCGATATAGTCCGTGATATCCACGATCCTGTTCGCCCTCTTGGGGGTTCGTGAAAAATAATATCTGACCTTCGGGCTATGGGGTTGCAGACCTGCATCGAAATGTTCAGGATAGTCTGCCCTTCCGGCGGCCATCCACCGGGCCGCCTCCACCGCCCTGGCGGTAACATAGTGGTCGGGATTCTCCTCATGGTGTTCCCATGGATCCCAGCATACGATGGTATCCACTTTCAGCAGGCGGAACAGGAATATAAGCCTTCCTTTCAGATCCTGTATTCCCATATTGTCCATCTGGTGGTGGTTATACATGAAGTCATAGGCTTTTTTCATCCCGTATCCTTTTGCAATATTGTGGCTGTCAACCGTATTGCCTTCCGCGTCCCCTTTGCTGTCATCGGAGGTCCGGAGTAAATATCCCGTGTAGCCTTCATCCATCAGTTTTGCCACCAATCCTCCGGCAAAGAGTGGGATATCGTCCGAGTGCGCCTGAATGGCCAGCAGCACTTTTCCAGTATGTGGTTTTCCTTTATTCGATCTTTCGATGATGATCTCATCGTCCTGCTGTAAAAGATCGTCGTGTTTTTTTTTTGTCTCCAGCGGGTCTTTCCTGTTTTTATTGATAGGTGAAGCTGAGGCCCATAAAGAGGATCCGGCCAGTGCACCTGACAGCATCCCTTTTTGCAAAAAATCTTTGCGTTTCATGTCAATTGGGTTTTATGATTAGGGCAGATGCCAATCAATTTTTATACGGTTGCGGTTGGGTTATTTCAGTTCCGCCGGTAGTTCTGCCACTCCAGAGGTAGTCGCTTGAATGAATATCATTCCACTCGGGGGTGGGAGCAAAAAAGCTGGTGTAGCGCGGATCAAGGTGCTGCTTAAGTATATCTTCTCTTAATTCAATTCCCAATCCCGGGGAATCCGGGACGAGCGCGAAGCCTTTCTCCATAATGTTTTTGCCATCAGTGGTTTTTACCAGATCTTTCCACCAGGGGTTATCCAGGGAGCCATTGTTCGGCATCTCCAGCGAAAGCACATTGTTTGTGGCCGCGGCACTGTGAATATTGGCCATGAATGAAACCGGAGTACCGGCAAAATGCAGGATCATGGGAACTCCCCTGGATTCGGCATAGTCTCCAATAATCTTTGTTTCCAAAAGTCCACCGGATGAAGCCAGGTCTGGTTGAACAATATCAACTGCGTGGTTATCGATCAGTTTGATGAACTGTTCCTTCAGATAAATATCCTCGCCAGTAAGGGTCGGGGTTTCAATTGCCTCCGTTACGGTCTGCCACTGATGGATATAATCCATAGGGAAAAAATCTTCCAGGAATGCCAGTCGATAAGGATCAAGTGCTTTACCAACACGGATAGCAGTATTCACATCATAATTCCCCAGCCCGTCAGCGCCCAGCGGGAGATCCCACCCTACTATGTTGCGCACCATTTCCACATATTTGGCGAGTTCATCCAAACCCTTTTCCGTGATCTGCGTCTGGCTGAAGGGTTGTTTCTGTCGCATTTCGCCTGTGGCGATGGGAGCATAACTGTTCTTATACCCGGGAGTAAACCAGAACCTGTCGTTGACCGTTGTCCCCGGTATGTCAGCGACCCACGACAAAGACGGGTACATTTTAAACCAGGTTATTCCAAGCTCTTCCTTCCGGAATTTCATTTCCATCTTGAACTTTTCGACATCCATGTTTCTTCCATTGTGTCTGGGAACATAAGCATACATCCTTATTTTTTCCCGGTATTTTCCGCCCAGCAACCGCCAGCAAGGAACGTTGTAAGCTTTTCCGGTTAGATCCCACAGGGCCATTTCAACAGCGCTGACCCCGCCTCCCTGACGGGCATGACCGCCGAACTGTTTGATGAGTTTAAATAGCATTTCAACGTTACAGGGATTATGACCCAGCAGCCGGCTTTTAAGCATCAGGGCATACCGCCAGTCTGCGCCGTCCCTCACTTCCCCTAATCCATAGATACCCTGATTGGTATCGATCCGGATAATGGGTCGGCGATGAACAGCGACGCAGTAGCGCATATCTGTAATTTTCAGATCGGAGGGATTTGAGGAGCGCTGCACCTCCGAGGTGGTTTGCGCTACCGTATCCTCTACGGACAAGTTCATCAAACCTGCCAGAGATATTCCGCCGAGCGCGGTCTTCTTAAAGAAATTACGACGGCTGTCTTTAACGGTGGGTTCCAGACTTTCCGTTTTCGGGACCGCGGCTGTTGAATTCTCCTGATGCTTGTTACTTTGAGCAATTTTTTCCAGAATATTTTTCATAATTATAAGTTCTCCTTAAATTAAAAGTTCACACATTGATTTATGTTTATCACCGTCAGCAAAATCACTGTCGGCGATGAGTATTTCCTGGCCTTTTTTATATCATTAATCCCAGAAAAATTCTTGTGATCATGTTATCTGTTCTCTTGCTCGATAGGCGAGTCTGTAAATAAAGAAGCTGGCCTGGGCTTGTCGGCTGCATCTTCATTGACTAATTTAGACCGCGAGGGCCTCCTGGTTTGTTTCACCCCTCGAAGATCAATTGCTGGTACAGGTTTTAATTTCTAAATATTGGGACGTGTATGGTTAAAGGTTGGACTTCGGCAAGCTCAGTCACCGGGCGGTACCTGAGCATGTCGAAGTTCCGTTTCAATAATGTTTCGCAATAATCGCTTAAGGTTTTCAAAATTGCTGGGCTTGATCACGAATTTGCGCGCGCCCAATTTTTTGAAGGAATCCATTTCCTCTTTATGTGAGCTTGTTGAATAGATGATGACCGGGATCGTGCGAAGCCCTAATGTCTTTCTTAGTTGTATGAGGAATTGCTTTCCGTTCATTCGGGGCATGTTGATATCGACAAAAATCAAGTCGGGACGCACGGTTAACTCGTCCAGTATTTTCAGGCCCTCCAGGCCGTCTTTGGCCGTGTTTAAGACTATATGGGGGTTAATGCAGGCCAGGGCATCCTGGAATATTTCCAGGTCCTCGAGGTCATCATCAATGTAGAGGATATTCATGATACTCTATGCTGGAGGGTAGATGTCAAAAGTCGATCCGTCTCGGGCAGTTCATCCGCTTTTCGATTATTTTTTCTGATCACTCCAGTGATGTCGGAGACATATACATCTTCTAAGTTCCCTGTCTTCATGACATACTAATGCTTAGTGGCGGAATTTGGACAATGCTTCGAAGTTGAGTAATGATTTATCTGATTTTGGTTACTAAAAGTTTAGGCACGTGTTGGTAAAAAAAACATGCCAAAAAAGTGATGGGAACAGGTGGGTTAATGACTGTGGTTGCTATCATTGCCTGGTGGGCAGCATATTTCTGATAGCGCTGATTTTCCATTTTCCCTTAGACGAGACAACAATAAAGGTACTCCACATTCTTCTTATGGATCCGTCCGCATTTTGTATTTCGTATTTACAATCAACAATTGCGCAGTTCTGATTGAGGAGTCGTATTTTTTCAATGTTGAGCGTTCTTGTGCCGGGGCTGCCGGATGAACTGCTCAGCATTCCCTTCACCGAAGTGCCGATCCCATTTCTCCACTCACCTGTTGAAACCAATTGATCAATATCAGGTGTCAGGATACTTTTGAGCAGGACGGTATCACTCTTTTCCCTGGCTTGGGAATATTGATCGATCAGAGCGTAAATATTGTTTCTCTGTTTATCGTCAGGAGCGGTGGCACTTTGACTAAGTAGAGATGATGTGCCTGTTATACTTAAAACAATGAGCAGGTAAATATTTTTCATAATTTAGCAGAGGCGGTCACAATGCTCCAAATTGTTTCAAGAACTTTTCTGAGTTGGCTTTTACACTGGCAGAGGGATTGAGACTCAAAGCTTTCTTAAAGCTCTTGATATTAACGTGGTAGCGCGTTAGGAAACTATTGATAAATTACGACAATTGCAAGACTATAATTCCTGTTTCTTGTGCCCGGGTGTTTCTTCCGCGGGATTGAACGAGGAGAAATACAAATGGCTGACATTTGATCTCGTGATGCACTGACCGGCGCATTTTGATAATGCTGTTCATCATGTATTATGCAGTTCAAAGAATACGCCGGGAAGCGATTCAAAGTCTGAAATCAGCGATTTACTGGGTCTTTAAAGGCGTACTATACCGCAAGGAGGGAGGTCTAGCTTTTTGGAGCTCCGTCAATGCCGCTTGGTAAAATCATTACCGATATTGGGGAATAATCCCTTAAAAGTTCAGTGTGTATTCCTCTGCAGAGGGAAAGAAACTATTTTTTTAATCAAAGTTAAGTATCAAATCTGCCCTGGCAAGGCATGGGGAGCGATGCAAGTTAAATTGATGGAGTAATTTCCCAACAACGGAAATTATTGGCATGATTTGTTTATCAACGTATTTTTTTCTGTTACCTGACCAAAAAGGTATGAGATTGCCTATACCAAATGACTTACCCGAAATGTTGTATCCTGATCGATGATGACCCCAATGACCAATTGGTGTCCTCTCTTGCGAAAGCACATTTTAGCAGACCTATTTTTTGTGTTTCAATGAATAATGGCCTGGATGCTTTAAGAGAGCTCGAACAGGACGCCGTTACCCCTGATTTTATTTTCCCTGATCTGAGCAATAAAACGCGAAACCTTGGGGCTGTGGCCTTCATAACCAAACCTTATTTCATGGCAGATCCGGGCATGAGGTTGAATGATTTCTTTTGACTCATTATAGTTTTTAATCGAACGGATAAACCAATATTCTCCTATTAACGCTACAATAATATCTTATACTTTATGAAAACCGATTCATTTATTGCATTAAAAAAAGAAGATTCAACGAACGATTCAATCAAAATTCTGCAGAGAGAGAGGAAGAATGTCTTGGAACTATGGTTGAATAACCTGTTGACGGACCCGAACCTGCGTGAGGATCTCATGAGTAATGGCGACTTACGAAATCAATCGGAAGAACTTTTGAATTCGTTTATCGATTCTCTTAATGATGAGAGTATCGAGGATAGTCAATCCAATGCTTTCGACAGCGTTAATGAAATACTTTCGGGAATTTCTATATCACGGGCAAAGCAGGGTTTTTCACCCAGGGAGACCGGAACTTATATTTTTAGTCTCAAAGGAGCCTTACTGCAGGTATTGCAACAGGAAATAAAAGATAAATCATCGCTGTATGCGCAGAATCTGAAGATCACCCTGATCATGGATAGCTTCACACAAACGACTTTCGAAACGTATATCAAGGGACGTGAAGAGGTTATCGTCCGTCAGACTGATGAAATGGCGGAGATTTCCACGCCGGTGATCAGGGTGTGGGATGGGATTGTCGTACTTCCTATCCTGGGAACATTAGACAGTTCAAGAACGCAGGTAGTGATGGAAAATCTTCTCCAGGGAATAGTTGAAACCGGAAGCAGCATCGCTATTCTGGATATTTCGGGTGTACCTGCCGTCGATTCCCTCGTAGCGCAGAACCTGATCAAGACGGTAAGTGCAGCAAGATTAATGGGCGCTGAATGTATCATCAGTGGCATTCGTCCGGAGATCGCGCAAACGGTGGTGCATCTCGGTATTGACTTGTCCAATATCATAACAAAATCAACATTGGCGAGTGCATTGAAGCACGCCTTCACCATATTGCAGCTGGAAGTCGGCAAAAAGAAGTTACAAGCGATATTAAATTAATATGGTTATGCAAAAGATACCTATTCTCAGGATGGGCGAGTTCTTATTGGTCACTATTCAGGTAGACCTTTATGACAAGCTGGCCGAGAATCTTGAATCAGATCTTGTGATGATGGTAAAGAAGACAGGAGCACACGGCGTGCTGATCGATATTTCATCTGTTACCATTATCGATTCGTTTATGGGACGTATCATAGGTAACATTGCCATGATGACAAAGATCATGGATGCAGAAACGGTTGTGGTTGGAATGCAGCCCGCTGTTGCGATTACTTTAATTGAACTTGGGTTGTCTCTTAAAGGAGTTTATTGTGCATTAAACGTTGAGAAGGGGATGGAATTTTTGAAATCAAGAATTTCAACTCAAGTCAGGGAAACCGAGGATGCCGATATTAATAGTTAGTAAAGACCAGATTTCTATTAGTAAAGAACAGGATGTTGTTCCGTTTCGCAACAGAGTGAAGGAGTATGCTGTCAAAATTAATATGGGTGTCGTTACCGAGACGAAACTTATTACGGCGGCAAGTGAATTGGTTCGAAACATGCTCACCTACGGAAGAGGTGGAATTGCCTTGATTGAAGTAGTCACCAGGGGACCTGATACAGGTATCAGGTTGACATTTACCGATAAGGGTCCGGGAATCGGAGATGTTACACTTGCGCTGGAAGACGGTTACTCAACCTCCAAAAGCCTTGGTCTTGGGTTGCCGGGGGCGAGAAGACTTGTGAGTGAATTTGAAATTCAATCCTACGTGGGGAAGGGTACAACGATAAGAATTATCAAATGGAAAAATGGATAACGCCCCCTTTACCAGCCATGAAATTAGAGAGAAAAGCTCCGTTTCCTTTGTCAAAAGAGAGATTCACAATATTGCGATCTCCGAATCTTTCGGTGTATCACGCACAGGCATCATTGACATCGCGGTCTCCGAGCTGACGTCTAATATCATTAAGCACGCTGCGAAAGGCGAAATGCTGTTTCGGTTCTCGAAAGAAAATAATTGCAGGTTCTTTGAAATGATCTGTCTTGACAGCGGACCTGGGATAAAAAATGTTTCGCATTCTATGAAAGATGGGGTGTCGACCACTAAAACCCTGGGACAAGGGCTGGGAGCCCTCGAAAGATTAAGTGACATTTTTCAGATCTACTCCATTGTAAAATGGGGTACTGTATGCTATTGTAAGATTTATACTGCTGGTCATATCCCGTCCGTTCAACCACCGGGTATAAGGGTTCGGGCATTGAATGTTTCAAAACCGGGTCAAACGGTGAGCGGGGATGGATTTCAAATTGTATACAAGTCGAACTATACGAAGATCTTTATGGGCGATGGCCTGGGGCATGGGAAAGAAGCCTATGATGCAGTGCAAACTGCCATAACGAATTTTCAAAGATGCACAGGGAACGATCCTGCGGAAGTACTCAAATTTATTCACGAACCTGCAAAGAAAACACGTGGATTGGTGGGGGCCGCAGTCGTAGCCGACCATGTCTCGAAAAAATGGCGTATATGCGGCATCGGTAACATTGATACCAGGCTGTCTGATGGAATACTGACCAGGAAATATATCAGTCATAACGGAATTATCGGTTCAAATTTTCCCGTTACATTAATAAATCACGAAGCAGGTCTCGAGAAAAATCAGCGCCTTATTATGAGTTCCGATGGGATCAAAGTCGGTTGGGAACTTTCTCAGTTCCCATCAATTTTGAGATACGATCCGCTTATGCTTGCGGCAGTGATTTATAAAGACAATGCGCGCAAAAATGATGATATGTCTATTTTAATTGCCAAAACATAATGAAAGAGATCGTTAGGATAAGTCTTGAGAACGAAATGGATCTCATTCTTGCAAACAAGCGCACGATGAAGCTTGCCGAGCTCTGCAGCCTTTCTCTGACGGTTCAAACCGCACTTGGAACAGCAGTCTCTGAGATCGCTCGATGCGCGCTTTCCATGGGCAGGAATGCTTTGTTCAAACTTGGGATTGTCATTTTGTCTCCCAACAGAAAACAGATCTATGCCGCTGTTTGCAATGCCAACCCAGCCTGTGCAAATACCGAAGCTATTAGTTTTGCAAGGAAACTGATAGCCGAAATAAAGATCACTAAAAACGATTCTTCATGCGACGTTCAGTTAAACCAGGACCTGAAATTCAGCGGGTTGATCACGGCTGCAAAGATCAATTCGTTTATTGAATACTTTAAAATGGAACTCCCACTCTCTCCCTACGATGAAATAAAAGGAAAAAACATACAGCTGCTTGAATTTTCGAATAAGCTGAAAGAAAGCGAAAATCAGTATCGCGATCTTGTAGATACATTGCCCTTAATGATGTTCTTAATTACCGCGGAAGGTGAAATCCTTTACACCAATCAATGGGTTAAGGATTATTTTGGGACTTCCCTGACAAGCCAGTCCGCGTTCTCCTGGCGGGAGTTTGTCCACCCTGACGATTATGTTGCTTTAAACAGAGATTGGGACAATATTTTTAAATCCAGAAATTCATTTCGCACGCAGGGACGACTCAAGAACAAAGCAAGTGGCGCGTATCTTTGGCACCTTATTTCGATCATTCCTGTAAAGAATGAAAATAACGCCATTACCCGGTGGACAGGTTTTTTTGTGGATGTCAATGCGCAAAAACTTATTGAAGAGACATTAAAGGGTAACGTTGAATTAAAAGAAGCTCAGAAGAAACTGGTTGGCTTTCAAAAGCTACTGGAGGAGAAAATAAGCGCTTTGAACGTCAGTAATCGGGAATTGGAACAGTTTGCCTATATCGCCAGCCATGACCTCCAGGAGCCATTGAGAAAAATAATAACCTTTTCATCTTTATTGGAAGACAAACTGAAGGACCTCGACGCGGATTCACGTGTCTATTTCAAAAAGATCGTTTCCTCATCCAACCGGATGACGGAACTTATTAATGACGTGCTGGATTGGTCGAAGATCGCCGGAACTAAAGAAGAATTTTTACTGGTGGATCTTAATTGTATTATTCAAAATATTGAATCCGATTTCGAACTATTAATTCAGCAGAAGCACGCCGTAATCCAAATTCCACACTTATTGCCTGTGGTTAATGGCATTAGTTTGCAGATGACACAACTTTTTTCAAATCTTCTCAGCAACGCACTGAAATTCTGCAACACTGCCCCTCTGATAGAGGTATCTGCGAGAAGTCTTTCCCGGGAAGACATTGTGCACCATCAAAACTTGAATCAATCTTTAGCATATACGGAAATAGTTGTATCCGATAACGGAATAGGCTTCGAGCAAGTATATGCAGAAGAAATATTTAAGATTTTTCAAAGATTGAACGGACGCAGTGAATACAAAGGAACCGGCATCGGCCTTGCGATATGTAAAAAGATCGTGGAAAACCACGGTGGCTTGATTTCCGCTGCAGGAACCCCTGGTAAAGGGGCACGGTTTACAATTATTTTTCCCAACTAACCAACTTACCCGCCGCTGGGCAACATATTTCTGATAGCGCTGATCTTCCATCTTCCACTATTTGAAACTACGATAAACGTGCTCCACATTTTCCGGATGGTGCCGTCTGCATATTGTATTTCATACCATTCCCTTATCGCCTTTCGACATTATGCATCCGGCGCATGAAGCATTTCGAAAGCATTCACCGTGATTCACAATCGTGGACTGAAAATGTACTTACAAAGCCATTCAGTTTGTATATTAGCATACAATTTACAAGCAGAAATGGCGATCAGGACAAAGCTTCTTATTGCATTCGGAATAATGATCGGATGTTCCGCATCTTTGGCGCAAAGCCGGCAACAGGCTTTCGAAATGAACGAACGGCTGGGGCGTGGAATAAACATGGGCAATAGCTTTGAAGCTCCGACTGAGGCCGGGTGGGGAAATCAGTGGAAGCCTTCATATTTTAAGATGATATCGGAACTTGGATTCAACCATGTGCGTGTTCCCATCCGATGGGAAACAACCGAACGCAGCATGGAATCGTCGCCCTACACGATCAGCCCGGCATTTTTAGACCGCATCCAGGAGGTCGTCGATAGTGCACTTCGGTATAAACTGCACATCATTATTAATATGCATCATCACGATGCCCTGTTTGAAGACCCGGCGGCACAAAAGGAAAGATTTTTGTCGCAATGGTATCAGATCGCTGATCATTTCAAGGAATATCCCGACAGCCTGTTATTCGAAGTATTAAATGAACCACACGGTAATCTAATCGCGCCGATGTGGAACGGCTACTTCGCTGATGCGCTTGCTGAAATCCGCAAAACAAATCCGACGCGCATCGTTTTATTTGGTGTAGCTGAATATGGAGGTCTTGGCGGCCTTTCGAAACTTGAGCTTCCTGATGACGATCACATCATTCTTACCGTTCACTACTACAATCCGTTTTCTTTTACCCATCAGGGCGCGGAATGGGTTAGCGGATCAAATGTATGGCTGGGCACCGAATGGCTGGATACAGAAGGAGACCGGGAATCGGTAGCAAGTGAATTCAGCTATGCCTTACAATTTTCCCAAACCTACGACATACCTATCCACGTCGGCGAATTTGGCGCCTACAGCAAAGCGGATATAGAGTCCCGAGAGCGATGGACGACGTTCGTGGCGCGTTGGTTCGAAGATAATGGTATGAGTTGGGCGTACTGGGAATTCAGCGCCGGTTTTGGAATTTACAATCCAGGCACACAAGAGTATGTTACCGGACTGGTTGACGCGTTGCTGCACAACGAAATACCCGAAGCAACCCCGGTCTTCAGCAAGCCGGTGTATACAAGTAATTTTACAAGCAGTACCGATGGTTGGTCGCTCAATCTGCAAGGTGGCGCCTCCGGTAGTGTTTCCACCACGGCGGGTAAACTGATTGTTTCGATCTCAACCGGTGGCACGGAAGCGTGGCATTTTCAATTGGTTAAAAACAATATAAGCCTTGAAGAAGGCAAGCTTTACCGTATTTCATTCTCAGCTGAGGCAAGCGCAGACCGAAGCATCACCTTTTATGCAGGTAGGGCGAGTTCACCCTGGAATGCTTACAGTGGTTACAACGGTGTTGGTATCACTACCCAGCAGATCGCCTACACTTTTACCTTTACCATGACCAGCGAGACGGATCCGGCGGCGCGTCTGGTATTTGACATTGGCACAAGTACAGGAGCAGTGAATATATCCAGCGTCAAAGTTGAGGAACTCGCTTTTGCAGTTACATCCGTGAGTTGGAACCGTGAAACACAAAGGACATATGTCTACCCCAACCCCGTATCCCTGTGGTTGCGGATCAGGGAAGGTGGCGATTATCATACAGCCGACCTCACCGACCTGAGCGGAAGGCTGCTGACTACCTATGAAATTGCCGAAGGTAATGTGAATCTTGATGTCAGTCACATTTTGCCTGGGATGTATATATTGTCGTTGCGAGGAGACGGAAGAATTGAAAGGATACGGGTAGCAAAAGAGTAGGCGCTTTATCCGATTGCAAGAACTACTTCCCGTACAGGTCAAACGAATACACGTAGTAGTTAGGATCTACCGTGATGTCCGCCGTTCGCGTATTGAGTTCCAGGATCTGAAATTCTGTTGTCGGTTTGATCCTGGATTTCTTTCCATTAATGTATATGTCCACCGGCATGGAAGAGGGAGGGTCTTAGCATCGGACGATTCAGTTTTCAAAGTTCGCAACCAGGCTAAAGCTACGTCGGCCCATGCACCTTTCAAAATTCGGATTTACGCCGAGGTGGTGGATAACAACATTCTCGACGCAAGCGGACCATGGCGAAGTATTCCGCCTTTTATTGAAAGCTGCCAATCCATACTTTTGTGGAATTATAAGTAGATTTATGCATGGAACAGATCAAAGTTATCATCACAGGAACTACCGGAATGGTGGGCGAAGGCGTCTTATTAGAATGTCTTTCGAGTTCGCAGGTTTCCGGTGTACTGAGTGTCAGTCGCAAGCCTCAGGGTATGTCTCATCCGAAATTGAAGGAATACGTTGTACGGGATTTTCTCGATCTGGATAAAGGCGACAACATGCTCAATGGATATGATGCATGTTTTTTTTGCGCGGGCGTGAGCAGTATAGGAATGTCGGAAGCAGATTACACGCGCATTACCTATGGTACAACCATCCACTTCGCCAAAATACTGGCAGCACAAAATCCAGGGATGACCTTCGTGTACGTGAGCGGCGCAGGCACAGACAGTACTGAAAAAGGCCGGTCGATGTGGGCGCGGGTCAAAGGAAGGACGGAAAACGCGTTGTTGAAAATGCGATTCAAAAGAGCTCATAATTTCCGCCCTGGTTTTATGAAGGCAGTTCCAGGCCAGCGATACACGCTGACGATGTACAAATACATGGCCTGGATGTTCCCTGTTCTGAAGTTGATGTCCCCTAACAGTGCCAGTACTTTATCGCAGGTTGCGCAGGCAATGATCAAATGTGCCACCACCGACGTCGATAAACCGATCATGGAGGTGAGCGATATCAATCGACTTGCTCCAGCGGATTGAAAATATGTCCGGTGGCAGATCGTCTCCAACTACTGTCAGGTTCCTTTTGCCGTTAGTTGTCATTTTCTGCAGACTTTACCCTTTTTCCAAATTCCTCCCAGTCAAATCCTGTCTCGATCCTATTATGCCGCAGCGCGGGAATTTGTGTGGTGATCAACATGGTGGTTCCGTCGAGGTCTGCGCGGTGATGTTGCGGTATTAGCCGTTTCGTTGCTGTGATCATTTTGAATTTCGCACCATGAAAGAATTCCATGATGGATTTCTTAAGTGTATTGATGTTTTCCATCCCGTACATCAACACCACCTGCGGCTTATGTGCCCTGATGTTTGAAAGGACCGTGTGCATGCGAGGTTGATAGACATGTTGTTGGTACAGCATCCGACTTTTGAGGAAGCCCAGTTCCGGCAAGTCAAGCCAGCTATAGTACCACGCATGGTTGTGTGGGCTGGGCAAAGGATATAGCCGGATCAATGCCTCATGATGCCCTTTTGTTGCCGCAAAAGAATGTTTTTGATATTCAAGAAAATCCGGAGGGTTCTCGTCTTTGTAGCCGTGCACAAACGCAATGAGATTTTTCCAGACACCATGCAGACTCGCATTACTACCGAACCGGTATTCATAGCGGTTGGTGAACAAACCTGCTTTGGGGCCATCCCATCTTATGGCGACATCCCGGTACATCTCGCGGATGTCGCAAAGCGTTCCACCGGTAGTTGTTGTATGTGCGTTGCAAAAATAGTCAACCTTCTCTGCTACTTCTTCAGGTAGGTCACCCCCGCCTTCTTCAAAGGCAATGAACCAGAATCTGGCATGCCACGATCCATATCCGTAGAAATTGTCGATCCAGTGGTTGAGGGATTTTTCTTCGATAAGCATGGGATGGGAAAGATAGTGAGTGCAAGATTGGAGTTGTTTTGCCTGGCACGAATAAAGGCAAATTTTTACGAAAAGTCAGCTTGATATTATTTGTTTTTCAGATTATCTTACCTTAAGACATTCTACAATGCGCTCGTCATTCAAATCAAGATAATTAAAATGAACAACACTCAGTTTAAGATTTATTGGCTCTGCCTGCTGTTTTGTTCTTCTGTTCCATCTTTCGGTCAAAAAGTTACTGAGAAGATCGACAGAGGGGTGGTTGCTCTTACTATCGGGAGACAACAAGTATATGTGGGATGGCGTCTTTTGCGGGAGGACCCTGCCGGCGTGGTTTACCGGAGAGAGCCAGGTGTTTCGGCTGATTTAAAGAAAATAAATCGCGACCCGGTAACAACTTCCACCAATTTTACGGACACCACCGTTCAAAACGGCCATGCATACCGTTACCGGATTAAAGGGTTGATTAATGGCAAGGAAGACGACACCGCCGGGGAGGCCTATGTTTTTATGAGTCCGGCCAATCAGCCCTGGTATTCACTTTTCCTTAAAGACAAGATCACGGTTAAGAATATTGGCCTCGGTGATCTGGATGGAGACGGCGCTTATGATTTTGTGTTGCAACACCCTGATTTCAATGCCGATCCATATTTCATGCCGGGATACTGGAAGCGAAGTCCCGAGCAATATAAACTGGATGCCTATACTTCAAAAGGAAAATTCTTATGGCGGTACGACAGGGGTTGGTCCATCGAATCAGGCACCTGGTATGCTCCTTTCCTGGTATACGATCTCGACGGTGACGGACTGGCAGAAGTGTATGCTAAAGCTGGCGAAGAAGACCCGCGCGAACCAGACGGTCGTGTAATGGAGGGCCCCGAATACCTCGTAAAAATTGACGGAACTAAAGGGAATGTCGTCCAAAAAAGGGATTGGCTTTCCAGGGAAGGCTATGAATCTTACAATTACTGGAGTCGCAACTTTCTGTCGGTGGCTTTTCTGGATGGCCAATCCCCTTCACTGATCATGCAGCGCGGGACTTACACCATCATCAAAACAGAAGCTATGGACAAAAACTTAAAGAAAAAGTGGTACTGGGAAAGTTCGGGCGAGGATCGAAAATACCGGGGGCAAGGCAGCCACGGGATCATAGTTTCGGATATTGACAGTGACGGCAAGGATGAGTTGATTCCGGGAACTTATGCGTTGAACGATGACGGGAAACCATTATGGCATTTGGGCTTGGGGCACAATGACGTAGGTTATGTGACCGATATTGACCCGTCACGGCCAGGGCTGGAAATATTCTACGGCATAGAAACCCGTTCAAAGAAAAATGGTGTTTGCCTGGTTGATGCAGCTACCGGAGAATTGATATGGGGTTTTGATAAGCCGACCACGCACGTGCATAGCCAGGGCATGGTGGGTGATATTGACCCTCGTTCTCCTGGAATGGAATGTTATGGGGGAGATGCCAAGGGCGGTGGAAATCAGTATTTCCTTTACGCCGCCGGGGGTGAAAGGTTATCAGACAAAAATATGGGTTCATTGGCGCCCCGCGCAATTTGGTGGGATGCGGATGAACAAAAGGAGATCAATATCAACGACAGGATATTCAATTATCCCGATGAAACCGTGCAAACAATTGAGGGAAAAGTCATCTTCGTTGCCGATATAATCGGCGACTGGCGTGAAGAGATCGTAGCCAGTCTGCCCGGCGAGATCAGGATTTACTCAACCAATATTCTGGCTGACAATAAGAAGATCTGCCTGATGCAGGACCGCCAATACAGAATGGGCGTTGCTTCTTATTCATCAGGTTATATGTATCCTGCCCAATTGGGATTGCCGGTCACAAAAGTCGTCGCTGATCGATGAGCATCAGACCTGGAAAGAAGGGTGCTTCCTGCCTACAAAATGAAAATTCATCCCTGGATTTTTATGCTGGCAGGATGTGCAGCCCTTTAATAGCGCTGCTGACGATAAGTTATCAGTCAGTTAAGTCTGCATTAATGAAAATCCAGTCCCACGTCGCAAATAAGGCTGAAAGAATTAATCATAAACGAGCACAAAAACAAAGCACGACATTTCTCATATCGAGCCACGACCTGAATCATGTAACGGAAATCTGCAACCGAATTGTGCTGATGGAGAAGGGGAATGTAATCAATGACATGCGGCCAGCAAGCTTTGGTGGAGCTAGAGGCCTGTTTTTAATGCCAGTTCTTAATCGTAATGCTACCCCTTCTATTCCATGATCGTCCATCTCATCGACGGTACGTATGAACTCTTCCGGCACTTCTACGGCCAGCGCAAATACAATAAGGGTAAGGACAAACCATTTGGAGCCGTGATTGGTGTATTACACGGCGTTTTGGAAATGATAGAACAGGGCGCAACCCAGTTAGGTGTTGCGACAGATCACGTTATCGAATCATTTCGCAACAAGCTCTGGCCCGACTATAAAACAGGATATGGGATCGAGCGGGCTCTCTTTAAGCAATTTCATCCGTTAGAGGATGCCCTGGCATCCATGGGTGTTGCGGTCTGGCCGATGATTGAGCTGGAAGCCGATGACGCACTGGCCTCTGCAGCGCACCTGGCTTCTGCCGATCCCCGTGTTCTGAAAGTCTGCATTTGGACGCCGGACAAAGATCTTGCCCAATGCGTGCGCGAAGACCGGGTCGTGCAGATCGATCGCAGAGCCAAAGCGATCATAGACGCAAATGCTGTGCGCAAAAAGTTTGGCGTAAATCCCATACTCATCCCGGATTTTCTCGCGCTTGTCGGCGATAGCGCGGATGGTTATCCAGGCATCCCCGGAATCGGCAAAATTGGCGCAGCTCAACTGTTGAACCAGTACGGGCCAATAGAAACATTCCCGGAGAACGTGCTGGTGAAACACCGCAAGCAGGCATTGCTGTTTAAACGCCTCGCTACTTTACGAACAGATGCGATACTGTTTAGTGATGTGGATCAACTGCGATGGGGCGGCCCTACGTCATCGTTCGCCGCGCTCGCTACAAAAATGGGTGAGCCAAAGTTACTGGAGCGGGTTAATGCCGTCGCGGCAAAAGTTACTCAGTCATAAAAAAAGATGGCCCGATGCCGGGCCATCTTTTTATTATGAACATTAAGCAACCACAACCTGTTCCTTACGATCCTGTTGAATCTTTATTCGACGTGAGACTAGATCAAAACGATCAAGGTTCATCACCTTCGTCCAGGCGTCCACAAAGTCATGAACAAACTTCTCCT
>JBBEBN010000387.1:0-10582 GCA_040882305.1 Cyclobacteriaceae bacterium
CCTGAAGCTGCTCGAGCTCTTGCTCAAGACCTTTCAGCTCAAACTCCTGGAGCCGCTGGAGTTGTTGTTCAAGGTCTTTCGACTCAAACTCCTGAAGCTGCTCGAGCTCTTGCTCAAGACCTTTCAGCTCAAACTCCTGGAGCCGCTGGAGTTGTTGTTCAAGGTCTTTCGACTCAAACTCCTGAAGCTGCTCGAGCTCTTGCTCAAGACCTTTCAGCTCAAACTCCTGGAGCCGTTGGAGTTGTTGTTCAAGGTCTTTCAACTCAAACTCCTGGAACTGCTCGAGTTGTTGTTGAAGACTTTTCAGCTCAAACTCCCGGTGGAAAGGGAAGCCCGGAGGCGGAATGGTATCGGGTATACCCTGTATATCAATGTCCGGTATAGGTGGTGTGGCCAGTACATCGGGAACAGGGGGAAAAGCAGAAATATCCGGAATTGCCGGGGTGTTGATTCTTTTCCCGGAGTAGCGCGCACTTCTTTCAGTATTCCTTTTTACGGTGTCCTGATCTGCGAGGAAAGGATTACCCTTATAACCGTTGTCCGGATTGATTCCCAACCAGGAAACGCACAGGAGCCCGACAACCAACAAAACGGCAGGAATCACCATCCGGCCTTCTGTAGAATAATTTTTCACTGACTTTTCCATGATTCTTCTGATTCTGTTCAACAAATGATTTTTACCGTCGGCCAATGGCAACGCAAAAGCAGGTGTCAACAACCTGACCTCTGCTAGTCGCATGAGCGCGTGGGCATAGGCTTTCGCGCCACCATGCCGTTCCACCACAACGTCGTCACAGCAGTACTCTCTTTCCCTTCGGATCCAACCGGATAAGGTCCGGATAAACGGGTTGAAGAAAAATATCGTCTCGACAAGATTCTGAATGAAATTAATCAGATAATCGTGCCTTTTAATGTGCGCCAGCTCGTGTACAAAGATGGTTTCAAGTTGCTCCGTAGTCAATCCGGTCAACATTCCCATGGGAATGATGATCAGGGGTTTCAGATCGCCGATGACCATCGGCGTGGAAATGGATGCAGATTCAGCAAGCCTGACCAGACGGTTGACGCCGAGATCTCTACCGGCCTGTTTAATGTAA
This sequence comes from Cyclobacteriaceae bacterium, assembly GCA_040882305.1. Classification (GTDB taxonomy): domain Bacteria; phylum Bacteroidota; class Bacteroidia; order Cytophagales; family Cyclobacteriaceae; genus Chryseosolibacter. Next base: position 1,098 of record JBBEBN010000387.1, read on the forward strand.
TCGCCCCACTTATTCTCCAGTGGGATGGCGGTTGAACGAAGTCTGCAGGTAAAGTAGATGCCACTGGTTAAACGTATCACCGAAAACAAAAAGCCTGCGATCCAGCATCCAACGATCAGCGGCATGTTTGCATCAATGAAAACGGAGATCACCGATATCGTATTTTCCGACGCCGTCGACGGCATTGCCGTTTCCGCTGCGGTTTGTTCAGACTGACTGGTTGATTCTCCGAGCGCGATGGGCGAAGCGGCGGGACTGTCTATTAAATAAATGAAGGTCCACAGTACAGTAACTGTGAAAAGAAATAATCCCCCGGAGGTGGCGGCATACCGGATCCCGGCAAACTTTGTGGGAATAAATCGCAAGACGGCAATGACAATCAGAAGTATTGCCAGCGACTGCCAGATGGAATGCAGCAGTGTCCAGCCCAACGCATTTGCCCAATCAGAAGAAAGTAACTCGGCGATCGCCTTCATCATTCACCTCCTTCAAGTTTTTCCAGGTACCGTTTTATTTCCTTTAACTCTTCTTTTGAAGATTTCTTGTTTCCCAGGGCGCTTATCACAAGCTGCATCGCAGATCCCTGGAAAACCGACTGGATCATTTTATCCAGGATGAACTGACGTGTGTGCTCCTGGGAAGCCACAGCTTTGTACAGATGAAGCTTTCCGCTTTTTTGGCGTGTCACCAGGCCTTTTTCATGCATAATCTGCATGAGTTTTAAAATGGTGGTATATCCGTTCTGCTCGTCTCCGCCCATGGATTCATGAACGTCCTTAACCGCCACAGGGCCTTTTTTCCAAAGGATCTGCAGGATTTTAAGCTCTTTTTCAGTCGGTTTTATAAATGATCCAGCCTCCATATACGAATTATTTCGTACAATGTTATAAAGTGAACGGATAAAAAGCAAGTTTGTTACGAAGGAATTCGTAAAAATTTTTTTTGGTGAGAAAATACCCAGGTCGACGGCTATCGATAAAGCGTGCCGAAACGGATAAAAAAAAATTTATGAACGGCCGGTCGGCCACGACGAGGATCTTAAGCAAAGGCTGCACGCGTGCAAAAAGCGCATCATTTTCCCCTTGGCGCTGGAAAAAGCACTTTTTCAGATTCAGGTTTTTTTCAAAGATGATTCCAGATCTTACCTGTGGGCCGGGCATACGGAGCTGCCGCTGAATATGGAATGGATGTTGTGTGTTCTATTGTATGGAGTGGAAGATAGGATGTTCCGGATATTATTATCCGGAGTGGAAGCGGATATTTTACCCGGAAGATTTGCCACAAAAGGAGTGGCTCGAATATTATTGCACACAGTTCAATACGCTGGAATTAAACGGCACTTATTACAAGTTTCCACGGGTAGAATTTCTGAAAAAATGGCATGCGCGAAGTCCGTCGGGATTTTCATTTACGGTGAAGGCTCCGCGTTTTATCACTCGTTTCAAAAAGTTCAGGGAGGCGCAAAAGATGTTGCAGGATTTCAATGAAACGGTGAAGGCTAGCCTGGAAGAAAAGCTTGGGTGTATACTATTTCAGTTCCCTTCCAGCTTTCAGTATGAGGCTGATCGCCTGAGCAGGATCGTCGATGTAATTGACCGGTCGGTGAAGAACGTACTGGAGTTCAGGCATGAATCGTGGTGGAACCCTGCTGTATATGAGGCGCTGACTGAGGCAGGCATCAGCTTTTGTGGGATGAGTCATCCAAAGCTCTCTGAAAAGGTGATCAGGACGACAGATACAATTTATTACCGGTTTCACGGTGTACCCCATTTATACACATCCGGCTATGAGCCCCGGAATCTCGAGTTGGTGGTGCAGGAAATTTTCAGGCTGCGCGATATCCGTCACGCTTATGTGTATTTCAACAATACCGCCGATGGCCATGCCGTTACTAACGCGAAGCAGCTTCAGGATATCTGCGAATTGGTCCATTGACGTCGAGGGTTCCCCGCGCGAACTGCCGGATAAAGTAGCAAGAAAAGAAACGTCCTGCCGTATGACAGGACGTTCAAACCAAACCCCTCAAACCAACACATTCTGTTCGGCAAATGCAGAACAGAATTGCCAATCCTAACCTTGCTACTTACAACATGATGCCAAAGAAAACGGTTTAATAAATTTTTGCTTTGAATGGTCAATAATTCAGTTAGGATGAAAAATGTTGCTTGATCCACAGTCTTTGCGATTGAAATTCGTGGCGAAGCGTCAACTTACAACCTCGGCATTTTCCAGATTCTCAAAGACGAAATCATTTTCCTTGTTGAGGTCAACGTAGATCACTGAATCTTTCTGGACGTTTCCGGCCAGGATTTGTTTCGACAATGCGTTGAGGATCTCCCGCTGTAAAACACGCTTCAGGGGTCGCGCGCCATACTGCGGATCGTAGCCGAGTTTTGCAATCCGCTCTCGGGCGCCTTCTGAAAGATCGAGCCTTACGCCGGCTTCCCCGAGGCGTTTACGTATGAGATCCACCTGGATATCCACAATTTTCCGGATGTCTTTTCTGGTCAGCGGCCTGAACATGATAATCTCATCGATCCGGTTGATGAATTCAGGACGAACCGTTTTCCGGAGGACGGCCAGCACTTCTTCTTTCGTCTCATCCAGGACGTCAAAATAATTCTGGTCGGTCATCTTCTCAAAGTTTTCCTGAATGATGCCAGAGCCGATGTTGGTAGTCATGATAATGATGGTATTCTTGAAATTTGCCACCCGTCCTTTGTTATCGGTCAATCTTCCATCGTCCAGGACCTGAAGCATGATGTTAAAGACGTCAGCATGCGCTTTCTCAATTTCATCGAGCAGCAGAACAGAGTAGGGTTTTCTGCGCACGGCTTCGGTCAGTTGGCCGCCTTCGTCATAGCCGACGTATCCCGGAGGGGCGCCGATCAGCCTGCTCACGCTGTGGCGTTCCTGGTATTCACTCATGTCGATGCGAACCATTGCTGTTTCATCGTTGAAAAGATAATCGGCAAGCGCTTTTGATAGCTCCGTCTTACCTACACCGGTGGTTCCCATGAAGATAAACGAGCCGATTGGCCGTTTGGGATCCTGAAGACCCGCCCTGCTTCTTCGAACAGCATCGCTCAACAAACGAATAGCCTCTTCCTGACCGGCCACCCGTTTACTCAGTTCATCTTCCAGGTGGAGTAATTTTTCCCGTTCGCTTTGAAGCATCCTGGAAACGGGGATGCCTGTCCATTTGGCCACTACCTCGGCGATATCGTCACTATCCACTTCTTCCTTTAGAAGTGAATGTTCGCCTTTGGCCTGCTGACTCATCTTCAACTGATGTTGATTCAGGCGTTTCTCCGCTTCGACGATCTTGCCATAGCGAATCTCGGCGACCTTTCCATAGTCTCCGGCTTTCTCCGCCTGTTCTGCTTCAAACCTAAGGCGGTCGATATTCTCTTTTTCTTTTTGTATACCATGCACCACTTCCTTTTCACTCTCCCATCTGGCTTTTAAGGAATTGCGCTGCCCGGCGAGTTCAGCAATATCTTTTGTCAGGATGGATTCCTTTTCTTTATCCTTTTCCCTGCGTATGGCCTCGCGTTCAATTTCGAGTTGCATGATCCTCCGGTTTAACTCATCGAGTTCTTCCGGAAGAGAATCCATTTCAAGTCTGAGTTTTGCGGCAGCCTCGTCCATCAGGTCAATGGCCTTATCCGGCAGGAACCTGTCAGAAATATATCTGCTGGATAATTCCACCGCAGAAATAACTGCGTCGTCCTTGATCCTCACACCGTGATGCAGTTCATACTTTTCCTTTATCCCGCGCAAAATGGAGACGGAGTCCTCCACGCTGGGTTCGTCAACCATCACAGCCTGGAACCTGCGTTCAAGGGCCTTGTCCTTTTCAATATATTTTTGATACTCTTTTAATGTAGTGGCACCGATGGCATGCAGTTCGCCCCTGGCCAGGGCCGGCTTCAACAGATTGGCGGCGTCCATCGCTCCTTCTCCGCCTCCTCCCGCGCCTACGAGCGTGTGGATTTCGTCAATAAACAGGATAACTTGACCTTCGGAATCTGTAACCTCTTTGATGACTGCCTTCAATCTTTCCTCGAACTCACCTTTGTATTTGGCACCCGCCACCAATAGACCCATATCCAGGGAGATGATCGTTTTTGATTTGAGGTTTTCCGGAACGTCTCCATCCACAATGCGCTGTGCGAGGCCCTCGACAATAGCGGTCTTACCCACCCCGGGTTCTCCAAGCAGGATGGGATTGTTCTTTGTTCTTCGGGAAAGGATCTGCAAAACCCTCCTGATCTCTTCATCACGGCCAATAACGGGATCTATCTTTCCTTTTTTTGCCAGGTCATTGAGGTTCTTGGAATAACGCTCCAGGGATTTATACTTCGCCTCGGCGTTGGGGTCCGTAACGGAAGAACCGCCCCGAAGCTCCCTGATCGCTTTGATGAGGCCTGATCGCTCAAACCCTGCATCCTTCATGAAAGAGGAGACTTTGTCCTTGGTGTGAAGGATGGCCAGCAATAAATGTTCGACGGCAATAAATTCGTCTTTAAATTCCCGCAGCTCTTTTTCTGCTTGCTGCAAAACCGTGCTTGTCACCGACGACAAGTATGGCTGCTGTCCTGTGACTTTCGGATAACCGTTAAGCACTTCTGAAAGTTTCTTATCCAGCAACGCACGGTTAACATTCGTCTTTTTTATCAGATAGGCGATAACATTCTCGTCTGTTTCAAGAATGGCCTTCAGCAGGTGACCCGGTTCAATTGCCTGATGATTGTCAGCAATAGCAATTTCAGCCGATTTCTGAATGGCCTCCTGCGATTTGATGGTATATTTTTCAAAATTCATAATAGTCAGGATTTTCTTCGCTCCACACACCACATCTTTCCCGGTCGGCCGGGGCCGAATAACTGTTGATACACGGTAATTTCTTTCAATGAGATTTTAACACCATGAGCAAATAATAATCCACGAACTTTATTAGCGTCTTTCAGGAAACTTTGGCATTTAAATGATAGATTTAGTTAGGAGTTTTAGTCAAACTGGCCTGTTTTATGTCAAAAGGATCATCTTCCCCCCCTGGTTTTCTACCCAATGCACACTTAGTCGAAATCTCCTGGGAAGTGTGTAACCAGGTAGGTGGGATTTATACAGTGATCCGATCCAAAGTCCCATCTGTGATGAACCATTGGACAGGGCGGTATTGCCTTATCGGACCCTATGTCAACAAAAACATAAACGCCGAGCTGGAATTAATAGATGACGTGCAGGATATCTTCGGACAGGCAGCGGCTACTCTTCGCAAGAGAGGGTACCACGTGCATTACGCTGAATGGCTTGTAACCGGTAAACCCAAGGTTGTTCTGCTGAATCCCAACGTCATTGAAGATCAGGCCATGCATGTGGTGAAGTATCTGTTGTGGAAAAATCACGGTATCAGCATTCATCACGATAACCCCCTGATCAACCAGGTGATTGCGTTCGGTTATCTGACGAAGCTTTTCATAGATGAGCTCGTAAAGCTGGCGGGCACAGGCCAGCAATTGATCGCACATTTTCACGAGTGGATGGCCAGTCTGCCCATTCTGGACATTAAACGCGAACGCATGCCGGTCAAAACTGTTTTTACCACGCATGCCACACAACTGGGTCGCCACTTGGCCATCAATTCGCCTTTCTTTTATGCTCATCTTCCATTTTTTAAATGGCAGGATGAGGCCAAAAAATTCGGCGTGGAGACCGAGGCGTCTATCGAGTTCGGAAGCGCGCAGTCATGTGATTATTTCACGACCGTCAGCGAGGTTACGGCCCGCGAATGCAAACACTTATTAAAACGAAAGCCGGATGCCGTTCTTCCTAACGGTCTGAATATTCACCGCTATGAAACCCAGCAGGAAGTGCACAACCTGCATACTCAATACAAGGAAGGGATTCACCAGTTTGTGATGGCGCACTTTTTCAATTCCTATACCTTCAACCTCGATAAAACGATCTATTTTTTTACCTCCGGGAGATTTGAATACAAAAACAAAGGCTTTGACCTGACCCTGGAGGCGCTGCTCCATTTAAATGAGCAGCTTAAAAAAGAACAGGCCGACATAACCGTCGTGATGTTCTTTGTCAGTAAGCGGGATTTCTACAGTCTCCTGCCGGAGATCCTCCACTCAAAGGCCATGATGGAAGAGATCAGGCAAACCTGTGATGCCATTGTTCAGCAGGTGGGTAAACACCTGTTTTATGAGAGTACGACCCGGGAAGATCACCGGTTACCCAACCTCAACGAATTTGTAGATGAATACTGGAAACTCCGCTACCGCCGGACCATCCAGTCGTGGAAGACGGAGAAATTACCTCCTGTCGTTACCCACCGGCTGGTGGACGAAGATACCGATGAGGTCCTCCAGTTCCTCAAGGCAAAGAAGCTCTTAAATGGTCCTGCGGATAGGGTAAAAATTGTTTACCACCCCGATTTCATCTCCTCTACAAATCCATTGTTTGGAATGGAATACCTTCAGTTTGTACGAGGTTGCCACCTGGGCATCTTTCCCAGTTACTACGAACCCTGGGGGTATACGCCGTTGGAATGTATGGCGAGCGGAATTCCCTCCGTTACCAGTGACCTGTCGGGTTTTGGTGATTATCTGTTGCGCCATATGCCTGACCATGACAAGAACGGTATGTACGTGGTGGAAAGGGGCAGACGCACATTTGACTGGAGTGCAAGGCACCTGGCGTCCTTTCTTTATAAATTCCTCATGCAATCGCGGCGGGAGCGGATTATGCAGCGCAATAATGTTGAGCATTATTCGGGGGCCTTTGACTGGGAAAATCTGTTGAAGCACTACAATTCGGTTTACGAAAGGGCGGTGAGGGTTCACAGTCCACGGGTCCTAAACAACGGCCGCACTGATTCTGCCGTTGGCGCTAAAGCTTAAAGCTTCCTTTTTACGTTGCATCCAACGGGGCGTACTTCCGGCACTGCGATTTTTTCGCCCGTGAGCATGATCTCAATGGCATCACGGAGATAATGGTGGCGCACGTCGGCCTCTACCTGCGCATTGTCATCAATGGCGCCACGGTACACAATGGAAAATTTTCCGTTTACATTTTTCAGTAAGAACGCCTCGGGGCTTTTTCTCACGTTCAGGTCTGACATGAGTGTCTGGTCTTTGTCGGCCAGATAAGGAATAGTCAACTGCAATTGTTTTACTTTTTCCTGCATTTGTTCCGCCAATTCAGTTGGTTCCGCATGCGAGTTCACGAGAATAAGGGGAACACGGCCCTGGTAGGCTTGGGAGAGCGCTTCAATGCGTTTCCTGTAGTATTCATCGTACGGACAGGAGTTGCTGGTAAATATCAACACAATTCCTTCGGTGCCAGCATAGCTGTCGAGGGAAACAGGTTGACTGTTCAAAACGTTTACAAGCTTGAAATTCTTTACCTCCTGCCCCATTACATTCTGGTTTGAAAAGCCAGAGGCTATTAACAGGATCAAAAGCAGTATCTTTTTCATCATTAGATTCAGTTGGAAACTACCACAACAAAATTGTCTGTAACAATATACTCTAAAGGTATGTTTGTTTGCATATTGTCCGCAAGAATCCGGCCAGTTAAATACCCCCTGGGCGCAAGTGAAAAGGGCGTAACAAGCAGGTTTTTGGAAAACAAAAGATCCTTTTTCCCGTGTATTTTGATCAGCGCTTCCTTTGAACACCAGTAAATGCAATGCTTGATGATGTTCTCGCCCGCGTCGGCCAACTCATCGGCTGCCAGCACGCGAGGTCCAATGCGGAGCATTTTGCTTTTCGGTTGCTCAAGGTCAATGCCCACGTTGTTGTGGCGGTGGAGAATGGCGGCGACATAGGGGTAGGAATGACTTAATGAAATTCTTATTTCAGATCCCGCGAGAAAGGGTTTTCCGAACTCATCTTTAGTGAGGCCCGGAAAAGGGATGCCCCATTCATTCAACAGCGTTTTGATCAATACGCGGCCGGAGAGAAATTCCAAACGCTTCAGCGGATTGGTGATTCTGGCGGGTGTTTTTTCAGAAGGGACCTCTACCGAAAGTGAACTTTCTTCTTCATCTATCCGCCAGTAGCCCCAGATCGCATCGGCAGTTGTGTGGATCCCCTCAACAGGCATTTGCGGAGGTATTTTTGTGAAAACAAAAGTGCGGAAAAATAGTTGTCATGGTCTTATGCCTGAATTCCTAAATTGCAGTTCATTCATAAAATATCAGAAAGGTAAAGCTTTCAAAACTAATTCGGATGACCCAGGTACAGATCAAAAGATTGCATTCACTTATCGGCCACCGGGATGCGGTGTACACCCTGAACGCTGCCGCGCGAAGTTCGGATTTTTTTTCCGGCGCCGGCGATGGTATGGTCGTGCGCTGGAACCTGGACGCGCCGGAAAACGGTGAACTGATTGCAAAACTTCCCAATTCCGTGTATGCTTTGCATTACCTGCCAGCGGCGGAAACACTGGTTGCCGGCCATAATTATGATGGTATTCATTTGCTTGACTGGAAGAATAAAAAGGAGCTCGGTTCGTTAAAAGTTACAGACGCTGCCATTTTTGATATTCAGTCGTTCGGCAGCGGGTTATTGGTGGCTGCGGGAGACGGTTCCCTGACCAAGGTCGATTGGGAAACGCTTACCATTCTCAGGCGGATTCAGGCCAGTGAAAAAAGTGCCAGGACAATAGCCATCCACCCTTCAGGCGGCGAAATCGCCGTTGGCTTTAGCGATAACTTTATCCGAGTTTTTGATGAAACGCTTTCATTGAAGCGCGAGTGGGTGGCCCATAAGAACTCCGTGTTCACTCTTCGGTTTACACCTGATGGCGAAAAATTGCTTAGCGGGTCACGAGATGCCCGCCTCAAGATCTGGGCTGTGAATTCGTCGTACGAAATGATTGAGGAAGTGGCAGCCCACCTGTATGCAATTAATCATATTGAGTTTAGCCCGGATGGCAAAAATTTTGTAACTTTTAGCATGGATAAATCCATAAAGGTTTGGGATGCCAATGCCTTGAAACTTTTAAAGGTTATTGATAAAGCGAGGCATGCCGGGCACGGCACTTCCGTAAACAAGCTCCTATGGACACAGCACAATAACCAGTTAATAAGCGCCAGCGACGACCGCTCCATCTCAGTCTGGCAGATTATTTTTTAAACTTTAAGATTATGAGAATTACGCCACTTGAAATACGCCAGAAGACCTTTGAAAAAAATTTCAGAGGCTATGAAAAGGAAGAGGTCCACGCTTTTCTCATGACGCTTTCTCAGGAATGGGAGCGCGTGGTCGATGAGAACAAGGAATTAAGATTTAAATATGAGTCACTGGAACGGGAGATCCAGAAACTCAGGGAAGTGGAAACCTCTTTGTATAAGACATTAAAAACGGCAGAAGACACCGGTGCAAGTGTCATTGACCAGGCCCGTAAGGCTGCTGAATTGCACCTGCGGGAATCTCAGCTAAAAGCCGAGCAGATGATGAACGAGG
>JBBEBN010000388.1:0-10579 GCA_040882305.1 Cyclobacteriaceae bacterium
TGATGTGGTAGCTTCCCTGGGACTACTGGGATTGATCTCGAATAAGGTCGTTGAAAAAACAAAGGAGATAGGGATCAGAAAAGTACTCGGCGCTGGCGCTTACCGCGTCGCGCAAATACTCCTCGGCACTATGGTGAAACAGATAGTTTTTGCATCAGGAATCGGAATACCTGTAGCCTATTATTTAGTGCAAAGGTATCTTGAAAAATTTTCGATACGCATCGGATTCACGTGGTGGCATTACACCATCCCCATGGTGCTATTAATGACGATATTACTTGTCACCATCTCCTTCACGCTGTGGAAGGCGATAAAACGCAACCCAGTAGACTCCCTTCGATATGAATAAGACAAAGTGCGATGGATGCCGGTATTAAAAGCACGGGAGTTTTATTTCGCAAAACAGCACAAAAAAACCCCGAACTTCTTTCGGGGTTAATACCAGTTTGAAGAAAGACCCTCTCTTTAAAACTTCAAAAAGGCTTTCGAAGATAACAAGAATTTCCCTTCCATGTAAAATTTCCCCAGATAATTTTATGTCACGGAAATATAATACAACAAAATTGACATTTAGTGCAGGTTTTTGCCGGTTTTAATGCCCATTCTAAAGGCGCCCCGTCGGTCAGGCTTTTCGTAAAGCCATCAACTAAAAATTTAGTCCTTGCTTGCCGTTCTCACCCTCTTTATCTTTTGCCTCTTTAGAAAACGTTTCTGCATGACAAAATCTTTTCTTCTCCCTCTTATCCTGTCTTTGGCCGGTACCTTGCAGGCCCAGAAGCCCGCTACCCTTCAACCGGAAAAGGCAAGGGCCATCATCGACACGGAGATCGCAGCCATGGCCAGGGAGATATCCGCCGACAGCATCAAAAACTACATTCTCAAAATGGTCAGCTTCGGTACCCGACACTCCCTCAGCGATACGGTGAGCAACACGGTGGGCATTGGCGCGGCAAGACGTTGGGTTGCTTCAAAATTCCGGCAGTTTGCCACACGACGTAAGGCGGATATGCGCGTAGAACTCGATCCTTTTTCACTTTCCCCAAATCCGCGACAAACGCGAATTCCCTACCCTGTCATCATGAAAAATGTAGTCGCCTCCCTGCCGGGAAGTGACCCACACGATCACCGCATCATCGTGATCAGCGGCCATCTCGACTCCCGCAACAGCGACGTCATGGATTCCCTGGGCGAAGCGCCCGGAGCCAATGACGATGCGTCGGGAGTGGCCGTCGTGCTTGAAGTCGCCCGCGTGCTATCAAAGAAAAAATTGCCCTGCACGATTATCTTCATGGCTGTACAGGGAGAAGAACAGGGACTTTTCGGCGCCCGGCATATGGCCGGGAAACTCAAGAACGGCGGTTACAATGTGGTGGCTATGCTTAATAATGATATCGTGGGAAATACTGTGGCCAGTGAAACAGGCGAGCAAAATGAAAGAACCGTCAGGATCTTCAGTGAAATGATCCCCGCTTTCGAAACGGATGATCAAACCGCAGCGCGCAAAGCGCTCCGGTCGGAAACCGATAGTCCTTCCCGCCAGCTGGCGCGTCATATCAAAGAAACTACCGAAGTTTACCTGAACGATTTTACGGCGACGCTCAACGCCAGGCCTGACCGCTTTCTCCGCGGAGGCGACCACACTCCGTTCAACCAGCTCGGTTTCACGGCCGTGCGGTTCACGGAATTCCACGAGAATTTCCACCACCAGCATCAGAATCTGCGGAAAGAAAACGAAATTCAATACGGCGATCTGCCGGAATTCGTCAACTTTGCATACACGGCCAATGTTGCGCGCATGAACCTCATCGCCATCGCCTCCATGGCCAAAGCTCCCGCCGCACCCCGGAAAGCAGAAATGAAGGTCAACCTCGGCAATGAAACACATTTAAACTGGAGCGCGCCGGACATGGGTCCGAAACCAAAAGGATATTATGTGCTCGTGCGCGAAACCTGGCAACCCTTCTGGGAAAAGAAATTTTTCTTCGCAGATACTACTGCGGCGATGCCTTTCTCAAAAGACAATTATTTTTTTTCCGTTCAATCCGTCGGCGAACAGGGACATGTAAGCCTTCCCGTGATGCCCGTTCCGGTGAGGTGAGCGGAGGCTGCGCTTGTCGAACCCGGGCTCATAGGCGACTACTAATTTTTAGCCACCCAGGGTGAAGTAGATCTTTCGCATGTCCGCTCATCAAATGATCGCAGTAACGTCGAAAGGAGCGGAAACCTCGCAATAAGACACTGACAACTGACCACTCACGAACCTGCCTGCCGCAGCACGGGCTCGCGCGCCGGCAGGCAGACTCACCTATCATCATTGACTTCGATCCAGTGCCCGTCCGGATCCTGGAAATAAACCTGCTTCACACCATCTACCCGTACCGTGGGCGCTTTCGCTGTCCCTGGCCAGTTGGTGTATTCGATGTTGTGTTTGTCAAGGTTGGCGATAAAATCCTCTATCGAGTTCACGCTGAAGCACAGGTGGTCATTCTTATCGCGAGGGATGTCCGCGGGCGCCCCCTGGATGAGATGCAAATGTCCGGCCGGACCCAGCGTAAACCAGGTATGCTTCCCGTCCTTGAAAGGTTCTTCGATCTTCTGAAGCATCAGAATATCCTCATAAAATACCGTACTGCGTTTCAGTTCATGAACATACATGGCAATATGATTCAATGAAAGTTTTGTCTTTGCAGGGCTTTGTGAAATGGCGCGGGTGCAAATAAGACTCAACGCCAGCAGTAAAAACAACGCGCAATTTTTCATGATAATTTTTGGAGTAAGGTAAATATAAACCATACAGTTATGAAGTCCTATTGCAGTATGGTGGGTTCATTGGCCGTCTGCCTGATCGTTAGCCGGGTATCTGGCGAAGGATATTTTGAGCCATATAAATCCCACTCCCCCCGCCAGCAAGGACGCGACCATAACAGACAATTTCGAAGTATCTATCAGCGCCTGTTCTTCATAGGCGAGCAGGGTGATAAAAATCGACATGGTAAATCCTATTCCGGCAAGTATTCCCGCTCCAATAATATGGGCCCATCGAAGCTCGGGAGGCAACGAAGAAATTTTGAAAGCTGTAGTCAGATAACTAAACAGAAAAATCCCTAGCGGTTTTCCGAAGAACAACCCCGCAATGATACCAAGACTCACCGCGCTTCCCAATGTGGCGATGGCCGGGTGGTCAATTAAAATGCACGTGTTTGCCAGGGCGAACAAGGGCAGGATGACATAAGCTACGGGAACATGCAGCAAACTCTGCAAAATATGGGATGGACTTTTTTCATCTCCGCTACCGAAAGGAATGGCAAATGCCAGCAACACGCCGGTAATGGTAGCATGGACGCCCGAAGACAACATATAATACCACATAAATATACCGCCAGCCAGATAGGGCAATAGATTATGAACCTTCAGTCGATTCAGAATAAGCAGCGCCACAAAAATTCCCATGGCAATGCCAAAACTTGCGAGATTAAACGTCTTGGTATAAAACGCGGCGATTATCATGATGGCCCCCAGGTCATCGATCACGGCCAGTGCCGTCAAAAATATTTTTAGGGAAGCGGGAACCCGTTTGCCCAGCATCGACAGTACACCCAGGGCAAAAGCGATATCCGTTGCCATGGGGATTCCGGCCCCATCGGCTCCTTCATCTCCCCAATTCAGCAGCAGAAAAATTCCCGCCGGAACGAGCATTCCTCCCAAAGCCGCCAAAACCGGAAGCAGGGCACTGCGCAGATCGGCGAGTTCGCCGACGTATATTTCGCGTTCTAATTCCAGCCCGATCAAAAGAAAGAAGATCGCCATCAGTCCATCGTTTATCCAATAGACGAGTGTGTGACCGGAAAAAGAAAGGTTCCAGAGTCCGGTGTATGAATCTTCGTACAGATTCGCCATGAGCAGAGAAAATGCGGTACAAAAAATCAGGATGATCCCTCCCGACTTCTCACTGTGGAAAAATTTGTTGAACAGGTTGGTGAGCGCTGTCTGCAATGTATCAGTGGTTTATAATCGAGCAGAAAAGATACGATTTATTACAATTATCTTCTTTTAAGACATCTTCACGATGAATTAAATCTAATAGCAATCAAAAAAAAGAAAACAAAATCAATTAATATTAATCCGAAACGATAAAATTACCGGTTTTGAGGCGATAATCTGGTAATATCGGTCCAGACTAAAGGTTAATGAGCTGACGAAACCCGAAAATCGAAATCAAAAGAAAGCATCCTAATAGAAACCAAAAAAACACTGTCCGGGAGCCAGGGGGCGCTTCGTGATTGACTGGGCCGCGACATTTTGGCGCAGTCGACTTTTTCGTTTTGCGCGATACTTACCATATTACAGGGGCAATATTTCGTTATGAACACCATCGAAAGGCATCAGGTAATCATCAATAAACTAAAGAAGGAGGGGCAGGTCAAGGTTCTGAATCTGTGCGACGAATTAAAAGTGTCGTCTGTGACCATCAGGAAGGACCTGAAATTTCTGGAGGATAAGGGCCTGCTGTTCCGCGCCCACGGTGGGGCAACCCTTCACAATCCGTACACCATCGAACGGCCTGTCAATGAAAAGGAGAAAATACACCTGGGTGAAAAAATGCGTATTGGAGCTGCCGCGGCCAAACTCATTCAGCCCAACGATTCCATCCTCATCGCATCGGGAACAACGGTGCAGGCCCTTGCCAAAAACATCCAGCCAAAAGAGAGTTTAACAGTCATTACCTCGGCCCTGAATGTCGCCCTGGAACTGATCCACCATCCGGAAATTGAAGTGGTCCAACTGGGCGGATTGTTACGCAAAAGTTCATCTTCCGTCACGGGGCCTTACGCAAAGAATATTCTCGCCGACTTCTCCTGCAGTAAATTATTTCTCGGTGTTGACGGAATAGATCTTGATTTCGGGCTGACGACGGCCAACGTGATGGAGGCGCACCTCAACAGGGAAATGATCCGCGTTTCGCAGAAGACCATTGTGCTGGACGACTCCACAAAATTCGGAAGAAGGGGCTTCGGCAAGATCTGTGAATTTGAAGACATCGATGAGATCATCACCGACAAGGGGATCTCAGAATTTACGGCTAAAACCCTGGAGGAAATGGGAATCAAGGTAACGATCGTGTGACCTCTGCCATGGCGGGCTTATTGGAGACCTGAAGCAAATACCGCCCCGCGACGAGCAAAAAGTCTTTTACCTGGCGGTGCTGCCAGTGCTGATCAAATCCGAGTTCTGACGCCATGAGCCCTGCTACTTCAGGAGCCATATCCATGGCTGCCCTGGCGTTCAGGAAAAGTATTCTTAAACGCCTGGCCAATACATCCTCCACCGTCCGGGCCATTTCCCGATGAACGGCCCAGACCACTTCCGCTTTGATGTGAGGAAATGCCGGGTGTAGTCTTTGATTTAATTCCGGGCGTTCCCCTGCAAGCGCGCGAACACCGGAGGCATCGCTCCCGTAAATCTCCAGGTGCCCATAGTGCGTCCCGTTTTCGGAGTGACCATGAATTTTTAAAGACGCGGTGGCACAGGGCACCTGTTTTAGTCCGGCAACTTTGATCACTTCATCAATAGTATCCTCCGCCATTTTTCTGTAGGTGGTCCACTTACCCCCTGTTATTGTGATCAGCCCTGACTCAGAGGTCATCAATTTATGGCTACGGGAAATCTCCTTTGTCTTCCCGGCCTTGTTGCCCTGGGCTGCCAGCGGACGAAGACCTGCAAATACACTCAACACATCTTTCTCTTCCGGCTTTTTCACCAGGTATTGACGGAGTGTTTTCAGGATGAAAGCGACCTCTTCCTTCAGCGCAACAGGCTCAAGGCTCTGGTGGTCCAGCGGCGTGTCCGTTGTACCGACAAGAAGGTGATGATGCCACGGCACTGCAAACAGCACACGGCCATCTTCCGTGGAGGGGATCATCAGGGCGTTTTCACCTTTCAGGAACGAATTATCCAGCACAATGTGGACACCCTGACTTGGACGAACCAGTGCTTTTTCCGAAGGTGAATTCATCTGCAACACCTCATCCACAAATACCCCGGTCGCGTTCACGACCCCGTTTGCATAAAAAGTATAATCCTTTTTCTTTTCAAGATCCCTTGCATTTACCCCACACACTTTTCCCCGGTCATCTTTTATCAGTCCGACCACCTTCATGTAGTTGATGAGGAGCCCGCCGTGGCTTGCACAGGTTTGCGCAATGTTAATGGCCAAACGGGCATCGTCAAATTGTCCATCGTAATATAATACGCCACCTTTCAGCCCCTGACTTTCCAGATTTGGAAGCAGGTCCGATACCGCCTTGCGCTGCAACAGGGAAGTTTTGGGAAACCTGTAGCGCCATGCCATCCAGTCGTATATTTTCAGCCCTATGCCATAAAGGAATTCTCCCCACCAGGTGTAATTGGGAATCACGAATGGTTGCATGCTGACCACGTGCGGAGCATTCTTCAGCAAAAGCCCCCGCTCAAACAATGCTTCGTAAACCAGTTTGATATCACCCTGCGCGAGATACCTGACACCCCCATGGATGAGTTTCGTGCTCCTGCTGGAGGTGCCTTTCGCAAAATCGGCCTGTTCCAGCAACAACGTTCTAAAACCCCTTGACGCCGCATCGAGGGCAGCGCCCAGTCCCGTGGCCCCTCCCCCGATAATGATTACGTCGAAAGCAGGGTCTTTTTCCACTTTTTGAAGGTAATGGTCCCGGTCAAAAGCCGTTCGTGAGTTATGAATCATTACGATCTATTTCTATAAAGTATAAAATTAACCAAATAGCAATAAAAAGCAATGATTTGTAATAAGAACGTGTAAAATCGAAACCTCACAGTACCTGTCAGGTTTTCCGTCGTTTTCGGATTTTTCTCGGTGGAAATGGGGCGATAAATGACCGATGGTCAAGGATAAAATGAGACAGGAATTAATGAAGCGTATTACGAAGACCAAAAAAAGGCAGGCTTCAACCAAAGCCCGCCTTTTTACAATAGGACTATTTTGATCTTCAGTTCTCCTGCACGGTTTTATCCAGTGGCATTCCAAGTTTTTGATACAGCGCCCTTCTTGCCCTCTTGTCTCCGACGAGGATCTCATGCGCAAATTCGGCAACAGGTCTCGCGAATTCACGGGGAACACAGATCACGCCGTCACCATCTGCCACGATCACATCACCAGGGCGGATCACAACACCACCAATGGTGACGGGTTTATTCACGGATTCAAGTTCATTCCTCCCGGGGCGTATCCCCCTGCCGCGATTCATATGGTCGAGGTACACGGGAATGCGCTGCTTGATGACCTCATCGGTATCGCGTATCCCCCCATTGGAAATAATTCCCCTGGCGCCTTTACTCACCCACGACAGGCCATTATTTGATCCGACAGAACCGGTGTCGCCATCACCCTGAACATCCAACACGACTATCGAGCCAGGTTTGATATGTTCCGTGTAGGCTTCGGTGGAATAATTGCCATACCAGTTTCCCTCCCATTTCTGAAACTCTTCTTTAGGCATAGGGTTTTTGAGCACTTTCATTGTCGGGATGTACCGGGCGGTCACTGCGATGCCGCAGATGATATGCGTCATGTTATCGATATCCTTCCACAGGGGCTCGATACGCTGGTCCAGGAGGCCTGCATCCCGCAAGCCAACCATATCCATGCCGTCGGAAACATCCGCTACCCGAAGGCCCTGATACAATTTCAGTATTTGTTCGTCTGTTAATTTGTCCTGTGCGACGGATTGTGAAACGAAAAAGGCTCCAGTAAGGAAAAATAGAATCGCTTTCATATATATTATTTTTAAGATTTAGGTCAGAACCAATGTATAAATTAATATTTTCTTTTGGAAGCCATTCTTCACTTTATACACCGGCGGAGAAAGAAGCGGCCCGGTGTGACCTGGAACTTCGCAATCCGTTAAACATGTACCCTTCCCGATGTGATCACCTTCATCGGATATAACCGGAGGAACCACGCTGCATGAATGAGGGTTGAATTCAAATTATTAATAAAAAAATATTTTAAACTATCTTGGAATACCGTTTATTACTCTGATTTTGAGAGATTCCGACACTTCACCAGTCGTATCTCGGGTAGACATCGCTAATCGAAACAACAAATTGCTAACCTTCTGCCATGACGAATAAATTAAACCGGAACACAGCCTCGAAACCACTCGCCCATCCAGTAAAGATCCTGCAGTTCGGCGAAGGTAATTTTCTCCGGGCATTTGCCGACTGGATGGTGGACATGATGAATGAAAAATCCGATTTCAATGGTGCCGTTCAGATCGTTCAACCTATCGCGCAGGGCATGGGGGAAAAAGTGAACAGTCAGGACGGTTTATATCATGTGGTGCTCAACGGAATCCGGCAGGGCCAACCCATCCGGGAGATACGGCTCATTACCTGCATTGAGGGTGTCATCAATCCATTTGAGGATTATCAGGGGTATTTGAAGGCCGGAGAAAACCCCGATCTTCGTTTTATTATTTCCAATACCACGGAAGCGGGTATCACATTCTCTTCGAATGACAAGGATCCCGAAGTGCTGCCTGAGACTTTTCCCGGTAAACTGACAGCCTTGCTTTACCATCGATACAAGACCTTTCAGGGCGAGGCAAACAGGGCACTCACCATTTTACCGTGTGAGCTGATTGAAAAGAACGGAGAAACCCTGCGCAATACCATCCTGCAATACATTGCCCAATGGAACCTTGAAGAAGGATTTAGAAAGTGGATCACCGAACATACCCTTTTTTGCGATACCCTCGTTGACAGGATCGTACCAGGTTTTCCAAGAGATACAGTTCAACAGGTCTGGGACGAAACAGGGTATAAAGATGACTTGGTGGTGACAGGAGAAACTTTTCACCTGTGGGTGATCCAGCCAAAGACGGAGCAAACACCCCGGATCGAGGCGCTGCGGAAGGCATTGCCCCTTGAACGCGCCGGGTTACAGGTGCAGTTTGTGAAGGACCTCACGCCTTACAGGACCCGTAAGGTGCGCATCCTGAATGGCGCGCATACCGCTATGGTACCCGTGGGATATTTGCTCGGGCTTCGCACAGTCAGGGAAGTGATCGATGACCCCGTAGCGGGCGACTTCATCAGAAAAACCCTTGAGGAAGAGATCATCCCAACGCTGGACCTTCCAAAAGAGGAACTGCAACAGTTTGCCAGGGATGTCATCGAGCGTTTTCAAAATCCCTTTATCCGGCATGAGCTGATGTCCATTGCATTGAATTCCATTTCAAAATTCCAGGTGCGCGTACTTCCCTCGGTGCTGGAATACATCCGGCGGACGGGCAACCTTCCTCAACGTTTACTGTATGCGTTGGCGGCACTCATACTTTTTTACAAAGGGGAATGGAAGGGAGAAACTATCGCGTTAAACGATACGCCCTCTGTCTTAACCTTTTTTAAGAAAGCATGGAGCAATAAAGACCTGAATGTGGTGATCGAACACGTTCTTTCCAACGAGGAATTGTGGAAAACGGACCTGACGAAGATCGATGGATTAGGCCATGCGGTGGAGAAATACGCGAGGGAAATACAGTAGCGGCTCATCTCTGCTAATGCTATTTCAATTCAAACTTCTCGAACCTGGGCGCCAGGAGGTGATGAATGACAAAAGCCACCAGATAGGCAAAGGCGCAGATAGTGAATAAAACCGTGTATCCGCCTGTAACATTTCCCCTCGCGGTAAAAATATCCAGTAGCCTCCCCGAGAAAACCGGGAACAGCATTCCTCCGACTGCTCCGGCCATTCCTCCGATACCCACAACAGATCCTATCGCATACTTCGGGAACATATCGGAAACACTGGTAAAAAGGTTGGCGGACCAAGCCTGATGTGCTGCACCGGCAAGCCCAATCAGGAATACGGCGGGCCAGTCCTCAACGCGCGTGACAAAAAATATAGGAAGAAAACAGCAGGCGAAAACAAAAAAAGTTGTTTTCCGCGCACGCGTTACGCTCCATCCCTTTTTTGTCAAATATCCCGGAAGCCAGCCACCGATCAAACTGAGCAGTGTAATGATGGTATAAATGCTAACAAGGTGGACCCAGCTTTCCTTTATGTCGAGGCCACGTGTTTTTTTGAAGTAGTCCGGAAGCCAGATGAGAAAAAACCACCAGACAGGATCGGTTATAAACTTCGCCAGTATAAAAGCCCACGTCTGTCTGTACTTGAGCAAACCCGCCCAGGAAGATTTCGGACCAGTGCTGACGTCGGGCCGATCGCTTTGAATGAAGTTCAGCTCTTCCTGTGTAACATGCTTGTTTTTTTCCGGCTGGGTGTAAAACGGGATCCAGAGCAACAACCATAAGAGGCCGGCGACGCCTGCGACAATGAAAGCCATTTGCCATCCATAGGTCAGCGCGATCCAGGGGACAATAGCGGGTGCGAGGATGGGCCCTACGTTCGTCCCGGCATTGAAAAGTGTGGTGGCAAAAGCGCGTTCACGCTGGGGAAACCAGGTGGCGGTGGCTTTCACAGCAGAGGGAAAATTTCCCGATTCGCCCAACCCCAGGGCGGCGCGCGCAGCAAAGAAGCCATTCACACTGGATACAAAAGAATGCC
>JBBEBN010000389.1:0-10575 GCA_040882305.1 Cyclobacteriaceae bacterium
CAGCCGGCCATTCGGGTGGTCGATGGGGGAAAGGAGGAGATTTTCTTTATCGCTGGGGAAATCCTGAAAACTATCGCCGCGGAGATTCTACAGACCGTAAATTATTTCATCAGCATGACATCCGCTGGATCGAAAAGGGAAAGCCCGGTGCCGGTAACCTGACAGTGTTTAATAATGATGTCCCGAACAAAGACACCCTGAATTATTCTGCCGTTCATGAAATAATTCCTCCCACAGACGAGAAAGGAAACTATCTCATAGAAAACGGCAAAGCCTATGGTCCTGAAAATCCTGCCTGGACCTACGTTGCACCGGACTCCGTTTCTTTTTTTAGCAGTTTCATTTCGGGTGCTCATCGGATGCCGAATGGCAACACTTTTATTAATGAAGGAGCCAGGGGAAGATATTTTGAAGTTACGAAAGACGGTAAAATCGTCTGGGAATATTTAAATCCTTATCGCGGCGACATCCGAAAACCCAACGGCGATCTCAATCCCGTCATGCCCATGACCTATTTTCAATTCCGCTCAACATTTATTCCGGCGGATCATCCGGCGTTCGCAAACAGGAAGTTGGAGCCCCTTGATCCGCAACCCAAAGTATTTAAACTCCCTCCACCGCCGCAGGATCCGAAGCAACAAAAAGGCTCGTGATAACGAACCATGAAAAACAAAAACTGGAAACTAAAGCTCACCCTCCTTTTTGTTAGTAGTCTGACAATTATGTCCGTTATTACCATTTCTCCCGCGTTGCCGCAGATGGCAGTGGAGTTCTCGAACGTCGAACACGCAGACCTTCTTGTTAAATTGGTATTGACGATACCAGCCTTGACGATTGCCATTTTCTCTCCCATCACCGGCCGCCTGATTGACCGTCATGGAAGGTTGAGAATATTATGGTTCTCTCTTTTACTCTATTCCATCTCAGGTGCGGGTGGATATTTCCTTGAAAATATCTATGCCATTCTGTTGTCCAGGGCAGTGCTCGGAATGGCCGTAGGCATGTCAATGACTATCGTGATCACCCTCATCGCCGACTACTTCGAAGGAATGGAACGTCAGAAATTTGTTGGCCTTCAGATAGCATTTATGTCTTTGGGCGGAATTCTCTTTATTGGCCTGGGCGGCATCCTCGCAGACTTTGGATGGCGATATCCCTTTCTGCTTTATTTATTCTCCCTGGTTGTCCTGCCGTTCAGTATCCTATTTCTTCGCGAGCCGGTGATTGCGGAAAAAAGAAACCAGCCCGACCAGCAGGTCAAGGCTCCTCCGATCATATGGATTCTATTCATCAATACCATGTTGATGTGGATAATATTCTTCTTAATACCGGTGCAGATACCCTTTCACCTGAAAGCGATGGGGATTGAAAAGAATTTTCTTACTGGAGCCGCTATCGCGATGAGTACTGCTTTCTCCGCCCTATCTTCCTTTTCCTATTCAAGAATCAAGGGTCGCCTTAGTTTTCTGTCCGTCTTTTCGATAGGATATTTATTGATGGCTGCAGGATATATTTGCATTTCTCTTTCAGAAACCTATTTGGCGGTTATTTTTGCGATGATGTTGTCCGGCCTGGGGATGGGAATGATGATCCCTAACACGAACATGTGGGTAATGAAAATCGCTCCGCCGGAGATCAGGGGGAAAGAAATCGGAAAACTTACTACGTTCTGGTTCCTGGGACAATTCTTATCTCCCATAATCATTTTCCCTTTGTTGAACGTTCTGTCTCTTTCCACCACATTCATGCTCGCCGCTGGCCTTCTCCTTATGATGTCAGCTTCTTTCCTCATCTTTCATTTCAGTAAAATGGGAAAACTGGTCATGCAATGACGGTTGGCTCATCTCACTCATTCCTTATTTCATCCAAGGGAATAGTCATGGTGGCTTTAATCGTTTGGAGATTCAACAAGGATCTTCGCTTTCCTAAGCATCAGGTACTGAATAAAATATGCGCTTCCACCCCCCGCCAAAAGGGCAATCCCTGGCTGCATGGGTACGTAAAAGCGATTGTCCCAATCAACGGTCGCAACAGCTATCAAAAGACAGTTGGCGACAACTATTGCAAGACAAAAGTATTTGGTCGCCTTATCCCCCGCGCGGAAAAAGCCGAAAAAAAAGAGTGTGTAAACGAGCGACAACCAAACAACAGCATAAGCATTATGGATTAGAGAAAAATAAGGTCTGGTTCCTGTAACCAGATAGAATACCTTCAACACTGCGGCAGTGCCAAAATGGATTGGGTTATGCCAGATAAAATACAGCATTTTCAAGAACGGAGGCCTTTCAGGGTCCGGCAAAACCAGATCAGAGGTATCCAATCGCAAATTCTCGTGGAATAATATCAGACCTTCGATCGTATCCATATAGGTGATGATATTACCCTTCGAATATTGCTCCGTAAGATCCCAGTGATGAAACATAAACGTCGCGCCCAGAAAACCAATCAGCGCAAAAACAGTCAACAGTAAGATTCTGCCGTACGGTCTTGAAGCGAAAAAATGCCAATGACGGACAGCCAAAAAAATAAAAGTGCCAAAAACAACTAAAACCCCTGTCGGACGAGTTGAAGTACAGAGCATTAATAGCAAAATCAAAATTGCGTAATCTTTAATAGTATCCCGGAAAACCACGAGCTTGAGGATCACCAGGCAAGTAAGGCTACAGGCAATCGATTCGGTCATAACCGCGGTGTTCCATTGAATAACATCCCACCAACATATGAAAATTGCGGCCGAGGTCAACCCGGCAATATGATCTTTAAAAAGAATGGACGCTGCGCGATACAGGCATAGGGCTGCAACTCCCGACAGAAAACACTGAAAAAGAATAAATCCGGTTATTCCACCTCCGGGAATCACTTTAAAAAAAGCGATCAATAAAATCGGTAGAGCATAAAATATCTGATGAAATACTTCAAAGCTACCATGCGCCAGAAAGAAATCCGCGCTTGTAATATATCCTTTTGCATCATAGAGGTTTGACCTGACGCCGGGGTAATAAAACAGGAAAATGTGAACTAACAGCCAAAGACCAAATAGGAGATAAAGATGTACCCGGTTGATAGAATTCATTAATTATTACCTCTAATTACCTCTAAGTCTTTACAGGTTCACACGCTTAAATTCTATTTAAAAGTATTGTAATTTTTGCTGGAATACCAAAAGACCGAATCTGAAAAAGGTTTTACAGGAAATTGCAGTTTATTGAACACTTGGTTCAGCAGCGATACGATTTAATGATATATGAATAAATGAAATTTTCAGTATATTGCCTGTAGCCTCATCAAGGCAATAATAATCAATCATTTAAATTTTAAACACCATATCCATGGATCGGCTTAATAGAAGAAAATTCATTTCAACCGGAGTAACCGGTCTGGCTAGCGCCTCGATGTTCATACCGCACTTGCTTCAAGGGAAAAATAACCCCCCGAAATTGAAGCAAATAGGATTGCAAAGCTGGGTAATAAAAGACGAGCTTTCAAAGGACTTTAGCGGGACATTAAAGAAAATGGGAGCGATGGGTTTCAACAGCATTGAGATGTGCTCACCTCCCGGCTACGCGAAATCCGGATTTGGTGCCCTCCAACATCTAAGCGCGGGGGAATTGAAGAAGATGATCAATGATTCAGGATTTACCTGCATCAGCTGTCACTACGGACTTTCCGAACTGAAGGATCACGGGCAGGAGCGCGTCGATTTCGCCAAAGAACTTGGCCTCACGCAAATGGTGATCTCCTCCTATGGCCTGCCCAAAAGCGCCACACTCGATGACTGGAAAAAATCCGCTGACGAGTCAAACAAATTAGGCGAGCTCACCCGTAAAGCGGGCTTGCAACTGGGTTTTCATAATCACAATACGGAACTCGAGAAAATCGATGGGCAGGTGATCTACGATGTCCTGCTCGACCGCCTGGACCCGGACCTTGTAAAAATGCAGTTTCAGGTATGGGTGGTCATCATGGGAGTCAAAGCGGCAGATTATTTTAGAAAATATCCCGGCCGTTTCATCTCCGCGCACTTGTATGACTGGACAGGAAAAGGTGAAGAAATGGCTCCACTTGGAAAAGGCGTAGTAGACTGGGACGGATTCTTCAAGGCTGCGAAGGTTGGCGGAGTAAAAAATTACTACGCAGAAATGGATCCGCAATACTTAAAAGAAAGCGCGCAGTTTCTGGCAGCACGGTAGGATCATATCTTTCTGTTACCAATAAAACAAGAACCTGTCGTTCAGCGCAGGTTCTTGTTTTTTATCGCATTAATTTTAGAATCCTTATTGCTTTCCAGTTCCCTTTATGCACGGGATCAATTATCAGTTGGTCTCCAGGGCGCCCGAAGGCCACGCGTTTTACCTGTTAAAAAGGTGGGCAGCGAGCCGCAAAGCGGAGACACTAATACTTTAAGATGAAAAGAAGAAAACTTTTAAAGCTCCTGCCCGGCATCTCCGTTGGCGGAGGTTTATTAATTGGCGGAAGATCCGCAGCTGCTGGCGACGCTGCGCCGAACCATCGGGGTAAACCGCGGAGTTCGATCTACGAATCCATCGGCGTCCGTCCCCTGATCAACGCCCGGGGTACCGTTACCATCGTCGGCGCAACGCGTGTGTTACCCGAAGTGCGGGAGGCGATGGAGGCAGCGGTGCGTGAATACGTTCAACTGGACGAGCTCATGGAAGGTGTGGGCCGCCGCCTTGCCGAATTAACCGGAGCCGAATGGGGCTGTGTCACTTCCGGTGCTTCCGCTGCGATCACTGCTGCGACAGCGGGATGTGTGACCATGGGTGATCCTGATAAGATGTGGCAACTACCCGACCTGGGCGGACTCAGAGATGAGGTAATTATTCCGCGTTATTCGAGGAGCGCCTACGACGCTGCGGCTCGGGCGGTAGGCGTGAGAATGATTGAAGTAAATTCGCGTGAGGAACTTGGAGCTGCCATGGGCCCACGCACAGCCATGGTGTTGGTTCTCGCGGGTTCAAGATCGGCCGATGGACCGTTATCGCTGAGCGAGATCTCGTCTGTGGCAAGGCCACTTCGCATTCCTGTACTGGTCGACGCTGCAGCTGAAGAACTTCGCGTACCGAATCCTCATCTTTCACAGGGCGCAGATATGGTTGTTTACAGTGGAGGAAAATGTCTTCGCGGTCCGCAATGCGCAGGTCTGTTACTGGGGCGCAAGGACCTGGTCAGTGCATCCTGGATCAGCAGCGCACCCCACCATGGCTTTGGCCGCGGATATAAAGTCGGCCGTGAAGAGATCATGGGTATGCTGACCGCCGTGGAAATGTGGATGAAACGCGATCACACCGCCGAGCAGAAAACGTGGACCTCATGGGCGGAATACATCGCCTTACATCTTAAAAGCATTCCAGGTGTCAGAACGGAAATAACCCAGCCCCGGGGCCTTTCCAATCATTTCCCCTCCCTTTCCGTCGAGTGGGATACTTCCGCCATCCCTCTGACCGGCCAGGAAGTCGAGCAACTTCTCTGGGAAGGCAACCCGCGGATAGCCGTCGGCGGTGCAGGAAGTTTTCTTCCATTTCCTCCCAATGAACAGCCCAACATAAGTATAAACACTTCGCAACTCGAAGAAGGTGAAGAAAAAATCATTGCCGAGCGCGTCCATGCTGTATTGTTACACCCGACATCCAAAGCAAAAATAACGACTCCCGCCGCATTGGACATCAGCGGGCAATGGGACGTCGAGATGAAATTTTCTGCCAGTGTCGTCAAACAACGGCTCGTGTTCGAGCAAAAAAACAACGAGTTGACCGGAACGCATATCACAGACTTCGTGGCCCGCGACTTTATTGGAACACTTCACGGAAATGATATCCTCATCCGCAGCTCATACACAGGACAGGGCATGAGGCTGAATTTCACCTTCACCGGAAAGATAAACAACGAGGTAATCGAGGGAGAAGTTAACATGGGCGAATACGGCATGGCGCAATGGAAGGCAAAACGCCATGTTCCTTAAAGACCAGGGCACCGCGCGACAAAATGACCTGGCATCGCTTCAATTTGCCCGGGGGAAGCGCCTAAAAATAGAAGCTGGAGATTGATTTTTGAAGGCCGGTTTAGTATGTTTAGGTTAGCGTATAATTTTAACTTCAGAAAATTAACCACCCTTGCAGCAGCAGAAAATAAGTAAGAACCAATTCCAGGTAGGAGCCACGGCTTTTCTAAGCCTGTTTTCATTGGTCGGAATCATGTTTTATGGATTGCCCTTCTTCTATGACTTCTGGATCACGGAGTTTGGATGGACCCGTGCGACAATCACGTCAGGCAGTGCAGTGGGTAAAGTTGTAATAGGTCTTTTTTTCGGTTTTATTGCCGGATGGTTCATCGATCGATTCGGCCCCCGGCGGTTAATGCTGACCGGTATTTGTATGGGAGGCTTCGCCTTGCTTGGTCTGAGTTTGATGACATCTCTCTGGCAATTCTATCTGTTTTATTTGTTCAATGCGCTGGGATATCTGTTCGGAGGCCCGTTACCCAATCAGGTGTTGGTCTCGCGATGGTTCGATAAATCCCGCGGCAAGGTAATGGGGATTGCTTACCTTGGCATTGGCATTGGCGGCATGCTGGTTCCCCAGATAGCCAAAGCCCTTAATATGAGTTTTGGATGGCGTGGCGGATTAATGTGCCTGGGTCTGCTGATGATTGCAGTCGCATTTCCGATGGCATGGTTTGTCAAAGAGAATCCTGAAGGCGCAGCGACGCCAGAAAAAAAAGAGCAACCCAAAGTTCCTTTCACTAACATCCTGAAAAGATCTTCATTCTATCTCCTTTTAATTGGAAGTATGTGTTCGATCGGTGCCGTGTCAGGAACAAGCCAGAATTTGAAGCTATTCCTAAGTATCGATTTACAGTACTCGCAGCAGGAAGCAGCCAATATTCTCTCGATCGTACTGGGATCAAGCATAATCGGCCGCCTGTTTATGGGGTGGCTTGCCGACAGGATACAAAAGAAATATGTGATGATGCTGATCTATGCGATGGTGTCCGTTTCTATTCCCCTGCTATTTTTTCCCCACGCAAATGGAATCATGTATCTATTTGCATTTATTTTCGGCATGGCGTTGGGTGGCGATTATATGATCATTCCATTAATGGCGGCAGAACTTTTTGGTTTGAAAGTAATGGGCCGCGTCATGGGAATTATCATCTCTGCCGATGGATTGGGAGAAGCATTTGGGCCGTTGTTAGCGGCCTGGCTCCGCGATAAAACCGGGAGCTATGCAAATGGATTTTCAGCCTTGATCATACTTGCAGTTATTGGCACGATAGCGGTGTCCATGCTACCTTCCAAATCGAGGATCTCGAATGATGGGATACCGCATTCCCCATGATACCATCACGAACTACTCACACCTCAACGACTCCGTTGGATTAGTCAATGCAGCCACTCACAGACTGATTGCTGATTCAAACCTGACAATTTGTGGCTTGGTAGAGATCACTGAAGTCTGAGATGGGCGACGCCACCATTTGATTCGAAGGGTGAGACCAATCTTACTTTTTTTCCACCTGTCATAGTTCCGCCAGTCTCGGTTCTCCCGCTGATTGAATCAAACCATGATACATCAAATGTTCCACCCACTGCTGAGAGGTCAAGCTCCGTTTCCTTTTGCTCCGCCAGATAGACCAGATATTCTTTGCCGATACTTGCCAGGCAATATTCTGATGTAGCCAACGACCCTTCCGGCACCATATTAATCAGGTCCATTTTTTTGGCAAATTCCATCGTGTGGCGCATAGATACCCTCACCTTCTCCCAGTCCTCATCGCGATTGATGACAAGGACCTGATCTCTGTAAGGGTCCATAAATATCGGGTTCAAACCGCGAAGAAAACTTTTCCAGACCCATTCCCGGTCTCCCCCGATACCCCATAAGTGATCTGTATCCGTCAGAATCACTTTCTGTCCCCTGGCCGAAGTGGGATTGTTTTTATATCCCCCGTCAGGATTCGGTGAAATCCAGTCCGCAGGACTGTTGAACAGGTCTACGTTGGTTCCTCCTTTATACTGAAAGGTCATTCCTACGGGATGTGCTTTTCCCCTTTCCTTTTCTTGTTCCTTTATGTATCTGATCATGTGATATTGCCATTGCGTAGAGCCTGCATGGTTCTCATTGGAGATCTCATACAGCACGTTATCGAGGTCACCTATCGATGCAATGACCTTCTCCAGGTAGCGCTCTTGCAACTGCGTCACGTTGTCATTAACGAGCTCATAGATTGCAAAG
Source organism: Cyclobacteriaceae bacterium (assembly GCA_040882305.1). GTDB lineage: Bacteria > Bacteroidota > Bacteroidia > Cytophagales > Cyclobacteriaceae > Chryseosolibacter. The sequence goes on from JBBEBN010000389.1 coordinate 8,253, forward strand.
CGTGAATGTTGAGTTGTATCCAATCCAAGCTGGTTGACATTGTTTAGCGGATGAAAGGGGTGGTTCCTATATCCGTCCAGACTAAATTGTAATCCCCACCCTTCAAACAACATGACCGATACATATATATTTTCACTCCCGGCAGCCTCTACACGCTCGCGCAACCGATCAAAATATGCCTGATTGAATCTCGTAAGATCGAATTTCGGTTTGCCATCCAGGGCATTCTCCTCACCGGCCCGCTCCCACGGGTGAAGCGGAATGTAGTGTAACGTCATAGTGTTCTCGCTGCACATGGTAAGCAAATCCCAGGTCCATAGGCGAATGAAATTATGGTTGTAGGATTTCAGAAACTTCAGGTATGCCTGGTAATCAAATGGGGTGTCCTGGTCGGGATCGTTTATATCCACCAGGTTATCCCACGTGTGTGAACCAGTCAGGTAAATTGCCTTGCCCGAGTTGTCCGTAAAATAGCGTGGATTAACTTCGCTGACGCGCAGTGTATTTAGTGTCTCGGGCTGACAACCAAAAAAAAGAATTGCCAGGAATAAAAATTTCAAGACTGAATAAGAATGATTGTTCGTTTCTACTAATCCCATATTTTATCTTCTTTGGCTGTCTTTTGGGGCATTATCGGTCAAAAAGATATTGCAAAGTCTCGGGCGACAGTACTTAAACAACTTATTTTTCCGGCTCCTTCAAACACCTTTGCCCGGTGCAGTCAATTCTCTTTTCTTATTTTTTAGTTTCCTTTTTATTTTCTTTCCGTGTTTAATCTTTACGCCAACCTGGTCAAGTATTTGGCCATTATCTTCGCCGAGCAGTTGCTCGCGTGCTGTTGCAATGTCTGCCAATTTCAGGTCGTTCACTACGGGATAATGCAGTTTTAATTCCGCCAACTGACGGTAAATAATAGATGCAATCGCCAAACGGCTATACCATTTATCATCGGCGGGAATAATAAACCAGGGGGCATATTTTGTAGATGTCGCGCTGATCACCTCCGCGTAGTACTTCTGATAATCGTCCCAGAAACCTCGTTCGCGTAAATCGTTCATATCGAATTTCCAGTTCTTGGTCGGGTCATCGATCCTTTCCAGCAATCTTTTCTTTTGCTCCTTTCTTGAAAGATGAAGGAAGAACTTAAGAATAATGGTTCCGTTTTGAACAAGATTCTTTTCAAGGCGGTTGATTTGCTTATAGCGCTTCGTCCAAAACTTTTTGTCAACATCTTTAATTGAGATTATGCCCGGGATCTGTTCTTTAAGAAGATATTCGGGATGAACACGCGTAACCAAAACATTTTCATAATGCGATCGGTTATGGATCGCAATTTCTCCACGGCCTGGCAATACAGAATAATGACGCCAGAAGTAGTCATGGTCAAGCTCGGTGGCGGTCGGGGCCTTAAAGCTGTGAACTTTAACGCCGAGCGGATTCATTCCCGACATAATGTGTTTTACCGCCCCGTCTTTGCCCGCTGCGTCAAGGGCCTGAAAAATAATCAGTGCGCCATGCCTGTTATGTGCATAAAGTTTATCCTGAATTTCAGCCAGATGCTTTCTTGTTTTTTCCAGCAATTCTTCAGCTTGCAGCTTCGTGACTTCTTTGCCTTTGTAGTCTGTGTCATAATCTGACAAGGAGATCTTTTTACCAGGCTTTACGCGAAGCTTGTTGATGTGAACGTACATTTCCTCAGAAACCATATGATTTATTGTTTACTAAATATACTCAAGTTTCTCCCTTGGCTCCTTTCGGCGAGCAAAGATATTTGTCGCGTTTACCGGTGCTATTGGCATCCATCTGTTCTGAAAAGGCACAAAACGAATTCATTGACTCGTACCCTGGTGTTAATTGTATTTCCAGCATTTTCCGGCTTCTTTAATCTCCGGATAACATCAATATCCGCCTTGCCACCTGGTACTGCGTTACGTTTATAACACTACTCTAACTTACAACTGAACCAACAGTTTCGCAACCAATTCATAGTTTTTTGAGGGCTTGCTTCGGACTTCAGCTTCAACTATTCGGGCGGCTTGCTTCCTGGGCGTATTTCTTTGTACCACTTTACTTTCCTCGAGAAATACATCAATGTTCCGATGATCACGAACAATCCAACGCTTCCGAGTAAAAGTGAAAAGTCCTGCTGAAGGATGATGATATAAATAAAAAGGTAAAAGATCACCAGCAGTCCACTGAACAAAATGGACAGTCTGCCACTGGGGAAAAATGATCTCGAATATGCGCCAATCAAAGCCACAGTTGCCACCGATGATATAATATACGCCAGGTTGTAACCTACTTGTTCAGAAAAACTCAGCAA
>JBBEBN010000390.1:0-10455 GCA_040882305.1 Cyclobacteriaceae bacterium
GTTAAGCATTCACCAATCAGTGAATTTCAGCTAGCCCTGAAGGGGCGTAACGCACCAGCCCAGGGGCTTCTATGTTATCGCGCCCCTTCAGGGCTGCACACACATTGCGTAGTTTTCCCGGGACAACAATGTTAGCCTAATAACCAAATGACTAATGACTAAAAGTATTTAAAACCTCCGCCACCTTCTGAAGCTCGTGCTCCTCTATTACGGGATGGAGGGGCAAACTCAACACTTCACGATGAATTTGTTCCGATATTGGAAACGTCAAATGATTCATCTCTTTAAAAGCCTGTTGCTTATGGGGAGGGACAGGGTAATGAACCAGCGTTTCAATGTTGTGCCGCATTAAATATTGCTGCAACTGATCACGGTGGGCACAACGAATGACGAAGAGGTGCCATACATGTTCTTTCCTCTCTCCCGCTGGCGGAACCCGTGGCAACACAACATCGCGATTGGTGATGTGCGCATGATAGAACATCGCTGCCTTTTGACGACGGGCATTGTCTTCATCCAGACGCCGCAGTTTCAGGCTCAGTACGGCAGCCTGCAATTCATCCAGCCTGGAATTAACACCCCGCAGATCATTTATTCCTTTTTTATCTGAACCATAATTTCCAAGGGTGCGGATGGCTTGAGCAAGCTCGGGATCATTCGTCGTAACAGCACCCGCGTCTCCAAGGGCGCCAAGATTCTTTGTCGGAAAAAAACTGTGGGCACCGGCTGCGAAAGATCCCGTTCGTGCCGTACCCGCAAAACAACCAGCAGCCTGGGCGTTGTCCTCAATCACTTTTAAACCGTACTTTTCAGATAATTGCATGATATCCCCATTCATGGCGTTCTTGCCGTAAAGGTGCACCACCATGATCGCCTTCGTCCGTCCCGTGATCTTATCCTCGATACGCGCCGGATCAATGGTAAAGGTGTTGATGTCAGGCTCTACAAAAACAGGAGTAAGCCGATTATCGACAACCGCCAGGATGGATGCGATGTAGGTATTGGCGGGTACGATCACTTCATCGCCCTCGCGAAGCACGCCGGAAGACATCCACGCTTTAAAGATCAGTCTCAGGGCATCAAATCCATTTCCCACACCCACACAATAACGGCTTCCGATAAAAGAACCATATGCTTCTTCAAATGCACGGACTTCCTTTCCGCGAATAAACGATCCTGAATCGATCACCTGTGCAACCACTCTACCAATTTCGGGCTGAAATGAGTCGGTGATCTTTTTGATGTCGAGAAATTTTATCATGGAATGGTTATCCGTAAAAGGATGGTGCGGCGGCGACCCTTGATACATGGTATGGGTTGGCTGATTAAATCGCCGGTAATGCCTTTTATACCTTTTTACCTTTTTACCTTTTACCTTTTTACCTTTTTACCCTCGCCCTTACCTCACAATAAAATACGGGTTCAGCAAATTCTCCTTGTTGTACACCAGCGGCTCACTCGTTCCATACTGGAGGACCTCGAGTCCCGTCTCTTTCACGATGGCGTGGGCCGCGGCGGTGTCCCATTCCATCGTGGGCGCATAACGGGGATACACGTCTGCTTTTCCGCTGGCGAGCAGCATGAATTTCAGACTGCTCCCGGCGGAAATCAGGCTGGGATTCCGAAGGCTATTGATATAGGATTGCGTCTCTTCGTTCATGTGCGAGCGGGAGGCGACTACGCGGAGTCCTTCCCGGTTCAGGTCCACGGGTGTTCTTTTTTCCAGTTTATGGTCCTTGCCGCCTTTACGGAGGTAGGCGTCATAACCCTGGGTTGCATAGTATATTTCATGGGAGACGGGCACTGCCACAACCCCAAGGATAGGCGTATCTTGGCGGATCAGCGCAATGTTCACAGTAAACTCTCCGTTGCGCTTGATGAATTCTTTTGTTCCATCCAGTGGGTCCACCATCCAGAAGTGGTTCCAGTTCCTCCTCTCCTCATATGGAATATTCTTTCCCTCTTCGCTGAGGACGGGCAGGCCCGCGGGCTCCAGTATGGACGATATTTTGTGATGAGAATTCTTATCCGCAAGCGTTAAAGGGGACCTATCACTTTTTTCTTCCGCCTTAAGGTCATTCGAGTTATAAACATGAAGGATCTCCCTGCAACCCTCCTCCGCGGCCTGAATAGCCAGGATCAGCAATGCCTCCAGGTCTATCTGTATTCCATGATCGGATATTTTTTTCATTACGTTGATTTCGTTGGTTGGCGGGTGCGGCTGCATCGCAGAGACGCATAATTATGCGTCTCTACCAACCCGCCCGCATATGCCTCCCCATGTTTTTTCCCTTATTTCCCTGTGCCCTTATACGCTATTTCCCTATATCTTCCCCAATCACTAAACAATCATACCCGCCGCCACGGTTTCATTTGTTCCGTCATCCACGAGGATCACACTTCCGGTAATGCGGTTTTTGCGGTAGCTGTCGAAAAACAATGGCTGCGCAGTATGGATCCTTACGCGGGCGATGTCATTCATCACCAGCTGCGAGACATTGTCCACACGCGTGAGTGAACTGATATCGAGCTTGTATTGGATCTCCTTCAATACGCCCCGCACTTCACGGGTAGTGTGCTTCACGTAGAACTTGTTGCTCAGGTTCACTGGACGCTGGTTCATCCAACAAAGCATCAGGTCGATATCCTGCTCTGTGTTCGGATGGTTGTTGGGCTTGGCGATAATATCTCCCCTGCTGATGTCGATCTCATCCTCCAGCGTCATAGTGACCGACATGGGCGCAAAGGCCTCTTCCAGCACTTGTTCCCCAAACTGTATGGCCTTGATCTTTGAATTGAATCCCGAAGGCAGCACGAGCACTTCATCACCAGGGCGGAAGATTCCGCCGGCGATACGGCCTGCGTAACCACGGAAGTCGTGATGGCCCTTCGAATGAGGGCGGATCACATACTGCACGGGAAAGCGGCTGTCGATATGGTTGTAATCGCTTTCGATATGAACGGTTTCCAGCATGTGGATGAGTGTCGCGCCCTGATACCAGTTCATGGTTAAAGAGCGGTTCACCACATTATCGCCCACCAGCGCGCTGATGGGAACAAACTGGATGTCGGAGATCTCCAGTTTGGACGAGAAAGCTTTGTATGCCTGCACGATACCATCGTAAACAGATTCATCGTAATTGACGAGGTCCATTTTATTCACGCAGACGATGATGTGCGGGATCTTCAAAAGCGATGCGATAAATGAATGGCGGTAGGTCTGCTCCACCAGTCCTTTGCGGGCGTCGATAAGGATGAGCGCGAGGTTTGCCGTTGACGCGCCCGTTACCATGTTGCGCGTATACTGGATGTGTCCGGGTGTATCGGCGATAATGAATTTTCTTTTTGGGGTGGCGAAGTAACGGTAGGCCACGTCGATGGTGATTCCCTGTTCGCGTTCTGACTTCAACCCATCGGTGAGCAGGGAAAGGTCGACATAATCGAAACCTTTCTTCGCGCTCGATTTCTCCACCGCCTCCATCTGATCCTCAAAAATGGATTTACTATCATACAGCAACCGCCCGATAAGCGTGCTTTTTCCATCGTCTACGCTTCCTGCGGTGGTGAATCTTAGAAGTTGGTTGTTTAGGTCTGACATCCTGGTGTATTTTATTTCAAAGTATTTCGATAAAGATTTAATAGCGGTGTACTTCAGTTTCCTGTTTCCAGTTGTCGGGTGCCGGGTGAGTTCCCACCATCCAAGTTGTTCTAACTTTTCCGGGTTTCCAGTGACCACAAATCATCATCCGGGAATGGCACCTCTGGTTCCTTCACATTATAACCAGGATGGAAATTGTCTTCCACCCATTGAGTGTATTTGTTAATTCTTTTGCTTAAAATATCGTACTCAATTCTAAGATTCTCGGTCTTCACTTTGTCAGTTGCCGACCCTGTGGACAATAAAAAATCAAGGTGAACTATAGTTTCATCACACTCTGATTGGGAATAGACCAAATACTTGATATAGTCGGCTTTGTATCTTCTGCGTCCATAACCTTCTACAATCATGGATGTAACTGATTTTGACGACTTCCTTACCTGATTACCCTCTTCGTACATTTCAAATTTCGGAAGTTTCAAAGACATTGCGTGTACTTCAATCGCCAACCGTTCAGATTCTTTGTAAATCTCAAGATCTCTGTAGCTTTTCATATATCGAGGGTTTATTTGCTTTCAACTGGTAAACCGGTTAACCCGGCAACCGGTAACCGGCCAACTAAAAGTACCCACTCTTCTTCCTATCCTCCATCGACGTCTCCGACCTCTTATCATCATTCCGCGTTCCGCGTTCAGTTTTGCGGGAGGCGGCGATCTCGGTGATGATCTCTTCGAGGGTGATGGCCGTCGATTCAACAGCGCCGGTGATAGGCATGTCGCCGCAGGTTCTGAACCGCACGGTTTTTTTCAGGGGCACTTCGCCTGGCTTGAGCTTCAGATAGGGAGAAGTCGAGAGCAACGCCCCATCGCGAACGATCACCTCGCGTTCATGCGCGAAGTAGAGTTTCGGAATGGGAATGTCTTCCGTCTGGATGAATTGCCATACATCCATCTCTGTCCAGTTTGAGATGGGGAACACGCGGAAGTGTTCTCCCACGTGTTTGCGACCATTGAAGAGGTTCCAGAGCTCGGGTCGCTGATTTTTTGGATCCCACTGACCGAACTCGTCGCGGTGTGAAAAGAATCTTTCCTTGGCGCGCGCTTTTTCTTCATCGCGGCGGGCGCCACCCATGCATGCGTCAAATTTATATTTTTCAATGGTGTCCAGTAGCGTGATGGTCTGAAGGGCATTGCGGCTGGCATTATAGCCGCGCTCTTCCTGCGCGCGTCCTGTATCAATACTTTCCTGAACCGAGCCCACGATGAGGCGAACGCCGAGTTCCTGCACTAACCAGTCGCGGTATTCCATCGTCTCGGGAAAGTTGTGTCCCGTATCGATATGAACCAGTGGGAACGGGATCTTCGCCGGATAGAACGCTTTTCGCGACAGGTATGCCAGCGTGATGGAATCTTTCCCCCCGGAAAACAACAGCGCAGGATTTTCAAACTGCGCCACCACTTCGCGGATCACAAAGATCGCCTCGGACTCAAGTTCCTTTAGATGACTAAGATAATACTGGTGACTCATTTCTTATTCTTATAGTTCAAAGTTTAATGTTTCGATTCAGTTTAAACTCCAAATCCAAGTTTGTCCAAAAACGTGAATCGTCAATCGTCAATCGTCAATCGTGAATCGTCAATCGTGAATATCTCCTCTGCGTCTCCATTACGTCTCTCTACGTTCAGAGCTTCCATTCGTCCCGAAAATATGAGATTGGTAATAGCGCGATGGAAATCAAACCCATCAAACGCACAAACCATTCACGATTCTCGCCTCACGATTCACGTCTCACGTCTCACGATTCACTATCCGTGGCACGATCGCCTTCATCAGCGCCTCCAGCGATTCCTCCACCGTCATTTTATCGGTCGCAACAACCACATCGGGACGCGAGGGTTTTTCGTAGGGCGAGCTGATGCCGGTGAAGTTTGCCACCTCCCCTGCGCGCGCTTTCTTGTACAACCCTTTGACATCGCGTTGCTCACATACTTCGAGCGGAGCGTCGACAAACACCTCAATGTAATTCTCTTCCCCGACAATCCACCTCACCTGTTCACGGTCAGCCTGAAAAGGCGAAATGAAGGCTGACAGCAAGACCACTCCGGCATCGAGAAAAAGTTTAGACACCTCTGCGATCCTTCTGATGTTCTCCACGCGCGCATCGTCCGTGAAGGTGAGGTCTTTGTTCAAACCCGCCCGGATGTTGTCTCCATCCAGAAGGTAGGTTTTAAAACCCTGCGCGTGCAGGGAAGCCTCGAGCTGAACTGCAAGCGTGGACTTTCCCGAGCCGGAAAGACCCGTAAACCATATCAGCTTTGGTTTCTGGCTCATCAAACGCTGCCGTTCGGCGGTGCTGACCTTCGTCTTTATTGGATAGATGTAATTCAACGCTAGACCAGGTTATAGAAGTACGAAATAAATACAATACACAATATAGTATACATTAAAGTGAGCGGAGATCCCACCCTCAAAAAGTCTCTAAAAGTATACCCGCCAGGGCCATACACCATCAGGTTGGTTTGATAGCCAATCGGCGTCATAAAATCGCCGGACGCCGCAAACGCGATGGCAACAAAAAATGGCGTATACGAAAGATCCAACTGCTCGGCCACCCCCATGGCAATCGGAAAAACAATTGACACCGCGGCCGCATTGGAGATAAGCGCAGTCAAAAAAGTTGTCACAAGAAATAATGAAGCGAGCACGGCCACCGGACCATACTTCTCGGAAACGGATACCAGTAAATACGCGATGATATCCGCAGCACCGGACTTCTCCAGCCCGACACCCAGCGCAAGAGAACAGACGAGAATGAGGAGTAAACTTAAATCCAGTTCGCGACGGATCTCCACCAGACCGAGCACCCCAAGAAATACGAGCCCGGATAGGATCACAAGACAAACATCGAACAGCGGAAACACGCCCACCACTCCGCTGACCAGCAGAAGGACACTCGCGATGCCGGCGAACTTCAGGTTCTTATCTTTTGCAGTTTTAACTTTTTTGGGAACAGAAAGGAAAAAAAGGTCCTTTTCGTGATTGCCATTCTCGCGGTGATCGCCTGCGAGCAGAAGCAGGAAATCCCCGCCTGCCAGGTGCATTTCACCGACCTTTCCCGGTACACGCTTACCGTTCCGGTGGATGGCGATGATGGAGGCGTGAAATCGTTTACGGAAATCTGAATCCCTGATGCGCACACCAATCAGCTCGGAGTTGGCGGGGATCACCGCCTCAACAAAATTAAAGTGTTCGTCTGGTTCTGTCTGGTGACCTTCCGGCACGCTCAACCCATTGTCCTCTCTGATCAACTGATAAATGGACTGTGTGTTGCCGGAGAAAAATAACGCATCCTTCTCCTCCAACGCTTCGTCGGGAGATACAGGAGAGATCACCTTGTCGTCGCGAATGATCTCCACGAGGAAAACGTCCTGCAGGTTTCTCAAACCAGCCTCTTTCACCGTTTTGCCCCGAAGGGTAGATCCGTGGGCGATCTCCGTCTCAATGATGTATTCTTTTAGGTTTTCCCGCAGGGCATCGATCTCATTCGGATTGGTGGGGAGCAACCTGTATCCCACCAGATAGAGATATAGCCCGCCCGCAATCGTTACAATAACCCCCAAATAAAAGAAGTCGCGAAATCCCAGTAGGGGAAGGTCGTATTGCATCACCAGACCATTCAGCACCAGGTTGGTCGAGGTTCCGATCACGGTGATCATCCCTCCGAGGATGGTTGCGTATGACAGCGGAATGAGGAACTTCGATGCCGGGTTCCCTGTCTTCCGCGCCCAATCCTTCACATACGGGATCATGAAGGCAACAATGGGGGTGTTGTTCAATACCGAGGACATAGACGAGACGGTGACCATCATCCGAAACAGGAAGGCTTTTGGAGACAGGCTGGGATTGAACACCCGCGAAAATACCTCCGAACCAAAAATGCTCCGGATCCCCGCCGTCGCCAGCATCAGCAGGAAGATGATGATGATCTGAGGATTGGATAACCCCTGCAGTATCTCGCCAGGGGTAATCACCTTTCCCAATAATAAGGCCACCACGGCAATGAAGAACGTCAGCGCCGGATTGAACCATTCCCGGTAAAGGGCCAGTACCAGAAAAACAACAACTGATAATACGTATCCCTGAGAAAAGGTTAAGTCCACTAATTCGGTAGATTTAAAGTACAAATCTAAAATCAAATCGTCATTTGCCAAAATTTTCAGGAGGCAGTTCTCTGAAGCTGCCAAAACCTTTTGATCATCGTAAGGAACGCCTCCATCTCGCTGAGCGGGATCATATTGGGCCCGTCACTTAAGGCTTTGGCCGGATTGGGGTGGGTTTCAATGAAAAAACCATCGACGCCGACAGCTGCCGCGCCGCGGGCAAGGAAGGGGGCAAATTCGCGCTGACCGCCGGAAGAACCCCCTTTCGCACCTGGCTGCTGGACCGAGTGCGTAACATCAAAAATAACGGGTGTATACTGTCGCATCAAAGGAAGCGAGCGCATATCCACGACCAGCGTATGGTAGCCAAAACTCACTCCCCGCTCTGTCAGAAACACTTTCTCATTCCCTTCCTCCCGCACTTTTTCAACTGCGTACTTCATGTCCTCCGGCGCCATGAACTGTCCCTTTTTTATCTTCACCGCCTTTCCGGTCCGCGCTGCAGCCTTTAGCAGATCCGTCTGCCTGCAGAGGAAAGCGGGGATCTGAAGCACGTCCACTACCTGTGCAACTTCCTCACACTGCCAGGTTTCGTGCACATCGGTGACGATGGGAACCTGAAGCTCCTTTTTTACACTGGCAAGGATTTCCAGCCCTCCCGCGCGTGAGGGCCCGCGGTAAGATCCCGCAGAAGTGCGGTTGGCTTTGTCGAACGACGACTTAAAAATGTAGTCGATGTCCAGCTTACTGCAAATCGCCTTCACCGCTGCGCCAGTTTCCATGCATATATCATAGCTCTCTGCAGCGCAGGGCCCGGCAAACAACACCATACGCTCACCGCCGAGGATAATATTCTTCGCGACTTCAACTGTATTTTTAAACCTTTCCATATGAGCAATTCAATTTCAGGGCGTCAGCCCTTCAGTATTTTCTGGAACAATCCCTTCGCCTCCAGGACGAAATCCGCCACTTCCCTGAGCACTCCTTCGCCGCCCTTCGCCTCCGTCACCAAATCCACCTTTTCCTTGATATAGTCATAAGTATCAGCCGGGCAAACTGCGAATCCCGCTAACCTGAACACGGGTAAATCATTTAGATCATCGCCGATAAAGGCGACTTCCCTGGATTTAAGCTTGTAATGACCCATGAGTTTTTCGAAGACCATGGCTTTGTCGACGATACCCTGATGACAGAAATCGATCTTCAATTCCGCAAAACGTTTCGTAACTGCCGCTGATTCTCTTCCCGAGATGCCACCAGTAAGGATCCCAGCCTTCTTCAGATAGCTGATGATGAGCCCGTCTTTGACATGAAAAGTTTTGATCTCCTTTCCATTTTCATCATAGATGATCTTGCCATTTGTCAGCACCCCATCCACGTCAAAAAAGATAGCTTTGATGTGAGAAGCCTTTTTTATTTGTTCTTTTGAATAGCGCGACAAAATGCTCGAATGATGGTTTGACAAAAATTTAATCGAATTTTGACGAAAATTAGGAAAAGCTTTTTACTTTATTCACTTAAATTCCGGAGCCACTGAATGAACTTTGCTAAGTTTTTTACAAGTCTGGCCATAACCTTACTATTGATTTATCTGATGAACGTCGGCTGGACAATAGGCAATACCTCTATTCCTCCTTTGGGCAGTTTCCTGGATCCCTTCCATGGCTTTTGGCAGAACCTGGAGCCGACCGGTTATCAGGGCAAGAAACAACTCGTGATCCCCGGTCTGAAGGCACAGGTGACCGTTGTGTACGACAGCCTTCTGATCCCACATATCTTTGCCCAAAACCACGATGACCTCTATCTGGCGCAAGGTTATATCACGGCGATGCACCGCTTGTGGCAGATGGAATTTCAGACACACGCTGCGGCAGGCAGGGTTTCAGAGATTGTGGCAAGCGATGCTGTGCTCAACTATGATCGGAGGCAACGACGGCTGGGAATGGTGTATGCCGCTCAAAATGCCCTTGAATCCATGGGGAACCATCCCGCCATCATCCAGTACACCGAAGGGATCAACCACTATATTGAATCACTGGACTACAATGACCTTCCGTTCGAATACAAGCTGTTAAATTATGAGCCCGAACCCTGGACGACGCTGAAATGCGCCCTTTTGCTGAAGAACATGGCGCAAACACTGAATATGGGTGACAAGGATATTGAGATGACCAATGCGCTGAAGCTGTTCGGTAAGGAAATGGTTGATCTCCTGTATCCCGACAACGAAAAAAGCGGAGATCCGATCGTGGAGAGGCCCGGGCAATGGGATTTTCAGCCGATCGCCCTGGATAACCTACCCCTGGCGTTGCCCGATGAACTGATGGGAATAAAGAGGCTGGCGGCTGCTGATCCCAACACAGGAAGTAACAACTGGGCTGTTGCCGGATCGAAAACGTATACCGGCTCCCCCATGCTGGCGGGAGACCCGCATCTCAATCTTACTTTGCCTTCGATCTGGTATGCCGTTCAGCTTCATGCGCCGGGCATCAATACCATGGGCGCAACCCTTCCCGGCGTTCCCAGTGTGATCATCGGGTTTAACGATTCCATCGCCTGGTCGGTGACGAATGCACAGCGGGACCTGGTTGACTGGTATAAAGTGACATTTAAGGATAGAAGCCGTGACCAGTATCTCCTTGACGGAAAGTGGCTGAACACCCGGAAGGTCATCGAGGAAATAAAAGTGCGCGGTGG